>DANW01000007.1 GCA_002501605.1 Euryarchaeota archaeon UBA28
CATGAATGACGATAGTAAAAATATAGTAACTATCGTCGTTGAGGAAACCAAGCCATATCGAGTCGCGCCTTCCATCATCACTACCGGTCAGAAATGTGGTATAACCATATTCCTTGCTAGCATCTGACTTCGCTTAAGAAGGAGGTTTAATTGATATCTGAAGTAGTTTCCCGTAAAACGTGGATGACGAGAGTGGGGGTAATTGGCTGGCACTTCGAGAGGACGATGGCAGGGCGTACCTTCTAAGAAGAGCGCCAGGGGAGGTCAAGATCAAGGGCCTCGGTAGGTTTGATGCTGAGGAGCTTCTGGAGGGTTATTCTCTGGGAGACAGGATAAAAGTAGGCCAGAAATCTCTGACGATCGTTAATCCTTCCCTGCCTGAGGCGAGGAGAAACATGGCTAGGAGGGCTCAGGTTATTGGCGCCAAGGATTCTGGTTTCCTAATCTCATGGATGGGGATTGGAATCGGATCAAGGGTTCTTGAGGGCGGGCATGGTTCAGGAGGATTGGCCATGCATCTTGCAAATGTCATGGGATCAAAAGGGACCCTGATATCAGTAGAGGCGCGGACTGAACATGCTGAAGTTGGCAGAATGAATATGGAAAGGCTATCGGAGGTATTGCCTGAGTTCCCTCAATGGCACCTTATCGAAGGGGATATGGGCAAAATAGGAAGTCTAGTGATGGAAAAATGTGAGGAGTTAGATGCGGCAATAATTGACATTGCTGAGCCTTGGGGAATAATCCCTGAGATAGAGCCTCTCCTTAGGGCAGGTGGAAGATTGGCCTGTTATTGCCCGACCACCGCTCAGTTGGAAAAGTGCTGGGAATCGGCCCAAAAAAGTGGCATGATAGTAGAATGGGCCGGAGAGATGATTGAGAGAAGGTGGGTAAAGGCCAGTAAGGGAGGAGTTAGACCAGGGAATACACCAATTGGACATACCGCATTCCTACTCATTTCCGCTAAGGTCGCGACACACGAGGAGGAATAAGCACCGTTGATAACAAGGACCCTTTCCGTGCTAGCATGCGAGACAGCGCGGAATGGCAACCCACCTCCTACAGGAGTCACACTATTGGACAAGTCGTGAGTCTGGGCGATTCGCTCATTGGCACCGAAGTAACTATCTCGGGATATGCAGAAACCGTCAGGGGAAGAGGTGCGATATGCTTTCTGATGCTTCGGGACGGTACTGGTCGTATCCAGGCGTTCCTAAAGAGGGATAATATGGACCAGGCATTTTTTGACTTGGTTCAATCGGTATCCAGAGAGTCCACGGTTCAGCTGACAGGTGTAGTGGCTGAAAAGAGGGCCCCCAAGGTCAAGGAAGGAGAGTCGCCTCCTCCACCAGAGTATGAGATTAATGTCTCATCTGGGTCGATTCTGGCTATCGCATCGACTCCGCTTCCAGTAGGAGTGACTGATGATGTCCAAGTAGGACTCGATGTTAGGTTGGATAATCGGCATTTGGATCTAAGAAGAGAGCACGTTAATGCGATGTTTCAGTTACGATCTAGAGTGCTTCAATATGGCAGGGAACATCTGATCGCAGAGGGTTTTCAGGAGATTAATACCCCGAAGATTATTGCCGCGGCGGCAGAGGGGGGAACGAATCTCTTTCCAATGAAATATTTTGATACTGATGCATATCTTTCCCAGAGTCCACAATTGTACAAACAACTAGCCGTCCTAGGAGGTTTGGAAAGAGTATTCGAAATCGGGCCAGCATTCAGAGCTGAGAAACATGACACATATCGGCACTTGAATGAGTTCATATCGTTCGATATAGAAGGAGCATGGATGGATGATGAAGATGTTATGGGGGTCCAAGAAAGGATGATTTTCCACATATGGTCAGAGGTCAAGAAGAATGATCAAAACTTGATTGACATCATAAACAAATACAGGATTTCCCAAGGCAATGAGGAAATTGAGGTAGATATTCCAAGCTTACCATTTCCTAGGATTCCTTATTGTGAAGCCATAGAGATAGTGAAGAAAGGAGGCGGGGAAATTGAATGGGGAGATGATATCGAAAGTCATCATTGTGATTTAATCGCTGCGAAATTCCCTGGCTTCCATTTCATACCCAGATGGCCAATGGCGATGAAACCATTCTATATCCACCACAAAGAAAATGAAAAGGGAACTACGGGGGAACAGCTTAGTCGTGGATTTGACTTAAATTTTGGAAGGGATGAAATGACAAGTGGGGGAGCTAGGGAGCATCGCGTGGATATTCTTGAGGAGAATCTGAGGGGCATGGGGTTAGATCCCGCTGACTTTACATTCTACACGGACGGATTCAGATATGGCGCTCCCCCCCATGCAGGATGGGGCCTTGGTGTGGCGCGTTTGTTGATGGTTTTGACTGGTGCAGGCAATGTAAGGGAAGTCGTCCTATTCCCAAGAGATAGAAGCAGAGTCACTCCCTGAAGTGGTGTTGTAATGAGTACTGATTTCCTGAAGAGTGAGGATGTGATGACTTGGGAAAGCCGAAAAAGGGCCAGATTTGTAAATAGTCTCAGTGGATTCAAAAGTGCCACTCTAATTGGGACATATGATTCTGAATTCGGCTCAAATCTGTCTATAGTGTCTTCAGTAGTACACTTAGGCTCTACTCCCCCAATGATGGGGTTCGTTTTGAGGCCCCCCGGGAAGGATGCTCACACATACAAGAATATCAAGAAAACAGGAATTTGCACGTTTAACCATGTGAATGACCGCATTATTGAGCAGGCCCATCAGACAAGTGCTAGGTATCCTCGTGAAGCAAGTGAGTTTGAGGAGGTGGGTTTGACCCCTGCATGGATAGATGGCTGGATGGCTCCCTGTGTCGAAGAATCCAGAGTCAAAATGGGACTAACCCTGATTGATGACATCGAGCTGGCTAATGGATGTCGATTCATGACTTGTGAAGTTAATTGGTTCGATGTGGAGTCCATTGGGATATGTGAGGATGGCTTCGTGGACTTAAATGAGCTTGGGGGAGTTACAATATCTGGTCTTGATGGTTATCATGGAACTCCGAAGATTTTTAGATTGTCATATGCTAAAACTAACCTCGAATTGACGAAAATGTTGAATTTTTACGATGGTTGGGATGATAATTCAGAAAATGGGCATAATTAGGTACAGATTTATCGACCGAAAATAACGGGTATGTGTAGCCCCTCCGGAACACGAGTATCATGGCCAAGCCGAGATTCGCCTTCCTCCTATTGAAAGAGCATCCATACGGCAGAGAGATGCTGAGACAGATCTTGTCCGAGGGGCACATACCCGAGATAATCATAGAAGAGGACTCGCCTGTGGGAGACGAGGAGCGGGAGAAATTCCTTAAGCGCATTGAAGGAAACGAAATCGCACCCACTATTGAGTCACAAGCACAGGACCACGGGATAACTATGGTAACCGTTCCAATTCACAATTCAACGGAGGTGATGCCTCAAATCAGGAATATGGAACTGGACTTGATAGTATTCGGTGGCACAAGAATAATCCGAGGGGAAATATTGGACTTTCCCAAGGATGGGGTTGTCAATTCTCATCCGGGCCTCCTACCGGAATGTAGAGGATCAGCTTCTCCAGCTTGGTCCGTCTACCACGATATCAAAGTTGGTTCAACTTGTCACTTCTGTGATAATGGAATAGATACAGGAGAAATACTGCTTAAGAGAGAGTTACCAGTAGAGAGGGGTGCTTCATACGAGGACCTATGCTATGGGACACTAGTGCTCGCAGGAGTGTTGATGAAGGAGGCACTGGTTGCGTATGACAAAGGAGATTGGCCGAAGATGCGACGCCCCCAAGGTGCCAGTGATTTCCCAACATTCAAGAACGCTCCTGAGGAAGTATTGGAAGTTGTCAGGGTGAAGCTCAGAGACCAAACTTATGCGCACTATGTCGATTAGGTGATAAAATGGAAGTTGATTTACTTGGGAGCGATTTTCCCTTTGCTGATGGGATTTTGGATGGAAAAACTGCTCTAGTCTGCGGGGCATCAAAGGGCATCGGTAAGGCGACGGCTTTGGTCTTGGCTAGGGCGGGGTGCAGGGTAATTGCATGTGCAAGATCGGCTGACGAACTACACAAGCTGGTTTCAGATATGCACGGCTCAGGTCACGAATACTTCGCTATTGATATGGAGGATTTGGAATCGGTAGCGAAGTTTGCATCGGAGGCCGGAAATATTGACATCCTTGTGAATAATTCAGGGGGACCGCCAGGAGGCCCACTTTTAGAAAATACGGTTGAAGACTTCAGTGGCCCATTCACAAGGCATCTGCATGCATCACACATAATGGTCAGGTCTTTTGCCCCCGGGATGATAGAGGCTGGAAGTGGAAGAATTGTGAATGTGATTTCGACATCCGTCAGAGAGCCTATTGACAATATTGGACTTTCGAATACCCTCAGAGGAGCGATGGCGTCATGGTCAAAATCACTTTCTAGAGAACTACATCCCTGTATTACAATTAACAACATTCTCCCCGGTTTTACAGACACTGATAGGCTAGGTAATCTCGCTAACTCGATTTCTTCAAGGACCGGTATTGATGTCAAAGATGTCCGAGAAAACTGGATGAATAGCGTCCCTATTGAGAGGCTTATAGATCCTTTAGAAACGGCTGTGGCGATAGCTTGGCTTTGCTTACCATCGAGTGGTGCAATAAGGGGGGTCAGCCTCGCTGTCGATGGTGGAAGGATGCGATCTATCTGAGTGGTCATATGGAATTTGATATTTTCTTTTCCATATCTCAGACCCCTGATTCCTCTGGCTTTGTCCCGACTGAGAGAGAAATGTTCTCAAGTTTCATGAGTCAAGCTGAGCATGCAGATAAGCTTGGTTTCGGGATAGGTTGGATAGCTCAAGCGCATCTTTCTACGGAAGTTCAAAAGAGAAATATCAGTCCGGTTGTCCCCCACTACCCCGGAGAGGTTGGACTTTGTACAGACTTCTTCCAACTAGCCCAGAAAGTACTTTCTAGAACAGAAAAAATGGAAGTGGGTAGTGCAGTAATGAGTATTTTAGCTTCTGGGGGACCGATAGCTCAAGCAGAGCGAGTTGGCTCTTTCCTGGCCTTACACGGGCTCGACCCAGAGGAAAGGAGAAGGTTGCATATCGGATTCAGTGCTGGCAGATTTGAATTCATGGCTAGGCCTTATGGAATAGTTCCAAGAAATACCTTTGAGGAAGTGGCCTGGCCCGCACTTAGAGGGAGGATTTTTGCCGAGGCCTCAGAGATTTTTCTTAGGCTTTTGAGAGGGGATATAGTCTCGAGCGAGATGATTGGTAAGACCATACTTACAAGAGAAAACTTCAGGAGCGACGAGGATTGGTCAAAAGTTCAGAATGAGGCTTGCAAACACTTCGGCCTTATGTCGCCCCCAGATTCAATAGATGTGGGCAATAGATATGAGTTTGAAGAAATAAAGATAATTCCCCAGAATTGGGATAGGGGACTTCTGAATCTGATCCTTGGCAGTCACGACCAGAATCTTCAGAGAGAGGTCAATAAATGGCTACCAGTGCAGGTTTTTAATCTCTCAATAACCCCTCCAAAAATAATCAATGAGACCCATGAGAGAATGAAAGAGGCATATCACCCAGACGGAGGTGAGTGGAGGAGGTCTATGATGCCCAGAACTGTAATGGTTTTCATCAATGAAGAGGAAGGTTTGAGTCCAATGGAGAGGAGTGAGGCTGCAAAAATTGAGGCTAAATCGGCTCTTTCAACCTACTGGAGCGCCTTGGAAGGGACCATAGACCCATCCAAAGTTGACAGAGCAGTAGACAATGCAGTTATTGGTAACGCGGAAGAAATAGTCGAGCAGATTATTGGCAGATATGACAAGGAAGACCGTCTAATGTGCTGGTTCGATTTCTTCAATCATGACAGCGATAGAGTGATGAGGAACATGACCGCTTTCATGACCAAGGTGGCACCGAGGGTGAATGGGGGCGACTAGATGGCTGGACGTGAAAACTCCCCCTCTTCCGTCTCTCCGGGTAGGCCCGGTTCCTCCCTGTACCCCTCAAATCCTCTTGGAGACAGCCATGAAGGAATTGCAACGGGAAGGGACGTCGAGTGGGAGCCTTTGGTGGATTTTCGGAGGATGGATGTCTCGGAAAACACAATACATGGGGCAGTGGCATGGGCCCATGGTAAGGAAATTATACACTCATTTGGGGGTAATGTCTTAGTTTATGGAAGATCCATGATGAAGCCACTTATGATGAAGCCTTTCGTCAATGTCCTTGAGGACATGGACTGGGATCAGAAAGCCATATCATGTTCATCGCATAATGGAGATACAGAGCATGTTTCCACTGCTCAATCCCTTCTCTCAGAGTCTGAATGGGGACTAATGCAATGTCCTTTAGATGTCCCGCTAATTCAGTTTGGGAGGCAAGTTAGACGCCCCCGTAGATGGTTCCATACATGCTCAGGAGAGCATGCAGCTGTACTCAAAGGAATGCGAAAAATGGGAATGAACAGAGCAGGGTATACACTGCCCAACTCCCCCTGGTTCCCATTGTATCTTGATGTCTTGCGTGACTACATGGGCAAGCCTGACTGGAAGCCCCTCAGGGTTGCTAAAGATGGGTGCGGTTTTCCGACAGTATCGAATACCGTTGATGAGCTTGCGATAATGTTTGCAGGGCTAGCAAACAGGAAAGACGAAGATTGGATATGGGAGGCGATGAACAGGCATCCGGACCTAGTAGGGGGCTTCAATAGGCTTGACTCAACATGTCTAAAGGCCGGTGATGGGAAAATCCTTGCCAAGGAGGGCGCAGACGGACTACTGGGGATTTCTGTGGAACATCCAGATTGGCCGAAGGGGCTCGGCATCGTAATAAAAATCGCTCATGGCTGGAATAGTCAGGCCACGTGGTATGTGGCTAGAGCTGTCTTAGGGGTTTTAGGAGTTGAGTTAAGAAACCCCTATCCACTTCATCGGCAGAAGGCTTTCATAGTTCCGGGAATAGTTCCCGAGGAACTCAGAGAGGCCCTAGAAGAGGTCGTTACCTGGGACGAATGGGACCCTGATAGAGATAGATTCTCTATGGATTGGAAGGAGTATTCAGAGGGGATGACTCGTAGTAATCCATATTCCAATGAGGGTTCTTGATGAGGGTTCTAAACTACATACGCGGAAAATTCGTCGATCCTGAGTCAGATTTTTGGATGGATAATTTTTCCCCGTCATCCGGAGAAGTCATTGGATCAATCCCGCTGTCTGGTGAGGGAGATGTGGACAATGCTGTAATGGCCGCTGTGGAGGCTCTGCCTCACTGGAGTTCTCTCAAGCCATTGGAAAGAGCAGAATGGCTGGAAAGAATTGCTGACTGTCTAGAAAGTAAATTTGAGGAAATAGCTCGTTTGGAAAGCTTAGATACCGGAAAACCGATTTCACTATCTAGGTCAGTGGATGCAAAAAGGTCAGTCTCAAACTTCCGATTCTTCTCTGGAATGATAAAGAATCTGGAGGAGGAGGTCTTCGAAATGGAAGACGCAACTAATATTGTGAAGCTCAAACCTGTTGGTGTAGGAGCTTTGATTACTCCGTGGAACCTACCGTTGTACCTCCTTTCGTGGAAGGTCGCACCGGCCATCGGGATGGGGAACACAGTGGTCTGTAAACCTAGTGAGCTGACACCATTAACCGCTGACTTACTGATGAGAGTAATTGACGAAGTGGGGCTTCCCCGAGGAGTAGTGAATCTAGTTCATGGGGATGGTATGGCAGGCTCATCACTTACTGGTCACTCCTTAGTGGACCTAGTATCATTCACTGGTGGAACTGAAACGGGGTCAAAGGTAGCTCTGTCCGCATCACCAAAATTCAAGAAATTGAGCCTAGAGCTAGGAGGCAAGAATGCTAGTATTGTTTTCTCCGATTGTGACATGGAGAAAACGGTAGAGGGAGTCACTAGGTCAGCTTTCCTAAATCAGGGACAGGTATGCCTGTGCGGATCCAGAATACTTGTTGAAGATTCGATTTATGACGATTTTGTTGAGCTTTTCATTGATTCTGTGGAGTCAATGGTCATTGGTGATCCAATGGATGATGCTACTGAGCTGGGAGCCCTGATATCCAAGGAACACCTCAAGAAAGTGGAATATTACATCTCTCTAGCTAAAGAGGAAGGTGGTGAAATCCTTACAGGAGGCACTCCATGCGTCCCAAAGGGCCTTTCTAATGGAAACTGGATTGCCCCTACAGTGATAACTGGGCTGGATCATAATTCCAGATGCTCCACCGAGGAAATCTTTGGCCCTGTCGTAACTATTCATCGGTTCAAGAGCGAAGATCAGGCTATTGAGATAGCCAACAACACCCGATATGGACTTGCTGGAAGTGTATGGACGAGTGACATGGAAAAGGGAGAGAGGGTCGCGAGTATGATTCATACTGGAATGATTTGGGTGAATACCTGGTTGCATAGAGATCTGAGGGTCCCATTCGGAGGAGTCAAGGATAGTGGTGTCGGCAGAGAAGGCGGAAGGTGGAGTCTGGGATTCTTTTCAGAGCCCCTTAATGTATGTCTGAAGAATGATTGAGGGGCAAGACTGTAAATCGGGGCAATGGTTCGTCTGAATAACTATGGCACCTGTCGGCATCATCGGAATTGGCTCTTATGTCCCACCCAAGGAAATGTCCAATGAGGATTGGGCGAAAATTGTAGACACCAGTGACGAGTGGATTTCCACTAAAACTGGAATGAAGAGGAGGAGGATTGCTGATCCTTCGGTATGCACCTCTGACCTGGCTGTCAATGCATCAAAGGTCGCCCTCAAAAATTCCGGGCTCACTCCTTCGGACATTGACTTGGTAATTCTGGCTACCTCTTCTCCCGATGTTCCAATGTCTTCTACTGCTGGGATAGTGCAACATAAACTTGGTTGTACAGATTGTGGTGCCTTTGATATCAATGCAGTATGTGCTGGATGGGTTCATGCCCTGGACGTCGGATCGCGGTTTGTCGGAACCGCGGGATACGAAAATGTATTGGTGATAGGCTCTGAAATCTATTCACGGATTCTGAACTGGGAGGATCGCTCTACGTGCGTTCTATTTGGGGACGGTGCTGGAGCCGTAATTCTTTCAGAAGTCCCCGAAGGCAAGGGAATAATTGGTTCATGGCTGATGAGCGATGGTTCGGGCGCAGGCGTTATTGAAATCCCTGCAGGAGGAGTAAGGGTCCCGATACCGAGTGAGAAATTCGAGGAGGGGATGCAATATTTCCAAATGGACGGTAGAGCTGTCTGGACATTTGCAATAGAGGCATTTCCCCAAGCGGTCTTGGGAGTGCTGGAAAAATGTGGGAGGAAAATTGACGATGTAGATTTGATAATACCTCACCAAGCTAATATCAACATCGTCCAGGCGGGCATGGAGAATCTTGGACTCCCTATGAGTAAAACATTCACTAATCTTCACAAGTATGGGAACACTGCTGGTGCCAGCGTTCCAATTGCGATGCATGAGGCTATGGAGGAAGGCAAGATTGCCGAAGGGAGCCTTGTGGTCACAGTTGCCTTTGGAGGAGGATTAGCTTGGGGAGCTAACCTCATTCAGTTCTAATTATCCAGTGGCCCCCATGAGCCGGATAATTGGTCGAAAAACAATATTGATCCGTCCGGATTTTGACAATACACATTTCCTGAGTTATCTACCCATACCAATTGGCCATTATCATTCATTTTAGCGTCAATTGGAGCCGAAATAATCTTTTTTTGTTCAAGAGGAGGTGACTCGGTCACTGTTGCCGAGCTAGGGACGGATACTGTTGAATATACCATATTTTCATTGACTTTGTTACCTGATTTTTCTGTTTCGGAATCAGAGAAGTAGGATGGATCATCATTCCCGCCCCTCTTCCTACCTATTAACAAAAGAATTAGGCCCACAACAATCACCACAGTGAAGAGAGCGACAAACATCAGCATTGCGGATTGTTCTTCTTTCACCTGCCGATCTGGGTCATTTGGGAAAGCATCTCCGTTGTCTCCAACTCCGTCCAAATCAGAATCGATCCACTCCGAGGGATCTAGAGGGAAGGCATCTATGCCGTCCATAAATCCGTCATCGTCAGAATCCGGATCTATCACGCTGGTGTTTCTTTGCTCTTCCTCAATGTCGGGAGAGCCGTCGTTATCATCATCTGTATCTGAATTATCGCCTACGCCGTCCAAGTCGTTGTCTGACCACTCTGAACCGTCGAGTGGTAGGGCGTCCTGTGAATCTGGGAAACCGTCGTTATCATCATCGTCATCCTCTTCTGTGTCCTTGCATCCATCTGAGTCGTTATCCGAATTCGCATTGCTGGACCAGTCGGTTAGTCCCAGAGGGCATTTATCTTGTGGGTCATTTATTCCGTCGCCGTCATCATCCTGGTCTGCTCCGTCGTGAATCCTATCTCCATCTGTGTCAATAAGACAGTCATCAATTGATGCCGACGCAGATGAGAGGGTTATAGTCCCCTCTGGACATGGCTCGGTGGACGAGCTTCTTGGATTTGGAGCGTATTGGTCCAGAGGGGCTGGAGTTTGGTCTGATTGTCCGGAATCGGGAGCAAAGAACCCCGGATCAGTGTCTAAGCAAGACGTTTGCCCCGATGAGGGCTGATATGTCCCTGGCTGACAGGCTTCCTGTGATGGAGATGATTCTTCGGCAGTGAAATACCCGGGGTCTGCCGAAAAACAGTTGGATTTCCCGGGAGATGGTTGATATTGCCCTGGTGAGCAAGCAGTTTGGCTTGAGGATGCATCTAGCGGAACGTAATTACCGGGATCTGCCTCTATGCATGAAACCTGACCAGTCTGATTTTGGAAGGTACCTGCGATGCAGGGCGATTGTCCCGAAGAAGCGGGGGATGACACAAAGTAACCCACATCTGATTCGATGCAAGAGGATTGGTCGACCGCCGAGCCGAGGGGGTTATATGTCCCGGCAGGACAAGGTGTCTGATTAGTTGACATTGCGGAGTCAACAAAGAAACCTGGATTGGCTTCTAGACAACTTTCCTGACTTGGCAATGGTTGATATTCTCCTGGTTGACATTCATTTTGATTTGCCATTCCAGATGTATCTGCATAAAATCCCGGGTCTGTCTCGATGCATGAAACTTGACCTGTGGAGGGCTGGTATTCTCCTGGAGAACAGGGTATTTGGGAGGATGCCCCCAGAATAGACGCATAATGCCCTGGACTTGCATCGATACAGGAAGATGAACTATTGCCCAATGATTGCGGATTGTACGTCCCGATGGGACACGGAGTCTGAGTTACTGACGCATTCTGGTCAGTGTAGTATCCAGGGCTGACCTCAATGCATTCTGAAAGCCCTGCTTGGTTTCCCCAAAAACCTGGAGGACATGGAGTTTCTGAACTGGCCCCTTCTGATCCAACAAAGTACCCGGGAGAAGCTGCGATGCATGAAACCTGTCCGGATGATGGTTGATAATTGCCCTCCGTACATGGCGTCTGCGTTGATGACCCGTTTGTGGGGACTGCATGTCCTGGGTCTGCATCAATACAGAAGGTTGAGCTATTTGCGGATTCAAATGGGTTGTATGTCCCTGCTGGACATGGAGTTTCAGATGTTGAGCCAGGTGAGTCTACATAGTGCCCGCCAGAGGAATTGATGCACTCAGTCGAACCATAGGATGGTTGATAGCTACCTGCATCACATGGTGTCTGGTCGGCTGACGAGTTGGTAGGGACATAATGGCCGGGTGTTGCCTGCAAGCAGAAAGTCTGATTTGACAGGGGTTGATAGAAGCCTGGATCACAACCAATCTGAGCAATACTGGCAGTTCCGGGGACAAAGTGGCCTGGAGATGCAGACAGGCAAGAGGCCTGAGAGGACAGTGGCTGATAGAACCCGGGAGAGCATGGGGTCTGAGAAGTCGAGTTGAAAAATGCCGTGAAATAACCGGGAGAAGTATCTATGCAGTTGGTGGAGCCGTTGGACGGCTGGTAGGTTCCGGGATCGCAAGCAGTCTGATTGAAGGAGCCAGATGAAACTACGTAGAATCCTGGGTCTGCGACTAGGCAACTGATCTGCGCGGAAGATGGTTGATAATTACCTGGCGAGCACTGGGTCTGTGAACTCGCACCTGGGTTGGGAACATAGTGTCCAGGGGTTGCAGGGACCTGGGATGAGGCTCCCGATTGGGCCACATAATATCCCTGCTGAGCTGTGAGGCAGGAAGATTGGCCCGGAAGAGGCTGGTAATTACCTGGAGTGCAAAGTTCCTCCGATGTTGCTCCCGAGATAGAGACGTATCTCCCGGGAGATGCCAGATCACAGTTTGAGCGTCCTGTCTTGCCCTGATATGTCCCAGCCCTACATTGGAAGTATCCGATTTGAATCTCAGCATCTATGACCTCAGACTGGTTTCCAATCATAGATTGGTCTAGAGTGGAGAAAATGCCCACCAACAATGTGTAGTTACCTGTCGTAGAGTTGTTCGGGGAAATAGACACTAAGACTGTGGATGAGTTAGAAAATCCTGTCCCATTTGTGGTTACAGTGGCAGTGTTGCCTCCCGAAGTGGAGGAATTTGAGATTGCCAGAATGCCCGAAGAAGAGTTAGAAATACTGAGTGAAAAATCTGATTGCGATGTCAGCTCTAGGAAAAGACCGGTATCCCTAGGTACGAATAAGGAAAACAAATCTCCAGTATCATTAGACCAAGTCTGATTTCCAATCTGCCCCAGATATGTGGCGCTCCGTGATTGGAGCGGATTTGGATTTACGCTGTCCGCATCCCCATATTGGCTGTTTGTGTAATTACCAGCTGGAGATGCGATGCAGGATGTCTGGGCTAATGAGGGTTGATAGTGCCCTGAATCGCAGTGTTGTTGATTGACGGATCCGGATGTCGAGACGAAGTATCCAGCAGAAGAGTCGAAACATCCCGTCTTCCCCTGCTCGGGTTGGTATGTACCCGCCAGGCATGCATCGTAGAATAGAGCCCCCTCAAGTGAGTAGTGACCTGCAGGAGAGATGTAACAAGTCAGTCTTCCCCATTGCCCCTCGGGACAACTTGTCCACCTTGCAGGATTATTTGGGAAATCATCTACCGAGGAATTGAAACCATCCCCATCTGGATCGTTAGTTATGTTGAGATCAAAGGCATTACGGATTCCATCTCCATCAAAATCTTGTTCTGAAAATGCCACCGATTCCCCCATTGTAGTGTTATCAAAGTTCATCAAATATGGGGTAAGAACATTATTCGAGGAGCCATCGAACTCTCCAGATTGGCCTCCCCAGCAGTACAAGGAATAACTCTGATTTATGGCGCAAGTGGATTGTGGGCCAGTAGCTATTGCAATCGCAGGGGAGGGCATGAGTGCATAAGAGGGGGCATTTCCATCTGCTCCCGTGCATCCAGTAGAACTAGCGCTACAGGTCCCATCGCCCCATTGACCATGAGTATTTACCCCCCAACAATTAATTGAGCCATTGTCAAGAAGGGCGCATGTGTGCCAATATTTTCCATCGATATCAACGGCTTCCCTGCCAGAGGGTAACTGAATGGGGAAGGAATTTGATGTGACTGCTCCATTCAGTGTCGAAACAGTGTAAGACTTGCCCCAACAGCTAATTGACCCGTTTTCAAAGATTGCACAAGTACTGTAACCTGTAGTAGAAATTGAGGATGTCCTCATTCCTGTGGAGTGGTTTGCAACGACTGGTACGTTGCTATTAGTTGTCGACCCATCCCCCAGGTTTCCATAACCATTGAAACCCCAACACTTCACAACGCCATTATCCAGAACTGCGCAAGTGAAATCGTTACCTGCAGATATCGATATTGCTGTTCTTCCTACCCCCAAATCCACTGCAACAGGAGAGTTTCTGTTTGTATTTGAGCCATCGCCAAGTTGACCGTAATTGTTCCTCCCCCAACACCTCAGTGAAGCATCATCAAGAATGGCACAATTGTGATTATTTCCATCCGATATGGCCACGGGTACCCTTGTTCCGAAGTTCACTGTTCCATTGGAGAGAGAGTTAGATCCGAGGCCCAATTGTCCATAGTTATTCGAACCGCTACAACTCAGTGTCCTGTTGTAAAGAATTGAGCAAGGGCCTGATTTGGAGATAACATCGCCTATTGTTAATACTGGTGCCCCCGTGGTATTGAATGTAACGAGACTGCCATTGGACAAAACTACGATCGGCGAGTCTGATTGGATTTCAAATGCTGAATAACTGAATACAGATCCGCTGTCTGTCCCGGGCTGGTTTAGCCCTAGTTTATTCAATTCAGGCCCACTAGAAGGGGTTGAGGTAGCTTCTGAGATGGTCCAGGAATCGGACCCCCATGAGTCGCCTGACGTGCCACCATCGTCATTCACTAGGTTGATGGCCATGTAGAACACAACATCTCCTAATCCAGATGAAGGCGCGGTCCAGTCTACGGTCCATGAGCGTGAGTTGGAATTAGAATGTGTTACCTCGCCAGAAGAAATCCTTGCATTGGGCCCTGGATTGGTGAATGTACCCAAGCTAGAGTCTAAATTGAAACCTCCTTTGTTACCGCCTGGGCCTCCTGTACCGGTGGCTGTCAATGAGTATGTGTCCCCGGGGACATACCCGCCAGAGGGTAAGCCAGTTAGACTGAGAGTGACAGTTGGAGATGTTGAGGAATGACATGCCCCGGCTCCGCAACCATCAGTAGAATTGGTTTTTCCCGAGCTATACGCGAAAGCTGTTTCTGGTACTGCCATTAGGATAAGCATGAACAAGGTCCCGATGATGATTATCCTAGATTTCGTCATATTATCCCCCACAATCTCAACTCCTGTCTCATAGGACGGGTGCTCGCGACCATCCCTTTAGGCAATCAGCGCTCCTGAGGGCAATATGACTATTCCTACCAAATGTACCTCAGTGAGTCGTTACGAATACCTTAGATGCCAACGGGGGCATTGATACTTCTGATTCAAGGAAGGCCTCTTCAACGGAATCAAAAGGCCCCTGTCCCTTGCTGATCCTAGTGGCTCTGGTGCTGATGATTCTCCAAGATGCCTTTGTACCTATGCCTGGAAGGGCCTCTAACTGATTTTTAGTGGCCGAGTTGATGTCTATGCCACACTCAATGCCTGATAGGCTCCTCATTCCATGAGATGTCACTAAAATGTCTGATTCTGTCTCTAACGGTATGGAATAAGGGACACCCACCAATAACGGATAAGCACCGATTTGCCTTCCGAATGTAACCCCGGGAGTGCCATGAATTGATGGCTCTCTGAATTTCTTATCTAGAACATGATCAGGTAATCTAATCCTACCTTCTCTGGACTCCCACCAAACACTGGAAAGCTTGGTCCCAATGGGGGCTATCTTTTCGAGCATCGGCCGATCAATTTCCTCTCTGACAGATTTTTTGAATGACTTGAATTCAGCTTCCGGAACATCTTGAAATCCCCTGCCTTCAACCTGTCTGATGTTTATCCTCCTTAGCCAAACGCCCTCCGATTTGATTTCTCTCAGAAGTTCAAGATTCATTTCATATGTGGATTTAGACTCTCCATTCAAGCCGGCAATGAAATTGAGCCCTGGCAGTAGTTTGGGTAGTCCTCTTGGACCTCTTTCTCTTCCATGTTCATTGATATGCCTTATCGCAGTTTTGAGTTGCCTAGGATCACAGTTTAGCCAATTAGTACGGTGTACTTCTGGATCCGCTGATTCCAATCCAAAAGATAGGACGGCGCCATCTGAAAGGTAAGTCACGAGATTCTTCGTTATTTCCGTCGATGGCTCGATATTTTGAGCGATAATTGAGGGATTAGCGTTGTCAACATGCAGAATTTTTAGTGACTCGTTCTCTCGTGCTCCGTGCAGAACCTTGGAAACTGGCTCTGGGTTCGGAATCGGGTACTCCAGTTCTTCAACTCCTTCGGCGCGATAGGTGTAGATATCGGTGGCTCCGCCAATTCTGACATTAACTACTCCGTTGTCAATAGAAGTGTTAATTTCCTTGATTACATCGTTCTCGTCTCTCCATAAAGGAATCCCCTTCTTCGGCTCTATACAGAATTTGCAACCTCTCTTGAATCTGACACATCCTTGGTATAACTCGATTTCATAAATCAATGGGCCCTTTATTTTACCATGTGAGGTTAGATCAGGATGCTCAGTTACTGCCTTTGAAGAGGCTCCCCTCAATGCCCATCTCGACCATTCCTCAGATGTCCTCTTAGTGTGGGACCAAGTGCCTGTTGAAAGAAAATAATTGAGTGTGGCGTCAGTATCTTTGACGGTGCAAAATAGGTTATTCCTGGGAGAGACCCATCCTTTCTGTCTCCAATGTCTAATCGCCCACCCCCCGCATAGAACTGGAATTGCAGAGGGAATTGAGGAAAGTAATGCGTCTACCTCACTTAGACTAATTGGCGTTCCCCTGATGTATTTACCAGGCACCACAGCTCCGGCCAGGACAATTGCCCCCTCCAAATTCTTCATCTGTTCTCTGATAGAATGCCTACCTTCTGGATTTTCTAATTTGGATTTGTATGCCATTCTCCACTGATCCACCGTCATATACGTGTATTCAATTCCTCTTTCCTCCAAGACTCCGCAGATATATCTAATGTGGAAACCAAGATAATTTGGGACGCCGAATGCAGCGGGCTCATCCTCGTAACCATCGATTACGAGCCAGCCCCCTAGGTCATCCATGTACTTGCGGTAAAGTAACTAGACTTCACCACTTCGACTACCTTCTGGATTTTCTTCTATCCCTTCCAGACCCATTCGGGGACGATTCCTCGACAACTATCTTCCTCCCATTAATCTCGGAGCCGTTCATTTCTTTGACAGCAGTCGTACCTTCTTTCCGGGATTGATATGTCACGAAAGCAAATCCTTTCGACTTCCCAGTATCCCTGTCTTTAGCCAAATGTACTGATTCTACCTTACCGTGTTTCGAAAAAGCCTCCGTAAGATCATCCTCTGTCAGTTCATATGGGAGCCTTCCAACGAAGAGTTTCATACCCATGGACTCTTCGAGCTTGCTTCTCATCTTTTTGATGGCCTCTCTTTCATTGGCTAACTCTTCCTTTGTGGCCATCCCTTGTTTTACCTTATCCATGCAGTCCCTGCATCTAATTGGTTTGCCGGGGGTTGGCTTGAAAGGGACTTTGGTATTCTCTCCACAAAGAGTACAGACAGAGTCATGCATCTCCCTTTTTGGCCTGTTAGGACTCCTAGTTCTACCTCTCCCTGATGATCTCATGGATGCCACTCTAGCTGGAATGTCGTGTCTAGCTCCTCTGCGAAAGTCTGCTAGAGGAGAGAGATAGGGCCTAGATCCATCATGGCTTAGATTGGACTCTGCCTCAGGAGACCATCGTTCTCCAGCGCGATTCAATTTGTAGAGCCCGAAGCCTGTCTCGTGCCCATGCCCAAAGCCATCTGATAGCACCCTGTAAGCAGTGTAGTCACATCTCGAACATTCTACGTTAAAGTCGATTTTTCTGTCGGAAGGCTTCAGCAACTCTCCGCACTGTGTGCAAGACGCAGATAAGACGCCAAATGACACATCTCCCTTTGTGGATGCCTTCAATACGGGATCGTCCTTGATGATTTTAGCTCTGACGATATCCCTTACTCTCATCGCATCTCCGGGAGCTGGAATGAACCTATCAACGACCTCGGATACATGAATATCTGCAAAGAGGGATAGGGCTGGAAGGTCTCTATGCCCTCCCTCCTTGCTTTCTATGTGGAGGATCCTAATTTCGGCAACATTCTCATTTAATCTGGTAACCTGTCCTATGACCACATCTCCGACTTCAGGGGTGTTTATTGGAAGCCTGGAGGGGTCAACATAGACATTGCCATCCCTATTGACGACGGTTCCTGTTAAGGTCGATATGGACCTACCTTCGACCTCAATAATTCCTTTCCCTAAAGATGCACCATTAGGGACAGTTATGGTGGAGCCGGGAGTAACCTGGTCCCCAGTGGTCGCTGACATTGTCCCGGCGACCGGCCAACCCCCTATCAACGGTACGGAGGCCTAGGGAGGAGATAAACGCCAAAATCCAGCTCTTGTAGAGCCTCTGGACATCTTGTGATGCCCATAGGAGGCGGGGATAGGAAAATCTGCTCCGCCGTACTTCTCGACATTCCAGTCGATATTCTCAAATCTATTTTTTATGTGATTGGCGGAATCACTGTGCATCAAGTGCGTAGTCACGCCCAAAGAGATTATCAAATCTAAAAAATGAGAATCCGCACCCTCAGTTTGACGGCCCCATGGGGGGTTTGAAATTACTAAATCGATTTCACTGAGAATAGGTACTTCCTTCCCTATTTCGACTTTCTGTATCTCGTAAGTTCCATCTCTGAGGATGCTTTTTGCGTTTTTTGTCGCTATTTTACACATTTCCTCATCCGATTCAACCAAAGTGACAAACCCCGCGCCCAATATCGATGCGCCTATCCCAAGGGTACCGATTCCCGCTCCCAAGTCAACTACCCTGCACCCTGGTTTGATATCTCCAAATGCCATTATGTCGAATAGCCACCTTGAGGCTAGCTCTCCGGGGGTAATATACTGTTCCAAATGTAGATCAAGATTTCGCTTTCTTTCCAATTTAGAAAGGGAAATCCCCAATCTTCGCATCCTCATATTCTATACTACGTGAGCGATAACTGATTATTCTTATCGGACATCCTGTCTGATAAGTTGCGAAGATGGAGAATCGTGAATTATTCCCTGGGCTAGCATCATCTCGGCCAGAAGGACGCTGTTTCCAGCGGCTCCACGTACGGTGTTATCTGAAATGACGTCAAAACTTGCAAGATTTCCAGAAACCCTGATGTTTCCAATGTACACCTCCATGGAATCAAGGAGAAAATTGTTTTCAGATTTAATGGATTGATTAAGTGCATTGAACACGTCAGAAACGAATAATATCGGAGATCTCATCCCTGAAGGAAGGTCTATCTTTTTGACTGAGGTCTGAAACTCTGACCATGCTGTCGTGACTTCGTGGGCACTCACGTCCCTACTGAAGCTCAGGGTTACGGAGGCTGAGTGTCCGAACTCCCTTCTCACTCTCTT
>DANW01000036.1:0-134 GCA_002501605.1 Euryarchaeota archaeon UBA28
ACGCCGTTCGACGCTGGGACGTCTGCTAGGACAACGGTTGCGTCGTTGACCATGACCGAGTCGCCGACTGTGAAGGAGAGGTCGTCTCCGTTGACGGCCGCCGCCACCATTCCGTCGGTGACTGCTGAGGAGGG
>DANW01000036.1:470-8993 GCA_002501605.1 Euryarchaeota archaeon UBA28
ACCTCCCCTGCGACTACGTGGTAGAGCAGTATGTCGGTCAAGGCTGCCTTGCCCTCGTCCGTGTCCAGAGCCTCCAGGTCTATCCCAGCGGCTGCGAAAGCATCGTCAGTGGGTGCGAAGACCGTGAATGGGCCGTCCCCCTGCAGAGTTGCGACTAGATCGGCTTGGGTTACTGCAGCTACTAGGGAGGTGTGAATGCCAGTGCCCTGAGCGACTGTTGGAATATCACCCAAATCAGCTGGTGGCATTAGCACCTTGTCAATGACGTGAATGACGCCGTTGGATGCCATTACATCAGCTGAGGTTACCGTTGCATCATTGACCATTACAACTCCATCGGTAACAGTAAACGAGAGATCGTCGCCGTTGAGTGCCTCGGCGTTCATTCCATCGGTAACAGCTGAAGCAGTGACTTCTCCGCTAACTACGTGATAAAGCAATATATCGCTTAGGGTTGAATTTTCTTCTTCTGTGTCGAATGTACTCAAGTCAATCCCCGCGGCGGCAAACGCATCGTCTGTTGGAGCGAAGACCGTGAACGGGCCATCGGCCTGCAGTGCGGAAACGAGTCCGGCATGGGACAAGGCGGCCACTAGGGAGTCATGTACACCGGTGTTCTGGGCGTTCGTAGGTATGTCTTGAGTGTCGTCTGCAACCACGACTGGAGAGAGCAAAAGGCTTGCAATTACCAGCACGGTCAAGGTAGCAACTCGGTTATTCATGAAGGTTGGATTTGGGTATAGGTAATGAAAGAGTGTATAAAATTTGGTTCAAGACATATAACACTGTGTTCACGAACCATGTTATCGGAAAACAGTGTTGGATGAGAAATCGCCACTTTTCCCACCTGTGTATCAGTATGATTCAATAGGTATCGGTTAGCGGGATACTGTAACCATAAGCAGGCCCCGTTCCATTAGGGTATTGGGAGGACCTGATGGGGTGATCCGCATGAATGAAGCAGAAGAAATTTCAAGCAAACAGAAGCAAGCATCAATAGGAGAATTTTTTGAGAAAAACAAGCATTTTCTAGGGTTTGATACCCAGCAAAGAGCGATAATTACCGCAGTGAAAGAAGCTGTCGATAACTCGTTAGATGCCTGCGAGGAGGCTCGCATTCTACCAGATATCAGAGTCGAGCTACGGCGAACTAAATCTGACGAGTTGGAGATGATCTCTCAGGACAACGGTCCTGGGATTCCGAGAGACTCAATAGAGGGCGTGTTTGGTAAATTCTTACTTGGTTCAAGATTCCATGCCATAAGGCAGACTAGAGGTCAGCAGGGAATCGGAATCACGGGTGTAGTGATGTACAGCCAATTAACAACTGGATCCAAAACACGTGTTATCTCCAAGGTGAAGAGTGATTCTTCTGCAGTTTTTGTCGACTTGGGGATTGACACTAAGAAGAATAAAGCAATTAAGTCCAGCGAGAAGAGAGATATTTGGATTGATGAAAGGACCGGTGTGGAGATTTCTCATGGGCTTAAGATAACAACTGTCATGAAGGCAAAATACCAAAGAGGCAAGAAATCCGTTTACCAGTATTTGAGAATGACCTCAATTGTGAATCCGCATGCATCGATTTCTCTTGTTGTGATGGACAAAGAAGGGGAAATTATCGAGGAAGGAAACTGGGTAAGAACTAGCAATAAATTACCTAGAGTCGTTGAAGAAATCAAACCGCATCCACATGGAATTCAGTTGGGGACGCTACAGAGGATGCTAAGAGAGTCCACAGATAGAAGGATGACATCATTCTTGAAGCACAATTTTTCTGGAGTCAGTCCGAGAGCGGCCAAGGAGATTCTTGGGGCGGCAGATATCGAAGAGGGTCGAACACCAAAGAGAATCAAGCCCGACGAGGCGAAAGCGATGATCACAGCATTCCAGGCTGTGAAACTTCTCAAGCCACCAATGGACTGCCTATCTCCTATTGAGGATCTTCTCATAAAAAAGGGGCTATCGAAGGCCATTGACTCCCGATTCGCCTCTACTGTGACTAGGAGCCCGACCGTTAGCCAGGGAAATCCATTCCAAATTGAAGTGGGTCTTGTTTTTGGTGGGGACCTTTCGTCTGAAGGCCCCATCGAGATTCTGAGATTTGCAAATAGGGTGCCACTGATGTATCAGCAAGGAGGTTGCCTTCTAACGAAGGCTTTGGAGGCGGTGAACTGGAAAAGTTACGGCTTGGATCAGCCTGGTGGCAGTGGTATCCCCAAGGGGCCAGCGGCTGTATTGGTCCACTTGGCCTCCACAAACGTCCAGTTCACAAGTGAGGCGAAGGAGGCTGTATCATACAATGAGGAGGTCTTCGATGAGGTCCGAAAAGCCATGCTTGAGGTCGGAAGAGGATTAAAGAACCATCTAAAGAAGAGCTCGGAGAGAAAAAAGGCCAAAGAGAAGTTCGAGCTGGTAAATATCATTCTCCCGGAGATTTCCAAAAAGTCATCCGAACTTTTAGGAAGAGAGGAACCAGATTTAGCCCCAGTAATCACTCAGATCATGAATGCGGTCTTCTTGGAAGAGGAGTTATCTTGGAACAAAGAATCTCGCCTATCCATGTGTTCAGTTACAATACACAATTACACTGCTAGAGCCAGGGCATACACTATTCTTGCCAAGTGGCCTGAGGGAGAAGACACTTCCATGGCCTTCAATCCGAGAGGGGGAAGAAAGGAGGCAAAGGGCCTCTGGGCCTGGAGGCTGGACACATTGGATCCGGGGACCTCAACGGTTCTGGAGTTTGGAATATCCGGATTGTCCAAGGGAGATTGGAATGAGACTGACATATTCTTCAGAGGGAACGGGGAGATAATCGGTGCGACCAGAATGGATGAAGCACTTTTGGACGAGCAACGTAAGGCTGAGGCCTTGGAAGCAGCTGTCGAGGAAGTGCGTAGATCTTCGGCGCCTTCAGAAGCAATCAAAGAGAGGCCTGTTACGGTCTTCGAACCCGGTGCAAATACTGATTGGTTCGGAATGGAAGGTGATGGGGAATGAGCGAGGCGCCCAGAAAAAACAGGAAGCAAGTAGTGGAGGCATTGCACGAAGTCGCTGCTGAGATGCACAATAGAATGCAAAGGGGGGACCCCCCTAGAATGATTCTTCCAGTGAGGAGCAAGACAAATATTTCATTCGACAACAAATTAGGGGTATTCAAGTACGGGAAGAACAAAACTGTTAGAGATGCTACAAAGCTGGGATCCGCCAGACAACTCCTACGCACATTGCACATCACAGAGTTTATTGAAGAGATGATCGACAGCGAAAAATCTTCAACCCTTAGAGAGATGTATTACATTTCTGAGGGATGGGGAAACGGGAAATTTGGATCCCAGAATGAGAGCAATAACCTAGCCGAGGACCTCGAGATTGTAACGAAGTGTCTGAGGGAGGACTTCAAGCTCAGGCCTGAGGAAGATGGTGCTAGAATAATCGGCAATATTACTGTTGAAGAGAGGAATCGAAGAGGGGAATGGATGAGGATAAACTGCAGGGATGATGTTGGAGATTCGGGATATGGCGTCCCTTACAACGTCGAAGAGGAGAAGCTGAAGCTGGTAGACGAGGATATTGACTTCGTGATGGCCATAGAGACGGGAGGGATGTTTGATCGTCTTATCGAAAATGGATTTGACGAGGAGGCAAGGTGTGCACTGATTCACTTGAAGGGCCAACCTGCTAGGTCCACGAGAAGAATAATCAGGAGAATTAGTGACGAGTGGAAGAAGCCGGTTGTTGTATTTGCTGATTGCGATCCCTGGTCTTTTAGGATTTACGCCAGTATCGCTTACGGGGCTATCAAGACTGCTCACATCTCGGAATATCTCGCAACAAAGGAGGCGACATATCTGGGAATAACAGCGGATGACATTCTGGCCTATGACCTTCCAAGTGATGACTTGACGAAGCAAGACATTGGGGCACTGGAAGCAGAGTTGAGTGATCCCCGGTTCAACACTGGATGGTGGCAGGAGCAAATCAAACTGATGCAGGAACTAGGTAAGAAGGCTGAGCAGCAGTCCTTAGCCAAATATGGCTTGGATTTCGTCACAGACACCTACCTTCCCGAGAAATTGGATACCATTGGATTAGGATACTGATAACGAATACTGAAAGGGTGGAGCCCGTGCTAGCCACATGGCGCGGGGCATCATGAAGTTTGCAAAGATTCTCTCAGCGTTGTCATTCTTCCTTCTTCTGATGGGTACTGTAGCTTGGAGTTCAGCATCGGATGAGAGTGAGAAGTATCTTGATCCTTCTCAGTTCAATGAAGCTGTGATTGGCCCGGGAGAGAGTATCGTTGTAAATATCTCTTCTACTTCTTTTCTGGGTCAACGGGAATACCTAGCGATGAGAATTGTCGAGGACAGCGATCCGTTACCCGAAGTTAGGTTGACTCTAGGACCTGATGAGTGTCGTTCGGACGATCCGAGTATCATACACATTGACAGGCAGTTGAATCCAGATAGTCCCAAATTCCGAGTTGTCCGAGTTTTCTTACCCAATGAGACAGGTGACTATACCCTGTACAACGATGCTGAGAGTGGTGACCTTTGGCTGGTCGATGACTTCAGATCACAGACTAGAATATTCCAAGAAAACCCTATCTCAATAGTTGTTATGATTGGTGGCTGTTGCATAGGAGGTCCAGTGGGATTAGTAGCGTTGTGTCTAGCTATAATTGGATGGAGGCAGAATGAGTCTCAGGAGTCAATCTTAGTCCGGCCAAAGGATCCATTGATGACCACTTCTGATTTGTATTGGGAATATCAGAAATCACAGGCTGAAGTCGAGTCGCGCCAGACTACACCAGATCCTTTCCTTGGGGTGAATGGAGCTGATTATTCGGATGTAGCAGATGACGTGAATCCGCCCGCTGATGAAAACTGGGAGAACTGGGATAACGGATGACAATGGTTCTAATCGTCGTTCTTCCCCAGAAAGGTGGAGAAAATTGGGATTATTACCATTAGACACCCAGAAACCATCAATGGTAAGAAGGCGGATCTTAGACTGTCTCTCAAATTCCTTGCATCCTGACACTGCTCTTCATCGGCTCCTATGATCTCGCCTATTGAGCCAACTGCATCCTCACAATCCTCAGATACTCTGCTGTCTATCTCATTGGCTGCAACTAAGGCTCCAAATGATGATAAAATCAACAATATCCCAAGTATCACAACCACTGTCTTAATGACTGTCTTCGCCGCTCCCATGACACCACATCTAACACTGAGATATTATACTATGTTCAGGTTGGGTTTTTAGAAGGGGAGCTATTAGACAACTCCGGGTTGGTAAGAGATGGTCGACTTCGATGATGCCATGAGTATACTTGAGAATTCCACCAGAAGAGAAATTCTGAAGTTTCTCGTTAAGGAGCCCCATTATCCACTTCAGCTTTCTGAGATGCTTGAGGTCAGCCAGCAAGCGGTAATGAAACACCTGAAGGTCCTAGAAGAAGGTGGATTCGTTGAGTCGGATAAGGTTCCTTCCGAGAAAGGAGGGCCTCCGAAGAAGGTGTACAAGGTTAATCAGTCGTTTTCGCTGAGATTGGATCTAGGTCCTGATTTGTTCCGTTCTGAGTACAGGAAAATGCCTAGAGGAGGTCCGGTTAGACTCTCAACTAAGCTACCCGAAGAGCTTGATGGGATGATATCTCAGCTTGGTACTAGGAGAAATATCCCGCTGGCGGAGGGGATGCAGGTTCTATCTGAATTGGACGAATGTCTGGAGAGGATAGACGAGGAGAGGGATGCTGTAATTGCTTTACACCAACATGTGATGAGTAAGGTTTCACCTAGCCTGAGTGATGGCTTAGATAGCTATGAAGAAAGGCAATTGGCACATGCTCTAATGATACAGCCTAGGAGGCCATTGGACTTGGATGTATTCGCACACAGTATGCGCATGCAATCAAATGATGCTGAAGAAATGATGAGGACTCTAAGAGAAAGATTGCTCAGAGACCTAGGGGCGAATCATGGCAAGTTCATGGCTACGCACAAGAACACCCCCCTGCCTTGGTGGATGGTCAAATAATCAGAATGTGATATCATCATCCGACAGGTTTGCCAACAAGCTACTCTTCTCCTGGTATCTCTGAAGAGCTTCCATTCTTCGCCCGTACATCACCACCCCTACAACACCGAAAAGAGCGAATGTGGCCCCTAAAATTATTGCAGGTACAGAGTACTGGACTATAGCCTCAACTCCGACATCAAGAATCCCAAGATCAGAACCCATCTTCTCACCAGTAGCCTGAATGTTGTTATCCTCGTCAGTCTCGACAACTAGATTGTCCGGATCGACCACCACGACGATATCATGAGAGCCTGCCTCTACCATGTACAGTAGCGTGATAGTGGGAGGATCTGGATCCTCTGAAGGCATGATTGCCTCGATTGTCTGTCTGTAGGCAATGTTCTCCTCTTTACACCCGTTCTTCTTGATGTCCGATTCTGTCTGACCTGAGCAGAGAACTATGTTGATATCGGTCGCATGTGCATTGCCGATATTTCTGACTTGGACATTGACCGAGAGCATGTCTCCAACGGAACCACGGTATTCATCCACGACAACGGAGTATATCTCCAAGTCTGGAGCCCTTAGTCTCAATTCGATGATTTGCTCGTTAGTGTCGCAGTTTGGAGGGTAGTTGTCTGGTAGGCCGTCTCCATTGAAATCGAGAGTACAGGAGTCCTCCCAGGTGGGTGTTTCATCATAGTCGCCACCAGACTCGCTGGAGCCGAAATCGGACATTACCTTGATTCCTATCTCCCTGTCGGCCAGAGTAGCCTCGGCATGGATATCCACTATTGCCACGATATTCAGTGTGGTATACGCTTCCATCTCAGGTAAAGTCAGAGAGTTCGTGGTAGCTGAGACATAGCATTCATCTGTTGGAATCGGATCGTCCATAGTCAGCTCGATACAGTTCTTCTCAATTGGGAACTCTGTATCGAAACCTTCCAGTAAAGCGTACCTGATTTGCCATTTGTCTAGTTGGTTCATTCCAGGTTGAATATCCCACTCGCCAGCTGCATCGATTGTGTGGTTGTGGAGGGTCGGGGTGTCTGGAACATTTCCGAAGTTCGTGACATTCATAACGAACCTTACTGTTCTCCCCGGTGCAGTCGTCTTGATTTTGCTTTCCACTGCTGGGTCTAGTAGTATTCTCATATCATGGAATTCTATGATTTCTACCTGAAGGGTGATTAGATCCCTCAGTTTTGTTCCTTCGTACTTCTCCTCGCTCATCACTTCTAAGACGATGGTATATTGTCCGGCCAATGTCTTTTCTGGAACACTGATCGTTATCGGTACTTCTTGTGACTCGTCTCTTTCGAGCTCCTCGAAGAGGACCCGTGGGATATCCAAATCCCAAACATGGGTATAGCCCTCTGAGTCTGTTATCGACTGGATGGCCATATCATACCTGTCTTGGCCGTTACCAGTATTCTCTATTGTTGTCGGCATCACATATTGCTGACCGGGATGAAGTGAAAGAATGGTATCTGGCACCGATGCCTCTAGATCGTATACCTGTATGACGTTGGTGAGAAGGACTACATTGTCGCTTACCTGTGGGGCGCCCTCCAAGTAGGCCCTGAACGAAACCGATGTTCCTAGTCCTGCGGTAGCGTTGTATGGAGCGCACATGTTTGCAGTTACGGTTTGTGGAACTCCTATCTGGGACCAGTATCTAGGAGCGTCATCGGGTATTCCATTGCCTCCTGGTGCCTCACTGAAATCCAGATCCACTACCCAGTTGTCATACCTCCAAGTGTTTTCAGAAATTTCTGGAGGCCTCTCATCGGGGCCACCGGGCGTACTGAAAATCAGGTGTCCGGGGGTAAAATGCTTGGTAACTTGAACATCGAAGGCCGAGCACTCTCCAGGAAGAACATTCTGAGTAGTTTCACCTAGATTGAAAACAATGTTTCCTGTTGTCCTCACAGAGACGTTGACCCACAATTCCAGTATGTCGAAGGTCCCCCTATCCACAGAAAGGACCGGTTCCCCGGTTGACCATCCTTTGAGGTATATGACGAAGGTCCCGGGTTCTTGGGAGGTTGGGACACTTACCTGAAGATTCCTAGTGACTGACTGACTCGGATCGAGAGACAGAGATAATGGGAACGATATTCCCCATCCAAATGGCAACGCCCATTCCGTCTGACCTTCAAGAGTTGTTGGGTCATAGAAAGCAAAGGTGTCATACACGTTACCGGTGTTAGTTATGGATATGGAAAACACGGCATTTTGCCCCTGTTCAACATCAGCCTGATAATGACTGGTATCCAATTGAATTCCATGCACCACATCCATTAGAACTAGTGTGATCTGTTCATCCCTGATGGCCGGGTCTTTGTCAGATATGGCTGAGAGAACAATTGTTGCTAGCTCATCCTGTTCTGCCTGATATATTGTGGGGGACCTTATCCTCATGTAAATCGGCTCGGATTCCCCTCCTTGTAGGAAGATGGGGGTTGACGGGAAGATAGGGGTATGATT
>DANW01000023.1:0-20014 GCA_002501605.1 Euryarchaeota archaeon UBA28
TTCAATTCCACGGGTTCTTCCGCGTTATCAAACATCGGCATTTGTACCGAGACAATCATTAGCATTACTAGGGCAATCGAACGGGCTACATCGCTTCGCATGGGCGTCACTGGCGTTCATGAGAAGATATGAATGATATAACAATACCGTTAGATGCTCCTCTTTCGATGATTATCGAAATTCAAGTCTTTAATGGTGTGTTTTTGGGCAAGCAGTCCACAATATCGGGAAATCGGCATAAATTAACCCAAGTAATACCGTCATTTCGAGTTCGAGATGGTAGTAATTATCACTCTCTTTTCCAGCTATCGTCTTCCTGTTGTATCCAAGTCCCACAGGATTCCCCCACGTATTTCATGGGAACTGTGTCGGTGTACTCTCCGCCGGGGGGGAGTTCTTCCCACGATTTAGCATATCCTTCTGAGGGCTCGTCTGCTGATTCAAGTCCTAGAGGAACAGGGGGGGCAGTCTCCTCATTTTGTCCAATGTTGGTTTCATCGCCACTCTCCGATCTGCCCTTGGCGGTTTTAGAGTTGGACACTAGTGCGCCTCCGTTCCTAGACATGTTCGCATATATCGCCGCTCCGATGGAAGCTAGAATCGCGATAAGTGCCAATGTTGAGATCCCAGGGTTTAGCTTCATCTTGTCTACGATGGAGAGTGGGTTTCCATTGTCACCCAAACCGTCATTGTTGAGGTCTTCCCACTCCAAACTGTCGAGGGGGAACTTGTCCCCGCTGTCAGGGACGCCGTCCCCATCATCATCCAAATCAATCTTATCGCAGGTAGCATCGCCGTCCGTGTCCACCGGGGTAGATGTGTCGGAAAGGGGAGAGGTATCGCACAGTGACTCCGCATAATCGGTCCAACTGTCCCCATCGTCGTCATTATCCTCGTTATTGCCGATCCCATCTCCATCAGTGTCGGTCTGTTCGTCTGGATTAACAGGGAAGGCGTCATCAGCGTCCATTGTCCCATCATTGTCGTCGTCTGGGTCAAGATAGTCACAAGTCCCATCCGAGTCTGTGTCTGTGGGGGTCGATGTGACATCGAGGGGGTCAGCACCACAGTTGGGCTCTATCGCGTCTTCCCATGAGTCTCCATCGTCATCCGTGTCCTCATTGTCCCCTATTCCGTCGGAGTCTGTATCGACCCACTCGTTCAAGTCGTATTGGAAGGCATCATCAATGTCTGGGTATCCATCGCCGTCATCATCTTCATCCATAACATCGCAGACTTGGTCTGAGTCCCAGTCGGCTGGGGTGCTTTCGCTATCTTGCGAATCCGATAGGCAGGTTGTCTCATCCGAGTCCGACCAACCATCGTTGTCATCGTCAGTATCGTAGTTGTCCCCGAGTCCATCACCATCGAAGTCATACTGCTCGCTTGGATCTGTGTCAAACGCATCGAATTCGTCTAAGACACCGTCGTTATCATCATCGAAGTCGGAGTTGTCCCCCTGACCGTCCGAGTCAGTATCAATCCATTCTTGCGGGTCATTCGGGAATTCATCAATATCGTCTGCGAACCCGTCTCCATCGTCATCCGTATCCATGATATCGCAGATACCGTCTGTGTCAGTATCAATGGGCACTGATGCGTATGATAACGGATCTGAGCCACAGAGGATTTCATCTGCGTCCGAAAAACCATCGCCATCGTCATTGGTATCTTCGTTGTTACCGGTTCCGTCATTATCCGTGTCCAGCCATTCAGAGGCGTCAAGTGGGAAATCGTCATTGGAGTCGAGATATCCGTCGCCATCATCATCGTCGTCGAGTTCGTTGCAGAGTTCATCGGAGTCTGTGTCTGATGGCTGGCTGTTGTAGTCTAATGGGTTCGTGTTACAATCGGCCTCTTCAGAGTCGTCCCAGCCGTCCCCATCGTCATCATTGTCGGCGTTATTGCCGATTCCGTCGTTGTCGGTATCTGTAGTCTCGCTGGCGTCTTGGGGGAAGTCATCATCGACATCGTCTGTACCATCGTTGTCGTCGTCCGGATCCATTGTGTCACAGATTCCGTCGTAATCGAAGTCCGATGGTGTTGAGTTGTAGTCTTCGGGGTCAGTTCCGCATTGAATCTCTGTTGTATCTTGCCAGCCGTCGTTATCGGTGTCTAGGCTGAAGACGTTCACTGTGAAGTTGTAGAATCCCTCGCCTGTTATCGCCATTGCCCTTAACAACACATCCTCGCCACTGACCTCAGGGCCATCTGAGGTGACGTATTCGGCTCCGTTGTTGTTCAGGGACGAGTCGATCAGTGTGAGATTTGACTCCCAGTACAATACGAGATATCCTGTGACGTTTGTGGATGTCATGTTGACCTCCACACCGTAGTCAGTTGGAACTGTGAAAGAGTACCAGTCATTCGGATCATCGCTGGCTGATTTCCAGCCTGTGAAAGATCTAGTACTGTTGGAAGTCTGTGGAATTGGTAGGCTCGTAGCGTTACCTAGGTCATCGCCAGCATCGTCTCCTGATAGGCCGTCGTCTTGTGAATACGCAGGGTTCCCTGCGATGGAGAACAGATTCACAGTGAAGTTGTATGCCCCATAAGAGGGTGAGACTGGCCAATCTTTGATTTCAAGGTAAGCCGTTGATGAGCCTATATCCGTCCCGTTGCTTCCTACCGTCTCTGGTACGTTACCTGTGAATGCTTCGTCCAGCTCCGTCCCGTTGGAGTCGTATAGCCACATATCGAAGTCCGCGCTTGAATTGTGGTACATCTCGACGTAAATTCCGTACCCAGTGGGGACGTAGATTGAATACCAGTCGTCGTCGTTCACGGACGATAGGTTAGCTTGGAATGTGGTGGAGTTGGTTGCGTTGGCAGTCCCGTTGGAAAGGGTCAAGGGCAGTGCATTCGACATCGACCCACCTGCGTCTTGCCCGCTACCGGCATCATTTCCAATCCCACCAGAGCCGTTGCCTGCTGAGAATATCTCGATTTGCATGGTGTATTGTCCTGAACCCAGATATTGGTCCACCCAGATGTATACTGTGCTTCCTCCAACGCTAGTCCCGTTGGAAGTGACATGATCGGATTGTCCGGTTCCATTCGTGCTTGAGTCGATTTGTGCACCACCTGATGATTGTAGGATGAGGTCGAAATCGGAGTTTGCAGGTATGCTGATGGTGACGGCTATGCCTGTCCCCCACGACATGTTGACGGCATAGTAGTCATCTGTGTCTGACCCTTGAGTTAGGTTCCCGTAGTATGTGGAGTTGTTTGCAGGTAGGTATGTTGCACTGGATGCATTGCCTCCAGCGTCCGATCCTGAACCAGCGTCATTCGCCAGTACTGACCCCGAAAGCAAAGAAAACAAGAAAATGCAAGATATAATGGAAGCGGATGTCTGTTTGGAGGCGAATGGTCGTGTTTTCCCCGGGTCATTCATACTCGACCGTAGGGGGCGGATGACTTAAATCGTAGCTGAGTGAAGTGCTTTAGTTAAATTCTCAATACCTGTAGAATCCCTGTCCCGATTTACGCCCTAGCTTTCCTTCTGATACCATGGTTACCAGAAGTTCCGCTGGAGCGTATTTTTCGTCCTCTAGACCGTCCTTGAGCACGTTCATAATATGCAAAACCGTGTCTAAGCCGATTAGGTCGGCTAATGCGAGAGGGCCTATTGGGTGGTTCATCCCCAGTTTCATTATGCCATCAATGGCCTCAGGTTCGGCGACCCCCTCTTGGAGTGCTAGGATCGCCTCATTGAGCATCGGGCAAAGAATGCGATTGCTGATGAAGCCCGGAGAGTCATTGCACTGGAGGGGAGTTTTTCCCATTCTCTCCGACACCTCCAATATAGCTCTAGTGACTTCTGGAAGGGTCTGGCTTCCATTTATGATCTCAATTAGTTTCATTATCGGGACCGGATTCATGAAGTGCATTCCGATAACCCTGTCCGGGCGATTGGTGGATGACGCTATCTCGTCGATGGATATGCTTGATGTGTTTGTGGCTAGTATGGCGGTCCCCTTGCATATTCTATCCAAGTCTGAAAATGCTGAAACCTTCAGTTTCAGGACTTCAGGTATGGCCTCTATGACAAGATCAGCATCGGATGCTGATTCTCTTGAGACTGAGGTGGAAATTAGGCTGACTGCTTTTTCAGCCTCCTGTTCGGACATTCTGCCCTTCGAGACTATCCTGGAAAGTGATCTCTCTATGGTTGCTAGCCCCTTGTCCACATACTCCTGCTCAATGTCAATCATTACCACCGGGTAGCCAGCGCAAGCGGCTACCTGGGCAATTCCGGCGCCCATCTGACCGGCCCCCAGGACCGCTAAACTCTGTATTTCCATGAATAGCTGAGGGGGAGATGGCGGTTATAGTTGCCTGATGGAGACCCTCCACATTGACTAGTCATTTTAGGCCGATATCTCCTAGAATTGTTTCAATCTCAGTTTCATATTCAAGTTTATCTTTTTCTTTTCTGCCCCTGGAAAGTCTCCTTACTGCCAGGATGGTCGAAGTGAAAATAAGCAAACCCGCGATTGAGAACCAGATTAGCATGGGGCCCATACTCCTAGCATCGTCAATTGCCCACTCTGGCCAATTCTGCATCAGGACCTCTATCTCTGCGCTGGCCTCGTTGTTTGCGTGGTCCGTCGATATGACGTAGATTGTATGCTTGCCCGGAGTGTTCAGGATCTCCAACTGTACTGAGAATGAGCCGTTTGAAGGGCACACAAGAGAGGAAGAGTCTGCGTCGCTCCAAACTAATGTGTTCGTGCCACTTTCACAGGTTCCTTCTATGACTCTCATTTTTGAAAGGGTCGAGGTACGGTTTGTTCTTTCTTCGATGTTTATGGCCGGTGGAATTGTATCCCTGACTACTGAGAGTTCGTAAGTATCTGTCTGATCTAATGAGCCGACAAGTAGTGTAAATCTATTCTCGCCCTCCTCCAATTCGAATGATATTGTCTCCACGTCAGATTCCGGCATCAGAAGATTCGTTTCCCCGGATGCGTGCTTTGACCAAGTTATTTCCTGCCCAGGACCGAGCTGTATGGTTGCCATTACCTCCGTGGAGGAGACAATGCCACCATTCCAATTTGCCAGTACCAAGGTGTCATAGATCGACTCATCGAGTGACATAGTCCTGCAGTCCAATGCGTGGTTGCTGTTATTTCTGTTCAATGTCCCATCTACTGCGTAGAGGCACAACTCATGGCTACCAGTTCTAGGTATCTCGAATGAATACGTCCCAGAAGATGAAAGTCCACTAATCATAATCTCCCCGTTCATTGTGAATTCGAAAGTGACTGGCTCGGAGGAGGTCCAGGATAAGTCCTGCCTATGTTCGAATAAAATTAGTGAGTTGGACATACTAAGGCCCCAATCAATTGAAGGGGCAGTTTTGTCGACATGAATCGGCCAAGATTGAGATGCGGAATTGTTCGTCCAGTCCAACAATTCCAAGTTGATATCATATTCCCCATCGGGGAGTCCGGTAGTTGCCAAGGGGAGTGAGATTGTGTATTTCTCCTGTGCACCTCCTTTCTCATCCGACTCGGGGTGGCCTGTTGAGGTGTTGAAAACTGCTGGTCGTGAGCCTACACTATCGCACTCTACGGTCGAATAATCATCGGATACGGAGTTGATAGAGAGACACCAATGCATTGTATCGGACGGTATCTTCAGGACCAAATTTCCACTTGATAAGTTTACTGGCTCGAGTAAATGTGAAGACTGGTAGGTATTTCCCTCCTGATCGTAAAGGGTGTCGAACTCTACGTCATCCGGAGGTTCGGGGTCATAAACAACTTGGAATTGTCTTGAAACAGTGTTTCCTGCTACATCAGAAACCGACACCTCGAAAATGCTGGTGCCCTCTACAAAATAGTATGGCATCCCTGTTGAGTCATCAAAGCCAACCTCGGCATCCTGAAGGAGGAATGAGTGTTCTGCGAATCCCTCCTCATCTAGTTCTACGATACTCCCGGAGTGAGTGAAGGTGGCGCTAGGCTCCGTCCATATTCTGTACGTCATGACCTGATTACTGGTTATTTCGGGAATCTGGCTTATCATGACATCGGGGGCGGTGCTATCATATGACAACGAGAGGAAGGCCTGGGACGAGAAACCCGAGAGGTCTGTGACTAATAGGACGTAATCATGCCACTGCTCTATTTGGGGCAATGATGAGTTAATCCATATCTCCCTGAGGGTGGTGTTTTCTGGCATGGCAGAGTGATTCCCATGATTCCATATGGTTGTCAAATTGTGATGGTTCCCCTGTGTATCCAGAGCATGTACTGAATTGGCATTGGGTATGATTGTCTCGTTGTCCCTTGGTAGCCATTTGACTTGGTCTAGCTTGAAGCCTATTCCAGTATCGATAGCATAGATTTCTATGGGGGTCGAGCTGTTGTGGTATGACATGTTTTCGGGACTTGAGAAGTTCACCAGGGGTGGAAGCTCGAGTAGCTCATACACGTATGGTACTTGGAATTTAATCGAGCCATTCAGTTCAATCTCTACATATCCTTGCCAGGTACCCGCAGACTCTGGTCTATCGAATTCCAGACTTACCTGAAGGGCGGCTGTCGGGTCTTCATTTGCGAGAGCCGTTGACCCATCGGGCCATATTGAGTCGATCTCAAATTTTGACAGACTAATTTGGTTTGTGATTCTCAAATCGTCCCCTCCAAACTCTTGGATTGTTATCTGGAAGTTCATGGTGCCCCCTGGGACATCGTATCCAAGGACGGCTATTCCGTACAGGCCATCAGTTAGGTCGGATTGTTCTATCTTCTCGGATGAGTCAGATGAGGTCGACTTTGCGATCTCCTCATCGCTACTGAAATCTCCATCACCATCTTGGTCCCTGAAGAGGTACAAATCGATATCTGAGTCATCGGACAGGGAGTCTTCAGATGCTACATCTATTTCGATTGACAATGACTTGGAGTTGTTCAGTGTGAGGTTTCTCCACCAAGAGGCTGACATTTTGTTCCTACCATCGTCCTGGGCGGTTTCATTGGAGAGGAATATGGGTTGGGACCACCCGTATGACGTCACATTCTCCACTGAAAGTGGAACCGTCGATACCAGATGCACTGCCTCAACACCACTTCCTTCGTTCCAATCTGAGACTACTTTCTCAAAGCCTGATCGTTCAGCTGCAATATATCCCACGGAGATGTTCAGAGGATTATCATTTGAGCCCACTCCATGCAGAGCTGTGTGCAATGCCAACTGGTGCACACCGGGGGTCACGGGAACTGTGAACACCTCCCGGGAGGTCCCAGTGTATGTCCCCCAGTTGTGGGATCCAGAGCCCGCATAGTTGTTCACGGACCTCTCCTCTATGTAGAACGTTGAATTTCCATACGGGGTCGAGTCCTCGGATGAATATCCATGTGGCGTCTCTGAGAGCCACATTACATCTATGTCCGTGTATGGGTTATCATCCCAATCCACGTCGATTATTGCTGTTCCTCCTGTGGCCCATTCATCTGGCCATTCGATAGATAGGAATCTCCAGTCACCGCTTTCAGCTCTCCAGTCCCATCTGGTGGCACCAGAAATCCACTCTTCTGAGTACAGAGTCTGATTGGTTACGTTTCCGTCAATGGGCCTAGCGTCAATTGAGAACGGTCCCACCCAAGGTACATTTGTTACCACAGGTAGGGTCCAGCTCCTATTGGAGTCGGATTGTAGGGGAGATCCATTGGAGTCTAAATCGGTGGATTTGATGAGCAATCCATGTTGGTGAAGTCCCGGCTCTGAGCCTAAGGGCACAGATACAATCATGGGTACGGAAGTAGTCTGATTGGGCTGCAGTATGACCTCTGAAGGGACGGATATCCACTCGTCTGGGTTAGTACCGAAAGAGGTCCAGTCGATCTCAATCCTCACCGGTTCATCCGAGAGGTGGCCGTTGTAGTTCCAAACAGCCAACATTAGGCCGTCGCCTGAGTCTTGTAATGGATTACCCATCCGAACCTCTGCATTCGGTCCATCCGACCTCCAGTATGTTACTTCTTTCAACTCACTCTCCTCCGTCCAGTCTTCAGAGTCAACCATCGAGTCATTGTCTAAATCTAGGACGAATATGCCATCTCCATCCTCATCCTCCCATTTCATTATCTCAAGGAAGACACGTTCTTCTGAGCTCCTATCCTGATTCACATCGAAGTGGGAGTATTCAATCGTGGCCCTCGCTCTAAATTGTCTCGTATCAGGGCTTAGTTGGAGGCTTGGGTCTGCATCCAAGTGTATTGGGATTAGTAGATCGGGCCTACTACTTTGATGTCCATCCCATGTGGAGTTCTCACCCTCATCTGTACCGTTCCCTGTACTATTCCATATCCTGATGTCATGAGAGAGTGGGGAGAAGGAAGTCGCAGCTATACTTAGGCTGATTTCTGATTGACCGGTGTTTGTGAAGTCGATATCTGTAATCTGGGTCTCACCAGGCCTCAATAAATTCAGATTTGCTACCCTGTGTTGGCCCTGAAATGAGCCACTGTTCCAGTGAGAAGGTGTGGCCCACCAACTCCCATTATTTCCATCCAGTGTCCGTATTGCGGTTGATGCATTGAACCACCCTCCGCCTTGAGTGAAAGGTTCATACCCCCTGTCGTCGGATGTAGACATCACAAGATCCCTGAACTCCTGAGATGCGGGGTATTCCCCCAGATTTTCTTGCCAAGCCTCCGCTACCAACGCCATCAGGCCTGCTACTACCGGAGTGGCCAGACTGGTCCCTCCCCATGTCCTCCATGCGGAGTTAGCATCATCCCTAGTGTTAAGGGGGATATCCCCCGTTGCGGACCATCCCACGGCTACTACATCGGGATCCATCCTTCCTAGGGCGTTTGGACCCCTATTTGACCAAGGTGCAATCTGCCCCCATGTACCGCTTGATCGGCTACTGAAAGCACCCACGGAGAAAACTCCATTGGACGCCCCTGGGGACTTTGTAGTGCCAAAACCGTGCCCTCCGTTTCCAATGGCCACTGCGTACGAAGTATTGTTGTTGTAGAATCTTGTTAGCCAGTCGAGGTAGAGGGAATACGGATCTGCCCCTGCTTCATCCACAGAGGAATAGCCGAAGGAGAAAGACCCTATATGAGGTTGATCAGGAGTATCTGTTGATCCGTCGTAACCTTCAGCTATGAACCTCCATGCATCGAGAGAGTGTCCCCCCGAGTAGTGGTTACCAATGGCCGATATAGTGGCATTAGGAGCCATTCCCTGTACCTTACCGTCGCTCACGACCCCTTGTGCGGAGATAGCACTTGCACAGAGTGTGCCATGATTACCAGACTCGAGCATGAATAGAGTGAGATTGCCTGGCCCAGCGACTCTGTCGGAATATCCGTGCCTTGCAGCATATGTGTCCCCATAAGGCACTCCTAAAGCTCCATCCGAGACCCAGTATACCAGACCTCCTGAAACATCCCAGAGGCCATCTCCATTGGTGTCAAGACCGGATGTCTCCTCTCCAGGGCGCATTGGGATCTCGTCACCGAACTCACCGTCCCTATCCAAATCAGCATAAACGGTCTTGTACTCACCCGAAGCCATATCATCAACTACTAGGATTGGCACGTCTCCTCCCTGCTTGGACCTGAGTGTTGAGTCAGGATGTTCGCCTATGTGATACTCACCTGAGAGAGACATGTTAACGCCTGAAATATTCAGACCTGAGACATCCAGTAATCCGTCTGAATTGTTGTCTATATCGATTGTTGAGGTATCTGCGTACCATGTAGATCTAGCGGGGTACGCCTCACCATGAACCACCCAGTTATACATGCTGTTGTGGTCTAACATCAGTGGCCAGCCATTGTAAGGTGAGTCGTCAAATGTGACCCGTGCCTGAGTCCCATTCAAATCTGGGTGCGCAAAATCCACACCAGTATCTGCCACCGCGACAATGAGGCCGTCGCCTGAGTATCCGCTTTGCCATGCTTCCGTTGCGCCATGAATCTCCCCAGTCTTGACTGTGTTGGGATCGATACCAGGAGGCTCTTGGAATGGCTCGATTGAATAAGGCTCTGGGGCCTTCTGTGCGTCAATAACCGCAATGACTCCCTTGACCCCGGGAATCTTTTGAACCAGCTGAGAAGAAACCCAGAATGTTCTGTGATCGATTACCCCATCAGTGGTTTCTTGCTGTATCAAAACCTCGCCCTTTGATGCTTCTGCCTGCTCCTCAAGGGCCCCGTTCTCCAACTGCCAGAACTCGAGATTCTGTAGCGACTTTGTGATAACTGTGACTCTAGATTTACCGTTGTCTCCTTCTAAATCGTCAATGAGCGAAGGATCGACCCAAGGCTCTAGCTCTTCTTCGAGGGGAATTAAGTAAGGATCTGGATTCTCTAGGTCGGAACTCTGATCGACGTGCCCAGCATTTGCCTCGAACCCCATTGAAGCAGAGGTTGTCTGCATCAACATGAGACAGACTAGGACCATAGCTGAACGTTGAGCCATGATACATCGTGTGAAGGCGGTTCTTTCATTCTGCCGGCCCCGTGCCTAGTGCACTCTCGCCCGTCAAGTCCAAATCATATACCACGCGCCACAAGCTCGGAGTCCCGTAGTGTAGTGGTCCATCATCTCAGGTTTTGGTCCTGGGGACCCTGGTTCGAATCCGGGCGGGACTACCACTATCTCTCTATGGCGTCATGATCTACCTTGAGGTCTCGAGTGATATTCTTCTGGTGCCCCTCGAGGGTGCCTCCGCCGATTTCCAACAATTTGGCGTCCCTCCACAGACGCTCGACAGTATACTCCCCGACATATCCGTACCCTCCAAGTACCTGTATCGCCCTGTCCGCAATGTTCTTGGCAATTGTCGTTGCGAATAATTTGACTCCATCTGAGTCCAATCTGTTTCCTGACTTTGCTAAGTCGATTTGTCTCGCAGTGTCATAGACATAGGCCCTCATCGCCCTGTATTCCGCCCAAGACTCCGCTATGTGTCTCTGGATCTGGCCAAAATCCCTGATTTCCCTTCCAAAGGCTTGTCTTTCGCTAGCATAGCTGTTCATTGCAGAGAGGCACCTTCTGGAGATTCCCACTGCCATCGCCGCCAGTCCGAGCCTCTCCAGCTCTAGATTTCTCATCATGTGAACCATGGATTCTCCGGGTAAACCGACTACGTTTTCGGGTGGCACAACGCAATCTTCGAAAACTAGCTCTGCAGTGTTGCTGGCCCTCATCCCGAGTTTGTCGAAAATCTTCTGGCCGACGGAAAATCCAACCGTACCCTTTTCCACAAGGAAGGTGGTGATTTCCGCCCTTCCTCTATCGTCAGTTCCTGTCTTGGCATATAGCCAAACGATGTCAGCAGTGCCTCCATCGTCATCCAAAGAGCCGTTGGTTATCCACATCTTTCTCCCATTGATCACCCAGTTTCCATCGTCCCTCTGTACAGCAGAGGTCTCCATGCCAAGGACGTCCGTTCCATGATCTGGCTCACTCATTGCCATGCATCCAATCCACTCGCCACTGCATACCTTTGGAAGAATTCGCGATTTCTGATCCTTATTTCCATTTTGAGCGAGGTTGTTTACCATCAGTTGGTCATGAGCGAGATATGCAAGGCAGAAAGCTGGGTCGGAGTAGGAAAGTTCCTCATTGATAATTGCGACTGCCGTTGCGTCCATTCCTCCTCCGCCGAATTCTGAGGGTACTGAGATCCCCAGAAGTCCTGATTCTCCAAGTGACCTGAATAAGCCGACGTTGAATTTTTCATCTCTGTTATACTCAAGCGCTTGTGGCTCGACCTCGTCAATAACAAAACTCCTAACCATCTCCCTGAGCATTGCGTGTTCATCGGTTGGATTGGCGATGTCGAGCGTCCTCCAGTCCTCTTCCATGTATCTGCCACATGGCCTAGGCGTAAGAGTGATTCGGGTCGCACGCCTACGGCGTGACACGTCTGCTGTCCCGGGGGAAAGGTATCGTCTCCCTAATGTGATCAGCACCCGATAGCCAAGCACAAACTCTGTCTATCCCCATTCCGAAGCCCCCGTGTGGGACGCCTCCGTATCTCCTAATGTCAATGTAGAATTCATATGGCTCCCTTGGAGTTCCCTCTTCGTCTATTCTCTCTAGTATTTCCTTTTCCGACCAGGTTCTTTCGCCTCCTCCGATGATCTCTCCATAGCCCTCGGGAGCAAGTAAGTCGTGACAGAGAACATACTTCGTATCATCTGGATCGGGCCTGTGGTAGAATGGCTTGGCCACGCGGGGATAGTGGGTAAGGAAATGAGGTACTTCGAAGTCTTGGGTTAAGATTTTTTCTTTGCTGTAGTCTAAATCCTGGCCCCACTCTATCTCGACGCCCTTGGACTGCAGAGTTTCAACGGCTTCGTCATATCTCATTCTCGGATACTTGGAGTCTGCGTATTTTTGAATCATATCTACGTCTCTCCCAAGCTCAGACAATTCGTCTCCTCTTTCCTCGACTAGTGATTGGGCTATGCTTCTGACGAGGGCCTCTCCATGTTCCATCACTTCCTGATTACCCCCCCATGCTATTTCCATTTCAGCATGCCAGAACTCAGTCAGGTGCCTTCTTGTCCTGCTTTTTTCGGCTCTGAAAGATGGAGCAATAGTGTAGAGTCTCTCCAGTGCTGGCATAGCTGCCTCAGCATACAATTGCCAAGATTGAGTGAGATATGCCTTTTTCCCGAAATAAGGCACTTCGAAGAGGGTGCTTCCACCCTCAACGGCCCCTGCTACGAAGTTAGGAGCCTGATATTCAATGAAATCTCGGTCTCTGAAGTAGGAATGAACAGCGCCGAAAACCGTTGACCTGATCTTCAACATCTTTGTCATCCTGCCAGTCCTCAAATACAGGTGTCTGTTATCGAGGAGGAATTCAGTTTCCCCCCCATCGGCCTCTGCCATGGCTGATTCTGTGATTGGAAATGGACTATCCGGGTTTACAGCCCCAACTACAATTCCCGAGCTTACCGAGAGTTCGTAGCCATGTTCCCTGTCAGTTCTGATGACCTTTCCTGTGACCCTTACACTCGATTCTATCAGAGCACCAGATAGGGCATCGAAACATTCGTCATCGACCTCACCCTTTTTGATTACGCACTGCAAAGAACCTGTTGAGTCTCTGAGGACCAAGAATCGGATTTTGTTCGAGCCCCTGGTCCTGTGGACCCACCCACAGAGCTCGACGACCTCCTCATCATGAGAACCGACAAGGATGTCTCCAATCCAATACTGCTTTGGCACGACCCCCTGAGGGGCCCGTGGTATATGGTTGCCTCGCTGGCTCCACGCAGTGGTGCTGGCGGGTCTGACGGGGTTCGAACCCGCGACCGCCCGGTTAAGAGCCGGGTGCTCTACCTGACTAAGCTACAGACCCGACCATCCGAATCGCTATCCCATTTTAATGGCCTCGGATGACAATCAATTTAGTCTGCCATTGGGATTTACCAAAATCTCGACCCCTGACGAGGATGATAGTACTACTGCATCACAAATTCCGATAAACAGGCCTACTTCGATTACCCCCTTAATTTTGGAGATAGTTTTCTCCAAATCTGCGGGATTTGTGATACTGGGGCCGAATTCACAGTCAATGATGTATCCACCATTATCTGTTATGAAAGGTTCGTTTTCCAATGTACCCTTCTGTCCTGAAGCCCTTATCTTTACTTCTCCTGGACAAAATCCATTGATCTCTTCTATAACCGAATCGGATTGAAGTGGATCGGCCTCGATGGGTAGTTTGAAACTCCCGAGAATATCAACTCTCTTACTATAATCGGCTACTACGATCATTGATTTTGAAAGATTTGCGACAATCTTCTCCCTCGTTAGTGCCCCGCCTCCTCCTTTGATGAGTGAGAAATCCATGTCGAATTCATCGGCACCATCAATTGTTAGGTCCAGGGACTCTACCTGGGAAATTTCGATCAGAGGGATATTGAGGGACTCGGCCAGTACCCTTGTCGATTCACTGGTTGGTACTCCTGTAATCTCAAGACCCTCTTCGTCCATCATTCTGCCGATTTCGATGATTGTATGCTTAACGGTTGATCCAGTTCCAAGACCAATTATCATGCCGTTTTTCACGTATTTACACGCTGCTATTCCTGCCTCTCTCTTTAGTAGCTCGGCATCGGACACAGGGCTCTGTTAGTGAGAACGTAGATGATTATTTCCAAAATTTTTTGTTTTTTCCTGACCGTTGGGTTCTTGGGCACCAACGTGGCGGGCAGTGTGAGGGAGCAGGAGGGTCGCTGACAGTGTACGACACTGAGGAAAGTCCCCTCTCCGTGATGCGAGTGGCTCGACGCAAGTCGGGGGTCCGGGAGGGCCGGCTCTGCAACAGAAACGAACTGCCCCGGGAGTACGATGAATCCGTAAGGAGGAGGTTTCCCGATGGTGGCTGGAACGAGCAACCCCGCTGGAGCAAGTCCAAGCAGGCCCGTAGTGCATCAACAGGGCCGGGTAGGATGCATAGTTGAATGCGACCAGCCGAAAGGTGAACAGAAAGGGGCTTATTCCCTGCACCCTCATCAATTTCTCATCAGACTACGTCAGCAGGGTCTACTATAGCTTGCAATACCGAGGTTTCGGATATTGTCCCTCCCTCATCGTAGTCCAGCCAAGCTCCGTTCAATGTGATTCTTGACCTTAACTCGTTGTAAACTACAATTATTGTGGGAAGTAGTATGGCGCTGGTAAGTAGTGCTAGAGCGATTAATGCCATCATAAGAAGGAAGAAATTTTGAAGGCCGGGAATTGCTACGAATAGGCCTGCGGCTAAACCGGCACATGTCGTAGCAGTAGTCTCGAAAATCGTACGTCCCGTTGTGACGACGGATCTGACTATGCCCGCAGGAGTCTCTCCCTCGTCTCTTATCCTGTCTATGATGTGAATTGAGTCGTCAACGCCTATTCCGAAGACTATGGTCCCTATCATCGCGGTGAAGACATTGACATTAACTGAGCCCCCTCTCATAAGTAGAGGCTGCCATAACACCACAACCGCCACTGCGGTCATCGTAAATATCGCTAGTCTCGGGGATCTGAATAATACGGCCATTGCAAAGAGTAGGATTATCATTGTCCATAATGTAGTCTCATTCTGAGCCTTGTGGATTCCAGAGTTAATGTCGATTGAAATGGGGAGCCCTCCAGTTAGCTTGGAGTTGATGACTCCCTCGTCGGCAAGTGTGGTGGACCTGCACTTCGTGGCACCTTCACACCCTCCTTCCGAGAGGAATCCGTCAATAGTGTCTCTAAGCCCAGTTGCGTCTTGGATGTTGATGTATGGTTGCCATGCGTAGACTAGGGTCTTGGTCTCCCCACTCCCCTGATCAGCATTCATCAGCATGGACCTTATCTCCGGACTCAGAGTATCGAAAACGACGTTGACCATGTCCTCTTTCGAGGACAGTGTAGTGAAAGCCAGATCGCCGCTTGTCAGGCACTCAATCTGCAATGGGTCATCCCAACAAGAAGAGTGAAGGATGTCCCACAACGACCTATCGAATGTCTGCTGCCCGGTAACATCATCTTGTACATGAATCGCTTTCAGAATGTCTACAATGCTCGTTGTGTCGGTAAATTCAACATTGTCGACCTTGATTTGCATTGCTTCTATCGAGTCCAGGACAGGTATGTCTCTTATTGGAGCCGTGCCATTGAATGAGCCTCTTTCAGTGGCATCGATGATGAACAGATTTGTTTGCCCCCCTTCGAACTCATAGCTATACTCCCTGAGGGCTTCATATGATTCCAATCCGGGTGGCACCTCGTCAGACGATCCAGTAATGTCCTTGCCGAGTTCTTCCTCAAGAATCATCACTCCGCCAGCAGTAGTCACGATTGCTACTAGCATTACCACGATGGTGAACCTGACAGGAATCTTGCCTATTGACTCCCAAACTACATCCAGAATTCCGAGGGCGATTGTCAAGGACAGCATAGATGCTATGATCAGGGAGTTGATGGTCGACATTGCGCCGGAATATGACAGAGCGAAGGCCGCAATTGCTCCGATAGCTATCGAAACGTAGACAGTTTGATTCGTAGACATATCCATGTTTCCTGTTGATTTCCTGTATCTCAGTAGCTGGATAAGAGCTGGGACCATCACCATAGAAAGGAGGAATGTTACGAAGATGCCGAGCAAGAGTGTGGTACCTACTGTCCTCATAGGCTGAATTGGAACAAGGCTGTCCCAAGTGAGAACGCTGAAACCGATAATTGTGGTTAATGCCGATAGGAAGATGGCGTGTCCAGTTGTCATGGCCGCTCTTACGGTCGCGGTGAGGCTGATTAGTGGGTCCCATGGGTCAATCGATTCAGTCTCCAGGCCATCTCTGTTCAACTTCCAAGACCTTTCCAGATGATCCTCAACTAGCTGTTGCCGATTTTCCTCGATACGATTCGTCAGATGAAGTGCGTAATCAACACCCAAGCCTACCAATATCGGACCGGCGGAAATAATCATTGGCGTTAGCATGATATCAAGAATCACTGTGGTTCCGAAGGTTATCGCTAGACTCATCGCTATTGGAGTTCCACAGATGATTATGACCTTCGCATTCCTGTGGAGAATTAGCATTGCTAGAGCTACCAAGGCCAAGCTAGCAGGAAGCATTGTCTCGACCAGTTCTAGGTATATGGCGTCAGATACGTCATGAAGGACAGGGGTGAGTCCCGTTACTGTCACCGCTCTTCTGGGCGGGATGTCATCAAGTCTCTCAGTATCCATCGTTGATGTCAACTCGTAGGTTGTGTAGCAAAGCTTGCAGTTCTCCTCTAACTCGTCGCAGACGCCACTGCCATCATCATCGCATCCCTCGCGGATTTCCCCGTCAGGGCCTAGGCCATGGACGTAGGCCTCGGCAAAAGCTAGGAATGCCTTGTGGTCTTTGACTTGGCCGAATTTGGGATCGTCGCGAGGAGGTATATCGGTCCCTCCCATATCGAACGATATTCCCATGATTATGACTCCGGTATCCCAAATTCCATCACCATTGGTGTCCCTGACCATTGACTCCATCAGAGACCCAGCATTTTCCACGAACTGATCGACTCTCTCTTGCTCATCTGGAATCTCATACCCGTAGTAAGGGTTGAGACCTGCAATGGCGCAGTTCTGCCCATCACTAACGGGGAGTCCATGCTTCTCCATAGCACAATTGAATCTCCAAGAGGAAGAGTTTGCCTCTTTGATAACCTGGGAGGGAGATAGGACCCATACGACCCCATCATTCATTCCTCTGTCGCCCTTGTCCCAGTCTAATCCTCGATCGAAAGTCCCCTCTCCCGAGGTATCATCCCCTTCAATCCAAGACATCTGCGACAGGACGTTGACAGATGTTATGTTCTCTTCGGTTCGTTCTGAGATTGAAGCGATTGAGTTTCCGGTTTGGAGGTAAATTATGACCACATCAGTTGACCATTGTTCCCTGACCTCCGACAGCAGGTCAGAAGAGTCTGCCCCGTCAGGAAGATATACCTCAACATCGCCATTTATTTGTTGTTGGAAGTCCATGGCGAATTGTCCGATAACGGAGGTGACCAATAACAAGAATGCGACAAAGATGCCCGGGCTCCTCAAAATCGTGGCGTACGCTAACTCGTTCAACCTTCGGTAGGAAGAATGTGCTATATCGGCGGCGTCATCCACCAGTTGGCCTACAGTATCGATGGCGTTTCCGACAGGGCCCTCATAAAACACCCTTCTAGCAGAGTTTACTCCCTCCCTTATCGGCTGGATTTTCTCGAAGAAGGATTGCCAAAACTCCTCCTCATCATCTACTGATTCATCAGCCGATTGAGAGAATCTGTCTACAGCTACCTCATCGCTCACAATATGTTGCGGTAACACGCCCCAAATGAGCATTGGCATCTGATGGAATTCCAAAGCACCTAAAATCGGGGAAAATAATAACTCCTCAGACTGACTCATCGGGTAAATAATCAGGCTACAATCTCGATTGGGCATAACCACGTACCATCAGACTCTAAGATGGACAGTCCCTCGGGGGCACGATGGCGAGGCGTAGGGCGAAGGCGGCACCTAAGGGCAAAGAAGAGGATGTTAGAACAGTAGCAATGCTCGTTACCGCGGGAATAATCAGCCTAGTTGTCGCAATTTCTGTAATTCTGGCACCTATACCTCAAGTTGGCCCTGACGAGGGGAATCAAGCGCCTGATTTTGTTGCGGATGCCTACAACGGATTTGGTTGGGACGAATACAGGCTCTCCGACAACTATGATTGGGACTGGAACGGTTCATCGGACAGTAAGTGGATGTTGATTTATTTCATGGATACTGACTGTCCTTATTGTTGGGTCGATGGTGATGAAATGAGTCAACTACACTCCCAGTGGTCTGATAGGGTAAACTTCGTCACGGTCGCAGCTGAGCTGAGCATTCCTAATCATGACAGCACCCGAGGAGAAATTGAAGCATTTAGAGACAAAACCTCGTATTTTGGATGTAATAGCGACAGGGACGACTGTATTGACAGGCCTGGAACCCCAAATGACTGGCCATATGTCGATGACCGATCCATGACGATAATGAACACGTGGGGCCTCTCAGGGACTCCTGTTTCATTCATCCTTGAGCCTGATGGTACTGTAGCTTGGAATAAGAATAAGCATCAGGGGCAAGGAGGAGATGGAGAGGAGCTTTCAGAGGCCTTGCAAAGGCTGGTAGGTGGTCAATGATGAGCGTCATCACTCCCCCACTGATCGCATTCATAGCAGGAATAGTGGCTTCTAGCTACCTGTTGATCAAGGCCAAAGATAATTCAGGAGAGCAGGGCACATTGGGGGTGCTAAACGCGAGCATGGGATTCTCAGCCGTTGGCATTATGGGATCCGGATGGACATGGGCAATACACAACTCAATGATAATGGGGTCTTCCTCGATGTGTGCTACGGAGGGCCTAGTACAATGTGGATCGGTTATCGGAGACCCTCAGTGGAATAATCTCTTTGGAATCCCATGGGGGCTAATTGGAATTGTCTCTTTCGCCCTGATATGGTTCTTTGTCCTTTCAATTAGGATGGACATACATGCTAAGTGGGCGTCCGGGTATGTAGATTTGCTGTTCTATGTCAGTCTAGCAGGAGTTCCATTCGTCATATGGCTGGTTTTAGTGGAGCTGACAATGGTTGACGGAGCACCACACATTTGCCCTTACTGCACTGTTATACACATAGCCCTAATTGGCATGGTTGCCTGTTCCTACTTCCTCAGGCAGAAGAGAGACACTGGGGCATGGTCCTGAACCTGCATCCGATGAACTCAAGTCCGTTTGCATTCTCCAAGCACCATGCACCTAGTTACCGGAGGGGCCGGTTTCATCGGCTCCCACTTAGTTGACGCCCTAGTATCTCGAGGAATCAGTGTAAGAGTATTCGACAATTTTTCAAGTGGGAGGGAGGAATTCCTGTCCCATCATCAGGGAACAGGAAATGTCGAGGTGGTCCGTGGAGATCTTCTCAACATAGACGAGGTGCAGTCTGCAATGTCTGGCATAGAAATGGTCCATCATTTGGCGGCTAATCCGGACATTAGACTAGGGACGGAAGTTACTGACACGGACCTCAAGCAAGGTACCTTGGCGACGTACAATGTCCTAGAGTCGATGAGAAAGGTGGGAGTCGATAAGATTTCTTTTTCCTCTTCCTCTGCAATCTACGGAGAAGCTGAGGAAATGCCTACTCCTGAGACATACGGGCCTGTGATGCCAATTTCACTTTATGGTGCTTCTAAACTCGGTTCTGAGGCATTGATAACGGCATGGGCTGGTACATTCGGAGCCAATGCGTGGATACACAGGTTTGCCAATATTGTTGGACCTAGGGGGACTCATGGTGTGATTTTCGACTTCATTCACAAATTGAAGAAAGACCCAAGTAGACTTGAGGTCCTAGGGAACGGCATGCAGGAGAAATCGTACATGTCTGCAGAGGACTGTGTGCGTGCAATGGTTCACTTGGTGGACTTTTGTGCGGAGAAAGTCAGTTTGTACAATCTTGGGACAGG
>DANW01000023.1:20411-21419 GCA_002501605.1 Euryarchaeota archaeon UBA28
GTCTCGATAGAATACACAGGGGGAGATAGGGGGTGGGCAGGCGACGTGCCAAAGACGTCTCTGGAAGTCGGTCGACTTCTCTCAACGGGATTCGAACCCGATATGGATTCAGAAGATGCGATCAGGCATACAGCTCGTGCCTTAATTAGAGAAATTGGCCTGTAGTTGCCACACTGAGGCCCTGACTTGATAACTCATCTCGCCGCGGGCGGTGCATGAGCAAGCGATGGTACCAGGAGAGTCGCCGTGACCCATGGAGAAGGGAGGCACGATCAAAGGGTTATCGAGCAAGGTCGGCTTACAAACTCAAACAGATACAAGACAGGTTCTCTGTGATTAGAAGGGGCGATAATGTGCTGGATATCGGTTGCCATCCCGGAGGATGGACGCAGGTTGCAGTGGAGGAGTCGGGAGAAAATGGATTGGTGATCGGTGTTGATTTATTGGCTACTTCTCCGGTAGAAGGGGCCAGACTAATCATCGGGGATGCCACCGAGGAGTCTACACTTACCCAAATACGAAGTTTGCTGGGGGACGAAGATCTCAATGTTGTGATTAGCGATATATCCCCGAGGCTGACCGGAAGATATGACACCGATCAGGCAATATCCCTTGAGCTCTCAACCACTGTCCTTGACGTCGCAATTGACGTGCTCATACCCGGAGGCACGTTCGTAACCAAGACATTCCAAGGTACGGGAATTGAAGGACTGGTAGAGGCTGCGAAAGATCGATTCTCCAATGTGCAAAGATTCGCCCCGACTGCATCTAGAAACTCGTCCTCAGAAACATACCTGGTTTGCAGGAACAAACTTCCAAGTGCTAGGAAGAGGGCCGCAGGAAGAACGGCAATGCAACAGGTCTCAGACCATCTTAGCAGTCTTGGGATAGTCACCGAGCCTGAGGATCTGGATGATGGCGTGACCCCTATGGTTGGCCTACGTAGGCTTTCTAGAAAAGAAGAATAGTGGCAGATAAGGAGAAAGCATCTAATTGTAAACTTGCTCC
>DANW01000028.1:0-10440 GCA_002501605.1 Euryarchaeota archaeon UBA28
CTCATCAGAATACTTGCCGCTACTAGATTGTCATTCGGTTTCCCAATTGACAATCTGGAGTCATCCGGATCTTCTATCATCGTATCCGATACCAATATCACGTCGTATTTAGGACCGTCACCAGATTCTGATACAGACTGCTCAATACTCGCATTTCTCGCCTTATCTCTGCAAATCATCTCAACCTGTTTTCGAACCTCCAATCCTTGAGGGGCACTTATTTCGGATGCTACCAGTGTTCTTGATTCAATTCTCACCCCTAGTGAGGAGAGGTTTTGATCAAGCCATTGAAATCGCCTTTCGGATTTAGATGCCAGCAGTACTCTTAGCATGTCAAACTAGCTCAATCCTTTTCCCACATACTGGGCACCTGGCCCTTGTCAATCCTGTCTCAACCTCAAACATGCAGTTACAGTTATGACATGTCACTCGCCTATTCAGATTTCCTGGGGGGACTGGAAGGGGCACAGGAGGGATATGCATTGGAATAGGGGGGGAGTAGCTGACTGAATCCTCAATCTCAGGTAGATTTGTCAGCGCAGAACCCGTCGACCTGTATTCTCTTCTCTTCCTCCTTTCCGAAGAGCCCCGAGTCTCAGGCGTCATAATTTCCTCAACTAGCTCCACATCCGAGGATTTGATTGGAATGTCTGTTTCTTCAATAACATCGACCACATCCTCTTCTAGAATTACTGTGCCAGTTACTTTTCTACGACTTTTACCACTTGCCCATTGTACTGCTCTCGTAGCCATAGTCAGAATTACTATCAGACTGAGTACTATAGTGACTCCTGAGATTCCAACTAGAATGACATTGAAATTCCTCTCATCAAGTCCGGTGTATCCTCTTATTTGATCTAGAATTGTCCCCTTTGAAGCCTCGGGCGAAGAGTCGTCGACCAAAGCCCTGATTTGCCATCCAGTTGGCGAAGTCTGTAGAATCACCGCATCGCTATCAATCGGAGACCTACTCGAAATCACGATTCTCCCGAGACCTAAGCGATCAGATATTCCAATCCAACCTTCTTCGGGATCTATCATCCCATACTGCATCTGTGGCCCGCTCGGCCCGACGAAGTCGAAAAATAACTGCACCCCTCTGGCTGTTTCCAACTGTTGGATGTAGCCGAGGCCTCTAGAAGCAGTTCTGACTTCTCCATCTCCGATTGGAGTAAAGGAGCTATCAACAACCACTGTGACCAACTCAGAGCTCTGGTCATACCCCTCTCCCCAAGATGCAACGATAACATCCTCATCAGAAATTTCTGAGACTGATATCACTGGGGCGAATGCATAGTCTCCAACGGCCTTCCTGTAGGACCACGATGTCTGCTCTGGCATTCCATGAGAATACCATAAGCCGAGCCTATCCAATCCAGTTGTATCATTTCTCGTGTCTTGATACAAAATATGGCCATCCTCCTCCCCCATACCTACAGCCACAGGATCTGTACCTCCTGATACTACGTCCAGTCCGCCAACAACTTGCGGATTGATAATCCAATCTGTGGACTTGGTTGGAGACTCAGACTTAGCCATGAAAACTGCAATATTGTCATTTGAAGATCCAGTATTGATTTCGTGGTGATATCCAGCCACAAGTATCTCGGGGCCATCAATATCCATGCCAACACCCCAATATTTTCCGTCAGATAGCAAGATTGGTTCCATTATGTCCTGTACAGGGGTCATGAGGCAACTTGAGTCGATCGTGGTGTAGCTGACTGTTTGTTGGAAGAATCCCAAATTATCCAGATATCTACGAGTCCACACCACATGCGCCAAGCCGTCATCGGATGACACAGCTACTATGTCCCCCGACCATTTTTCCTCTAGTACATTCGAGCATGCGGTCAACCCCCTATTAGTCCCAAGTCTGTATAGTCTGAGGTCATCATCTTTATTGGTGATTACAACTCCTCCTTCATCACTCAGTTGAATGAGCTCCACGGGGATCTCACCAGTCGAGAAAGTGGCAGTTCTGGGTCCAGTAAGAGTGGTCTCATCAACCAGAATCGATGTCTCTATCTCATTATTCGACCAATCCAAGTCCGATAGAGATGGCCCTGATACTCTAATCCTGAGTTGAACGGGGCCAGTGGAATTTTCGATGTGTGCGAATGAGATGAGCGATGAACCCTGTCCCATTACCAGGCTAACGGGGCTCAGGGAAACTGCTTCCCAACCGATGGAATTCTTGATTTCAAGAGTCGCATCAATGTCCCTAGCATCAGTGGATCCCAAGTTATCCACTCTGGCAGTTATCAGAAATTGCTCATTTGGCCTAGGGACAGGGGGCTCAGTTCTCACTGCCCCCTCTCTGAACGATAAATCGACTCCTTGAGGCCTTTCCAGAACGGGGAATTCCGTGGTTTGATCGTTGTCTTCCTCATCTATCTCGTCTATTTCGTTTGTGGGGTCCAAGGAAACTGTAAGTGACCGCTCACCCAGATTCAGGGGATTCCAATAAAGGACAATTTCCACTATGTCGCCGCTCCCAATGCTGGGTATGATGATCTCATCTTTCCTAGCTCCATTTTCCTTGAGGTAAATGCTCACCTCTGTTGCATCTAGGTCCCCATCATTCCTCACCTCACAACTGACCTCAAGGAATGTATTGACATAGGTTTCAGAAACCGGTAAACCGTACTCACTGATTGTGATTCCGCTACGGAAGATGAGGTCAGGCGCAGGAGGGTCATTATCTACCTCTACTGTCCTCCTAATTTCTTCCGAGAAAATTCCATCGCCACTAACAACTCTCACGGATATACGATAGAATCCGTCATTGACTGATGTAGTGTCCCAACTAACTGACCAATCACCAGAACTACTACCAACCCCGCCAAATTGCTCAGCAGTTTCCCACTGATCGGTTCCTAGCCTCCATTGAATTTCCCCTCCGTTGACCGACTCCCAGCCTCCGAAAATATTTGTATTTCCAGACACAGGACTTTGTCCACTTGGTCCTCCTAGACTAACCTCTACCAAACCAACTGGATGTTCACTTTGCTCCATTTCGCTCCATACATTGAATTCATTTCTAGCCTTGGCCTTGATAATTATGTCTTCAATATCGATTTCCTCCTCTGTGAACTCAGGGATAGTGAAAGGCGTCGACCAATTCATGGTACCCTGTACTATGTGCCAATCTACCAAAATGGATGTTTGCCTGGGGCCTTCTTCTGGACGATATCGATACGAAATACTAACGTTCACTTCCTCAATCGTACCGTTCGTATCAGCATCCTCATCAATGTGCCCACGAACACTATATGTTTCCCCCTCAACAAGCCATGAATCCTCTTCAGGAGTCTCGATAATCACCCATTCCTCGGTGCCAGTTGGTGGAGGCCCTGTTTCATTACCTTCCCCCCCTCCGCCACTATTGTCTCCTAATATTGCCTGCATCACCATTTCGCCATCTATGATCCCAAAGCCGTACTGGTCGTTCCACCTATCAGTAACATCCGGAGCAGAAGCTCCTCCTCTGGTTTCCGAGTTATTTCTCAGAATGTCTTTAATTTCTTGGGGGGTCAAATCTTCATCCATCTGTAGCATCGCTGCAATAAATCCTGACACTGCCGGAGTCGACATACTCGTTCCTGACTTCTGAACGTAATTATCGCTGGCTAGAGGTTTTGCGGACCCGGGGAGAGTCGAGCTTGACGCGGCATGTTGTGCCGACATGATATTTGACCCGGGACCTACAACATCTGGCTTCAGTTCGTCCCATTTGTTATCATCACCATCATCTTCTCTGGGTCCTGAGTTAGAGAAAGATGATATTGAGTCATCTCCCCTCTCGATACTTGCTTTATCATCAATCGAGCCAACGGTAATGGCAGAGTCTGCGGCTCCAACGGAAGTGACTCTTCTGTAACCGTCATTACCAATTGCGGCCACGCAAACAATCCCTGCTTCAGAAGCGGCATTTACTGCGAGTGAATCCTGGCTGGTCCCGTTATCTCCGGGGTCTTCTCCGCCTGCTGGATTAGATCCACTACCGAATGACATTGAGAGGATGTCTATTCCCCTACTCGAGTCGTTGTTCCCCCAGTCCGTATCTACATTCTGTACGGCCCAGTTAATCCCCGCTACTGTGTACCCTGAGTTGGATGCTCCGGCATCCGTCATCACCTTGATATCGACCAAATATGCCCCCGGGGCATAGCCCTGATTCTCTCTGTCCGGGCCTCCCGTACCAAGAGCAATTCCTGCAACGTGGGTACCATGACCATCACCATCATCTGGATCATCCCCGCCATCGTCACAATCTTGCTGATTCCACGATGTCGAATCACATCCAGCAACCCATTTCGGGTCTGGTAACTCATCTGGTTGTGCTTCATTGTCAGTGTTATCATCAGAGAAATCATCCAATGAGAAGTGCTCATTATCCACTCCTGTATCGGCTATTGCAATCACAACTCCCGAACCATCGTACCCGTAATCCATCATTGTCTCCGAAAATACATCTGAGGCCCTGACTTTGGAACCCTTGGTAGCAGTGTTCAGATAAGGTACGAGTACATCCTGCTGCTCCACCAGGACCACGCCCTCAATCATGAGGATATCAATCAGTGAACTAACGGGAACATGCTCGACAATTATAGTATCAAGAATGTCAACTGTTCGGAAGTAGGTTTCGAATTCATCCCATCCGTGATCTGAAAGAACATCCTTTAATCGAGTGATATCTGATTCGCTCGGATGCCACGAATAACACACGAATATTGCGACAGTCATTCTTCCGTCAGCCCCCATGATTGCGCTGGTCGAAATCGAATCGCGCTCCCCAGAAATTATCCATTGTAGACGATCGTCCATCCCATTCCCATCCTTATCGTTCCAGAAATTAAACCACCATCCAGGCTCTTGAACCGGCCATTCAACCCCATTTGGAGGTAGGTACGGAGACCTATCCTTCACAGGACATGCCTCACCATCACACATGAGGGGAGGAATAGTGCTTGAGGAGACAATCTCTTCACTGCCTTGAGGGGGCAAATCGTCTTCAATTTCCCATTCATCACCACTCACGGCTACAGAAACGTCTAGCACGAGGAGCATCAGACAGACTAGGACAGGAGTAAGTGAAGTAGGCCCCCTATTCATGGCTCTCATAGAGAGCCAAATGCCGACGCTGTATAATCCCAACCTGTCCAAGCCTCATTTTCCTGCGCTATGGCCACCTTAGGTGACTATTCGAAACCGCGCACTCTACCCAAGTACGGCCACTTTCAGTAATACAGACTATCTCGCCGTCACATGAGGGACAAAGGGTATGCTCTGATAGCTCCTCAAGCCAAGCTCTCCTAGTTTCAAATTCATCTCCTTCAGACTTCAGACTTTCAAGAACTCTGAGAGCGGCCCCCTCCAAGCTCTTTCCGTTCAATTTCCAAGGGTCTATTCCAAGATCAGGCATTCCTCCTCTGGATTTATCTATATCGCCGGAGATCTCCCCCTCTATCAAATGAGGTCCACCCTTTGCCACTTGCCTGGCTGATGCGTATGATAAGAAGAAACCTCCAATGTGGGCCATGTGAGCTACACTTGAACCCGCTAGGTATTGCTGATCGCTCATTACCCACAGCTCAAAACCCAAGTAAGCTAAGACAATGACCCAGATAGGCCAAGGTCTGATGAAGATAAATACCGGAAACTCCACTTTATCGCTAGGCCAGCATGCCATGTAGGCCCCGAGAATTCCAAACACTGCCCCACTTGCTCCAACAGTAGGAATCGAGGAATCTGGATGAGTCATTATCCAAGCTATGTTCCCGCCCAAAAGGCCGATAAGATAGACCAACATCCATCTCTTTCCGCCCATTCTTTGCTCTAGGGGTACCCCTACTAGTCCTATGACCAGTATATTTCCGAGAACATGAGTCCAACCTCCATGCATCCAAGCGCTTGTCAATAACCTATATGACTCTACAGGGGATGATGAAATAGAAGGAATCGTCCCGAAGACATCTAAAGGCCATCCTAGGAAACCAAGCTGTATCGGAACCCCAATAATCATCGCATTTGAGAACTGTACGAATGAAACTAGAAGGAGAGAGAGAATTGTGGCAAGAGCGAAGCTAGTCCCCCCTCTGTATGCAGAAATATAGGGGGAGATTCCAGCTATCACAAAGATCAGAACCAAAGTGTATTCAAACATCCCAAGCGCCATAATCACACTCACGCCCTGTCCACTAGCTTCTACCAAATAGCAATTATTGGAACGGAACGACTCAAACGACCGATACTACTCCGGGAAGCATGGCACAGGGGGCGCTGCTTGAGGCGAGTAACCTTAGTGTGACCAGAGGAGCTCGGATAGTCTTAGAAAATCTGGACATCCAAATCAACGAGGGAGATATAGTGTGTCTGACTGGAGAAAATGGCTCTGGGAAGACAACGCTGATTGAATCTCTGATTGGAATTCTCCCTATCAATTCAGGCCAAATTAAATGGCTTTCCGGAGATGGCAACTCAGTAATTGTAAGAGACCACCTAGGTGCTAGGAGGAAGCCATTTCCTTTTGGATTGACACTTCAGTCCGATGGAATATGCGGAGAGGAGAAGGTCAGAGAGAGACTTGAGGCCGCATTGAAAGTCACCGGACTCAATCTCAGTCAAAGCGAAATCATGTCATCCTTGGATGAATGGGGTCTTTCCCACAGGAGTGAAGATAGAGTTTCGCAACTTTCTGCAGGACTTAGAAGGAGACTTGCCGTCCTCTCGGGAATGGCTCCGGTGCTTTTTTGTGAAACCCCCAGAATTGTCTTCCTTGACGAGCCTTCCGAAGGTCTGGATTCATTTTCCAAAGGTCTACTCAAGGGCTGGATAGAGGAGCTTTCCGCGAATGGAAACGCAGTAGTCATGGCAACACATGATGAGGATGTGATTTCTTGCTCAACAAGAATCCTGAAAGTAGATGGGGGGGAAATCTCCGAGACGAAGAACAAAATTGAACTTAGCAAATTCAATGAGAGAAAATTGTCCATTGCTACATCAAGTGATAGTATCAGATCGTTTTTCTCATGGGGAGTTTCTATCGAGCGCAGGAATCCTGTAGATACAATTGGTAAAGCGACTCCTGCAATTTTAGCACTACTGCTATCATATTCAATCCTTGGAAGAACGAATATCCCAGATTTAGAACTCGACTTATTTTCCGCCCTAATATTAGCGCCAGCATTCATTTCTGCAATTGTCTCTCCGGGGATGATACGTAGGCTAAATGAGGAGGATTGCGGAAAATGGTGGTCAGCCATTTGCGGTCCACAGTTTCGTCCTGCGACCTCTATTTTGGCATCATCAATAATCCTTCCAATTCCCCTGACATATCTTTCATGGTTTGTTCTGGAAGGGCTCATGACGGGGGATATTAATCAAAGTGCGATTTACTGGCTATGGCTTCCTTCGCTAGTGATAGTCGATATTTCGTGCGCCTCAACTGCACTTCACATGTTGGTTTCTGATTTGAGGAGGTCAAGTGCAGCCGCGGCTTCCCTTCTTCTGATCGTTCTAGTTTGGCCGTTTATCCAGGTAGTGGACGCCCTCTCAATGATTCTAGATAATGGTATGACTTGGGAATTTTCCACTTCTAGCCCCCTCATGTCACTGATATTTGCCAGCGTGATTTCCATGATGGTCTGGGTGGTTGCAATTTTTATCCCTGATACTTAGAGAACAGCATTCTTGACTGTTGGGCTTCTGGGTCGCGATGATGCACCCCGACCTATCTGTGAGGATAAGGAATGGAATCATAGTGACCTCCATAGGGATACTGGGTATATTTTGTACGGCAATCTTGGGAATTTTCTATGCCCCTGGTGTCGATCCAATGGCTTGGAATGCCCCTGAGGCACAGAGGATATTCTACTGGCACGTACCTTTTGCATGGTCTTCTTTTCTTGCCTTCTGTATGCTATTTATCGGGGCCTTATCTTGGTATAGAAATCGATCAGAATGGGGGTGGAGATGGGTATCTACAGGCTCAGACCTAGGCCTTCTTTTTGGTGCAGGCGTGGTCACTTCGGGACCTATATGGGGCTCGGTGGAATGGGGCGTTCCGTGGGATTGGGGGGATCTAAGGCTCAACACCTTCGCCCTACTCACCGGGGTAGCATTATTCCTGGTTCTTTCAAGGAGATCTCAGCCCGATGGGCAGGAGACTAGGGACACTCTCGCCGCAATAGGTCTGTTCGGTTTCGCGTTGGTACCAATAACAGCCATCGCTACGACTTTGTACCAAAAGAGGCATCCGGGAATAGTTGTGGTGGATGGGGATGGTACTGGACTAGATCCTCTGATGAGAACCGTACTGATGTTCGGAACTGTATCTTTCATGGTATTATTCGTCGGTCTTTCAATGCTGAGCGATTCGGTGTTGAGACTCGAAGATACGGCTGAGAAAGCCAAGAGAAGGTTGGATTAGGTGAGTCAATGTCAGGAACTACAGAGCTGGTAATGGCATACGGCATAATGTCAGCTATAATCGCCTTTTACGTAAATCATCTACGATCGAGAATAGTATTTTTGTCCTCTAAGATAAGTGAATATTCCACTTCCATTGAGGAAGAATAGAGTCCAAAGCAAGAATAATTGCCATTGGCAACCCTTCTAACTGCGAGCATGGGCGCATTTGATGGGAGAGGCATGGCTGAGGGGGAGTTCTGCATAGTTTGTGGCGGACCACCGCCCCTGACATCAGATAGATTGTGCGAAGCATGTCTTAGGGAGAGGACACAGTTATCCGTGATTCCAGAAAGAATCCAGCAAGAAAGATGCTCAAAATGCGGATTTCATGAGATTAGAGGAAGATGGTCCGAAATAGGAGCTGATGATTTGGCTGATTTGAGAATAAGGGCAAATCTTCGTGTCGAGGATAGGGCCAAGCAGGTCTCTGTTGATTTTGCAGTAGAAGAAATCGATGAAAGAACTAACAGGTTGCACGTAAATGTCTCGGGAAAGATAGAGAATTGTGATTTTTCTGATTCCCACGAGGTACTACTACAAACAAGCAATGCCGTCTGCCCTACCTGCACTCGAAAGGCAGGTTCCTACTTCGAAGCTGTAATGCAACTGAGGTCAGCAGGAAGAAGGCTCTCCAAGTCCGAATTGAAATCACTAAGGGACACTCTCGATGAGATGCTTTCCGAAATGGAGGCAGATCAAATGTTCTTCATCTCTGAAGAAGGTCCAGTTACAGGCGGGTGGGACTTAAAATTAGGATCCAAAGCCATGGCGAGAAGATGGGCAAGAAATTTAGTTAGAAAATTTGGAGGAACAGTAAAGGAAACCTCAACAGTAGTCGGTGCTAATGATGGTATTGAGGTTACTAGACTCACATTAAGCTACAGGAAACCAGCTTACGGAATTGGTGACGTTGTAAGATTCAGAAAACACCTCTGGATCGTGGACAGCTGGCAAAAGGACGGCCCAATTCTGAAGAAAATGGAGAGATTCGAGAGATCCGGAGCCTCGTGGAGAGATATGGAAGACTCCGTGGTCATTTGTCCCGAGAGTGAGCAATTCATAGTTGAAATACTGAATAGGGACAGCTCAGCAGTGGAAGTTATGGAACCGTTGGATTACAAAGTTGTCACGGTAGCATTACCATACGATGATGATATCGAATCAAAAACTGTACGCATTGGCTTCATACAGGGCGAGTGGTTAGCACTGCCGTCAAGGAGGACTTGATGTGACCGAAGATACGCTCGAATATTTGGAAAGGACACTTGATGATGAGGGGATGTGTGAGTTTACTAGGTCGTTCGTCGACGACCTAGATTCTGCCATGAGAATTGATGTCGATTTGGAATCAGATTCTGACTGGACTGGTGTGATTTTTCTTGGCATGGGCGGATCTGGGGCCTCTGGAAAATTTTTGAAAACTATCTCAGAAGAGGATGGTGGTCTCCCATTTGTTGTTTGGAATGATTACTCGTTGCCCAGCTGGTGGGGGCCGGAGTGGCTGGTTATTGCAACCTCATATTCCGGAAATACCGAGGAAACACTCAGCGGGATCAAAGAGGCGTTGGAATCAGGCGGTACAGTCATTGGGATATCCTCCGGTGGCGAGATGGCCGAGATTTTAGCCATGTATCAGGAAGCCGTCCATGTATCAATTCCAGGGGGACAGATGCCTAGATCTGCATTCGGACATATTCTAGGAGCCCAACTTGCTATTTGCTGGTCGATGGGCATCCTCAGTCGTCCGCAGGAGGAGGATTTACGAAAAATGATTACAAGACTCAGGGAGTCTTCCAAGACGCTGGATTTTGTCGGAGGGGATGGGATGTCTGAGGCCCTTGCGAGGAATTTAGTTGACATGGAGATAGGCATAGTTTGCCCGAGGGTACTCGAAGCTCCTGCATACAGGTTAACATGTCAGATTAACGAGAACTCCGAGGCCTTCGCAAAATACTCGGTGGTGCC
>DANW01000028.1:10839-13526 GCA_002501605.1 Euryarchaeota archaeon UBA28
ATGATTTGTGAGGATCTGGATGAAAGAACTGATTCCAGGATTGCCTGGATGGAAGAAAATTTGGACAGAAAAAACGTTTGGAAAATTTTCTGTGAGGGAAACACACCCCTAGAGAGGATGATTTATGCGGCCCACTTATCTGACTGGATCTCGGTTTCTCTGGCGTTAATTAGAGGGGTCAATCCGACGTCCATGGACCCGATTCCAAAATTGAAGAGGCATCTTTCCGAAATTCAGTAGATTGGCCCTAGCACCAACCTTGGATCAGGATATTTGGCAAGGGCCTCCAATCGATTCTCCGGAGAGACAACTCCCGGCATGTCATGAGTCTCCGGTTCGACAAGGGATAATTGGAAGTGAAGGTGAGGCTCCCAACCTCCATTCTCATGCCTGTCACCCATCCAGCAAATCACCTCTCCCTTGGAAATTTTCTGGCCAACCTCCTTTCCCTTGATTGACTCTGAGCTCAAATGACCATAGAGCGCCCATACTGGCGTGATGCCAACCATATGCTTGGTAACTATCACGTTTCCATAATCCCCATCATCCGGATTATAGCCAAAATGGGCTATTTCACCGTCATCAAATGCCATACATGGTGTTCCAACGGGAGCCCCAATATCGATCCCTACATGTAGAAATCTTCCATCGGAGAAAAGCTCTGTTGCGTACATTCCCGGGCGTAATTCGTCATATCTTCCAATATCAAACTCATACTCAGAAGGAGTGTAATTCCCCGTAGTGAAATCTCTCACCTCGTACTCATCAGGGAGGAAAACTACAGGATGATAATTCTCCGTGGGCCATGCGACCATGACATTCCCAGAGGGCATCCTGATTTCATCACTACTATTTCCATTAGTCCGCTTCTTCGCTGATTGATTTGTCGATTAAAGACAAGCCATCGATCTCTGAACCAAGCTTGTCCTTGAGACCAGATACTTCATCTCTTTTGTTAACCGCTTTCCTGAGATGATCGCTGAGCTTCTTGTATTCATCATCAAATTCTCCAAAACTCTTCTTTATCCTTAGGTGAGCATCGAGAATCTCATTATGTAAACTCGTCATGTTCTGGGCCATCCTGACAATTTCCATCATGTGCATATTAGCCATGAGATTAACTGGGGAGCAAATCACGACTCCCTGTGAGGCCGCCCAACGTACTGTACCAGATTCATGCTCGACTAGGTATTCGTAAACTGCCATCGAGGGGATATACATGTAAGCGACCTCATGCGTACCCTTGCCAGGTTGAACATAATCCATCTTTATCTTGTCAACATGGCCTTTGACGTCTTCTCTAAATCTTGTTTGGAGCTTCTTCAACCCTTCAATTTGGGTTGCAGGGATATTCTGTATCTTGTCGTATGTGTCATACACGAATTTCGAATCTACGATCAGTATCTTCCCATCAGGGGTCCTAAGGTGAGCGTCTGGTTTCAGATTACCCAATTCCTTGACTTCAGACCTTATTTTGACATTTGGAAAGGCTTCTCTTAGCTCCTCATCAAGGTGCCACTCTCCCCATGCCGCTCGCTTGCTTTTAGTGGCCACCATTTGATTGAACTTTTTCGTAGCCTCTGTCATTTCTGAAGATAAGGTGGTAAAAGCCCCGATTCTCTCGGAAAAACCCCCCTCGCCAGTGAAGCTAGCTCCCAAGGCTGTTCGCATGTCTTCAGTTGTCGGGATATTCAGAGATGCGACAATCTCAGCAGTAGTTGGAAATTTCAAAGCCTGACCAATTTCTAGAGCGGTAGGTGGAGGGAGGGCATCCTTCTTCCCATTCAGTATAATGAGGTTTACAAACATCAGGATAATTATGATGATAATTCCCGCTATTATGACGGCCACCTCTGCTTCCACAAAAATATATCATCAATGGCGGTTCATTAATTATTCAATAAAAAACACTCCTTCATAGGCTTTAACCACTTCGTGGTTGCATGAGTACCCTTGGTAGGGTCAAGTGTGCTGTACTTGGTGCACGCGGCTTGGTCGCACAAAGGCTCCTACAGAGACTAGTAGACCATCACTGGTTCGTTCCAGTATGTGTGATCGGATCGTCGGAGTCAAATGGAATGAAAATATCGGAACTCCCGTGGAGTTTTCCTGAGTCACAACCACACTATCCCGAGCTTTACGTCACCGGCGTTGGGCAGGATGGAGACTTAGCAAAGCGACTCATCTCAGAGGGTGTCAGCATAGTCTTCTCAGCCCTGCCAGATTCCCCTGCCTCCCAAATCGAGAAGGATTTGGCCATGTCAGGCTTAGTGGTGATTAGTCATTCTACAATTCATAGACACTCCGAAAAAGTTCCCCTAATTGTTCCCGAAGTGAACAATGGCCACCTGAAGCTTATCGATTTTCAGACGGAGTATGGAGGGGGAATGCTAGTTTCTTGTTCTAATTGCATGGTTGTCCCTCTGGCAATTTCGCTCGCTCCTTTGATTAGATTCCTACCTGTCGATAGTGTGACAATTACTACCGAACAGTCCTTGTCAGGAGCAGGGAGGAAGACATTAGAAAATTCCAGAAAGGGCAAATTCCCGAATTCGTCAATCCCAGGTGAGTCCATCAGTGTAGAAAGTGAGTTGAAGAGAATTCTAGGTGAATTCAACGGCAATATTGTCGAGCCCCTCAATCTCCCGATTGAGGTAGACTGTAAGAGAGTGAGAAGGGAGTTCGGA
>DANW01000037.1:0-1699 GCA_002501605.1 Euryarchaeota archaeon UBA28
TTGTTGAGAGTTTCTATGTCTAACAGAACATGTTCGTATTTCCTTCCACCCGTATCTATGGCTCCAGTTGTCATTGCATGAAACATGAAGGCGTCATCAGGGTCCGGCGAGTGCCCTACCTTGTAGGATTGTGACAGGCTCATGTGCCCCCGAGCACAATTAGATTGAAAATTCCTCCGTGTGATAAATCTCCGTAGTAAGAGTGAATAGACCAAGCCATGACGGCTGTTCATGCCTGACCCCAACAAGCTCTCTACTGCAACCGGTCAGTTGGGTCCAATTTGCTCAATCACAGGAAAACCCATCACTTTCTCTGAAGCAATAGTTGTCGATAACCAGTACGTATGCTACGAGGCGTATGTTGAGATAATGGGAAACAACTCTGCCACTGACTCGCGCGAAGTTCCATCAAAACTTCTAATGGATTAAATGCGCACCTTCATGTGCCATGTCCCCCTCTTATCCTTGTGGCTACGGGATGGAGCAGGTACGCTCTTAGATTCGGGGATTATTACAGATCTTTGACCACAGAAGACATCTGGACCCCTCCTAGGCTTCGCTCTAGGGAATGGATGTTCATACCATGGGGTTCAAAACCACCAGATCGGCATAGGGCCCTGCCAACCAAGGAAGACCTCCTTTCATATTTACAGATGAGGACCCCCCACTCTTGTTTTCACAGTACTGCGTACTACAAAGATCCAAGCCAGAGAAAGATGAATGACAAGGGGTGGCTTGGTGCAGATTTGATTTTTGACCTCGATGGGGATCATCTTCCAGGGGTCTCCGACAATGACTTTCCAGGGATGATGGAAAAGATTCAGGATCAGGCCTGGAGCTTATGGTCCGACTTTCTTGAGCCTGAATTCGGATTCAAACAAAAGTATGTTCAAACAACATTCTCAGGACATAGGGGATTTCATATTCACGTTAGAGACCCTTCGCTATTGCATCTCGATTCCAATGCTAGGCGTGAAATAGTCAATTACATAACCGGTATCGGGATAGATGTTCAATCCGTGATGGCAGGTCCAGATATTGGCTGGTCCCAGAGGATAGATATTGGCTTTGAAGATGTCATCAATACCTTGGCCTCGATTTCCTCAAGCGAGAAAAATTCACAATTGGTTAACGACCTACATTCCAATCTAAAATCGAGAAACTTTTCATGCTCCAAGGAACTCATCAAAAAATTAGCCTCGGAGTCCACAACCGGAGGCAGAATCGCCAGGCTAAGGGAGGATAACAGTAGGACAGTTTTCACGACCAAAAAATTGAATGAGGCTTTTTGGGAACTAGTGAAAGGTGCACCACTGGCAGTAGGCGAAACTGATGAGAACGTTACTGTGGACATCAAGAGGGTTATCAGGTGGGTTGGAAGTCTGCATGGAAAGTCAGGCCTGAGAGTTACAGAATTTCCCTTGGAAAGACTCAATCCTGATGGGCCTAATCCTTTCAACGCCATGGAGGAATCCTCAGTTTTTAGTACTCAGAATATGTATAAAGTGGAACTGGTGAAGGATGATGTGACTACGAGAATTTCTGGTCAAGAGGTATCTGGTTCTTCTGGAGAAGTCTTCAATGCTCACGAGTCAATGGCAACCTTTCTTGCACTCAAGGGTTGGGCCATCATACACTAATGCGCCCCGATATGCATGCTTAATCACAGAATGTTGAATAGTGTAGAGTTCTGGAATTG
>DANW01000037.1:2102-10777 GCA_002501605.1 Euryarchaeota archaeon UBA28
GGTATCAATTTACCACCCCCTCCTCCACTCCCCCAGCCTCCTCCTCCACCTCCAGATGTAGGTAGCGAGCCTTCTCCCACTGAACCTATGACTGAAGATTCCAATCCTGTCCAATCTTCTGATTTTCATAGCCACTGGGAAAAGAGAAAGTCCGGAGCTGACGCTCCCTCTGTTGAAAGTAGGGAGAGCATGTATGGGCATATAGACAGGCTATCATCAGGGCAAGTGGGCTCGCTTATGGACAGATTTTCTGATAGATTCGGTTCGGAGCTTGATAGGGAGATTATTGTATTGCGGAAGAAACAACAACAGGATCTTCTAGCAATAAAGCCAACTGTGGAGCTTATTTCCGCGCCTGAGTCCGAGGAAGAAGACTCCGAGGAAATTGTTGAAGAAGATGGTGAGAGTGACCTCTTCTCAGAATTTTTTGATGTTGTCAACAATCTCCTTGGGGATATGGAAGAGGAATTTATCGACTCCTTCGTGTCATCGGATGACTTTCCACTATTCCAAAGCGTGGGGGAATCCCCTTCTGGTTGCGATGAGGAAACTAGAGCTGAGTTTTTCTCCATGATTAATCGTGTCCTTGGGGAGCTTCCAGAGGACAAAATCGAGGATTTCATATCATCCCCGGGTTTTGGTGTATATCAGAAAATGGGAGATTTGTACTCGTAAGGTAAGGTGTAATAATGGGTCTACTAGAGAAAGCAGGAAAAATTTCAGATGAGGATAAAAAAGAGGAGAAGCCTGTAGCAACAGTAGCAAAGGTCGAGCCGGAACCAGTCGCCGCCGAACCGAAGAAATCCAAGAAAAAGGCATCTAAAAAATCAAAGAAGGCTAAGCCTAAGGCACCAAAGGCCCCTAGGAAGAAAAGGGCCAAATCTGAACCCAAGATTATGCCAGATGGATACGAGGAAGCAGGGAAGGCAAGAGGATCACTAAGGGTCTTCATCGATTTTGCAGTAAATTTTGGGTTCATCATAGCTATATTCGTAGGTTTTGCGATATTAGAGACTCCAACAACTCTCCCCCTGATTATAGCAATCATCCTCTCTGTGTTCAATATGGTTGTCATGCCGATTAGATTCAACCATTCGATGGGCAATGTGATATCAAGAACTCAATTTGTTAACTCGAGGGGAAATAATGCAAATTTCATCTACCACTCCCTGAAGAACACGACAATAGCCTCTTACTTCGTATTTTTACTCGGTGTTTTCTTTGGAATATCAATGCTAGGTGACAGTTCTGGCATCGAGGGTGGAGACTTCATGAATGCATTCATCGCTATCTGCCTCTCTGCGATACTGATACCGTTTTTGGACTACATTTTCAAGAGAACTAGGAGCGACTCTTTGGGACTATGGGAAGTTGCCTTTGGAGGCATTTGGCTAGTTAAGGCCACAAGCTCCGCCTCCGAAGGTACACAGTCAAAGTTCATGAAGAGGCTCGAGTCCATGGCAGAGTACGCCGAGTCAAGGGTTGACCTCGATGACGAAAAAAGCGATTGATGTCCTAGGCTATCTCATATTCCTGGCCGATGCTAGTAAAAACGGCCCCCTCGTCAATTTGCTTGGGTGCCACGGCCAAGGCGATATGCCTACCGTCAAACTCCGTAGCTGACGTCACTACTATGGTTGATCCTCCCTCAAGCTTGTTCCTCCCTAGGACAATGGGCTCATGTGAGGTGATTGTTACAATGTGTTTTTTTTCAGAGCCCCTGCTATCCAGACGGGCATGTATTTCCTGACCGGGGTAGCATCCCTTGTTCAATGAGACCAGCTCCCCCAGGCCTATGTCAGATGGAAGATGCTTACCATCAACTTCCCTTGCAGAGGGGAACCGAGATTGCATCCTAACAACCTCCCATTCCTCATTAGTCCCAATACCAACAGATATTTCTAGAATCCTCTGCATGATAGAATCATCATCGGCCCTGTAAAGGATATCAATATGCCTACCATCATAAACGCTATTTTTCGATATTATAACATCGCCAATTGAAACAAATTTATTTTCCGGAATTTCGCTAAGCTCCGGATAAAGAAGGCTAACCAATTCTAATGCCTCTTCTCCATGAACCACACAATGCCTAAGTGCATCGTTACCGTCGTACAATATCAGATCCTTGTTCCAGGGAATTCCCGCTGTTAACAAGGATCTTGTATTCTCCAAGTTTTCGTAGATCCCCAGAACAATTATCTCATTCCCTACGCCAAAACAACTCAATACGTCCCTTACTCTACCATTGGAGTCACAAACCAATGCATCTACACGCTCACCATCGGCTAGCTTACTGACATCACCGGTCAAAATATTGTTTAGATGATCTGCAGGGCCGTCGCCACTGAGTATGGATATGCTGGACTTAAATTCGAATAGTGATGCTTTCGGGCTCTCTGATCTGCTCATGATATCAACTGAATGATTGTCCGCATCCACAGGATTTTGAGGCATTAGGGTTCTCTATCTGAAAACCACCCCCCATTAGGGAGTCTTTGTAGTCGACCCTAATTCCATTGAGCATAGCACTATCCTTGTCGTGTATGAACACCCTGATTTTATCGATCTCAATAATTTGGAAGCCTGACGTATCTGGCGCCTCTACTATGGCCATGTCGTACATGTAACCTGAGCACCCGCCAGATTGGGCGCTGATCAGTAGGACATGGGTGTCCTCATCGCCACTCATGGAAGCTGATAGTGCTGACCTGGCTGCATCAGTCATGTCTATGGAAACATCCACAACCTCGACCTCGGAGACAACAGGAAGCGTGAAACCACCTCCGCCTAGTATGCCCACGCATACCGATAATGCCCAACGTATTTGAACAGTTGTGAATCTTATCGTCATCTATGAATACTTGGTGGGTGCTGAAGTTGCATGGATTCTGTCAGGGATGTAGATGTCCAGAGGGTTTCCATGGGATCAAAGAGCTACGACAATGATTCTGTGGCTACAGAATCCCCGCTTTCTGTAAACTTAAAGCTCAGAGATGAGATGTTTTCCGTGGGGGTGTTGATGAGAACTCCTGGCGATGACGTAGAATTAGTGATTGGTTTTCTTTTCGGGGAGGGCATTATTACCGGAATAGGACAGGTGATAAAATTGGAGATAGAGGAGGATTGCTGTCATATAGAATTATCCGAAGACTCACAATTTGACCCATCAGAGCATGTGAGAAAGACATCTATATCATCGTCCTGTGGTCTTTGTGGACGAGACTCCATTTCAAACCTTTTTCACATCGAGGGCAAACAAATCAACACCAGTCAAAACTACTCCCTTGAGACCATAATTCAATCTGTTATAACACTCCGATCATCACAGAATATTTTCTCACTCACGGGGGGTTCTCACGCCGCTGGATTATGCGATTCTGGAGGAAACCTCCGACTGATTGCCGAGGACGTTGGAAGGCACAATGCAGTCGACAAGCTAGTAGGCAAATGTCTCAACGAGGGTATAGAACACCCTGAGGATGGATTCCTAGTTGTTTCTGGTAGGGCGTCTTTCGAGCTAGTATTGAAATCCATAAGGTTCGGGTTTCCATTGATGGTGGCTGTCGGGGCCCCAAGCTCTTTAGCCATAGACATGGCAAAGGAACACGATATGACGCTTGTTGGTTTTGTCAAGGACAATAAGATATCTGTCTACAGCTCCCCTCGGAGAATCTCGGTTAGTTAGATCTCCTAGCCTGCTCCTTAGCCAGTATCTTGCATCTGCTAAGTTGTTTTTTACAGAGGTCCCTGTCACGCTGATCAAGCCCCCTATCCAATGCTTGCATGAAACATTTGACTGCATCCGAAAAAAGCTCCAATGATGCATATGAAGAACCCATGTTGTAGAGAAGCTTCCCTCCAACTCCCTCTGGGTTCATCGATATAGCAGTATGATATGATCTGATGCTGTCCGCATAATTTCCCATTTGATACAGTGCATGTCCCCGGCCTGCCTGAGCCTTAACCCTCAACTCTAGCTCTTCCTTGGGGGCGCCTCCGATCGCCTTTTCAAATGCACTCAGGGCCTCTGAGCTCCTGTCCTCGGCGAGTAGATTTACTCCCTTGTTATACCATTCAATCGAAATATTGAGATCGGCCTCCGTGGGCTGATACTGACTTTCCAGCTTCTCTTTAGCCTCGTTTCCTGCAGCAATCAGATCAGGCTCCTCATCATCAACAACAACTTCCTCTGATTGTTCTGCTTCCTCCAATGATCTAGCCTTCTGTCTGCACTGTAGGGCCCTGTCTATGTGCCCTGCCGCCGACAAGGAATCGGCCATCCCGTCCCATATCGCCGGGTCTTCTTTGTTATCGTCTAGAAGCTCCTTCCAAACCCTCACAGAATTAACATGATCTCCCGCCTCCGTCATTTCTTTAGCCTGTGATATTTTATTTTCCATGCTGGTAATATTCGGATCTGCAATCTCTTCGTCTTCGGAACTTAGTAGTAACCGAGCCTCGTTAATCTTGGCCTCAACATCGTCACTCGCTTCGATGATTAGCGCCTTTTCCCAAATTTCTATGGCTTCCTCAGGTTTGCCCAATCCAGCTCTCATTTCTCCCAGTGAAACTAGGCTCCTCACATGCTCTGGATCAGATAAGAGCGCATTGGCCAAAGATTTCATGGCATCATTGTCTCTCCCCAATCCCCTGAGGATTTGTGAGTGATTGAAGTGTGTTTTCGCCCTATCATCGCCCAATGTAATTGCATATTCTATTGATTCAAGCGATTCATTTGTATGCCCCAGCATCGAAAGGCACGTCGCACACAATGCCCACAATTCGAAACTTTGCGCCCCGTCATCATCCAATTTTGACCTTATTTCTATGAGTGCGTCAGCCGGCTTGTTATCCTCAATCATTGACTTAGATCTGCTAATCACGTCTTGAATTGACTCTACTGGCCGTGATTCCAGAATAATATCATCTTCTATCACTTCTCTACTTTCGAGAATGATAAGCTCCTCGTCTTCTATCGTCACTGGATTCGTCAGATCACTGGAAATTTCCTCCTCAAAACCCTTTGCGATTTCCACTAATTGAGGTATTTTCCCTAACATTACAATGGCCTCTGTGGCGAGTTTCGCAGCTCTCTCGGGATTCAGATTTTCCAATAGAACGGCCAGATTGGCAATGGTTGGACCATGATTGGGATTTATGCTGTAGGAGTTCTCGAATGCAGTTATGGCTTCTTCAGGCTTGCCTCTTGTAGTTTGGACCACACCTAGGCCATACCAGGCCGCATCGCTCTCGGGGTCTAGTTCTGTGGCATTAGTATACAATTTGCTCGATGTCAGCATATCTCCGGAGTCTGCGTGGGATCTAGCATCTCTCAAGACTTGAGCTATCCTGTTCCCATCCATGTCTCTTCGATGTACGAGTGAAAAATAAGTATTGTCTAACCATGGGCCTGTATAAGTCATGCATACCCATATTTTGAATACAGGCTCCTGTATCCGTACTCATGGATGATGAGATATTGGTGATGGGGATTTGCGGAACATATGACCTTGACTCCGCGAATGGCAGAATGCTTGAGATCATACTGGAACAGTGTTCTAATCTGGGGGCAGCAACTGTGGTTTGGGATCACGGTTCAAAACCCCTCCCCCTTGTAGGGGCAGAGGGATGTTGGGAGGACCCCAATGTCAAGGAATTCCAAGAGTTGGCCACTAAGGCAGACGCATTCATACTCTCCAGTCCAGAGTATCATGGTACCATGAGTGGAGTGATGAAAAACAGTCTTGACTGGCTATACTCAAAGCACACATCCGGGAAGGTCTTTGGCTTGGTATCCACACTGGGTGGTCAGCCTAGTAATAACACCCTAAATCACATGAGGATTGCCGCAAGATGGATCCATGGGTGGGTGATACCAGAACAGGTGGCTATTCCTCACATCAAGAGTGCATTTGATGAAAATGGGAATTTGAAAGAAGCTTCCCTAAACGAGCGTGTATCTTCAATCTCCTCATCAGTAGTCGAAAGTACAATCAAACTGAGGAGATGATTTGGAAACATTACCCCCTGGAAGCGAAATTCTTCTCTTCCTATCTGCGCTCCTAGGTGTTATGACGTGGGTCTCTAAAAACGTCTTTCGCTCGGAAAATCTAACCAGGTCCTTTGCGATCTCAGGTACCTGTTGTATGGTAAGTCTGATGATATGGGTGATACTGGGGTAATCTATGGCGGTCTCAGCCCACAGCATACCTGTCAGGCTTCCATGCAAATGGACTTTGGCTGACAATTTCGGTGATGAAACTACCCTGATTCAATCACATGGGATATCCAATAGGCAAGTAGTGATCGTGATCGAGAAAGACTTCACGCTAGTAGAGGGATTCCTGGCTAAAATTCTGAGAGCCCCCAAATATCTCAGCAGGCCGTTGGACAAGCTTAACTCCGCTCTGTGGGAGCTGATGGATGGAAGCAGGTCATTCGGAGAGATTGTCGAAATAATGGAAGAATGCTACAATGAGGAAATAGTTCCAGCTCGCGAACGATGCTCTTCATCAATAAATCGATTCATAGAGCTTAATTTAATAATTCTAAGCACCTAGTCAAGAGATGGGGCATCTAATCTAACACTTTCGTCCTTCTTTGCCTTGTAAATGGCGGAGAAGTAGATTATCAGTGGAACAATTAGCATCATAGTGAAGCAACCAATCAAGGTTGCCAAGCTATACACAGACTCCTCTATCGGATCGATTTCGAACTCTTTCACATCGACTAAATCATGAACCGTGATATCAGCCGTAATAGCCACATTCTCACTCGGAGTCGAGTTATCTTCTGAGTCATAGATTCCAATCCTCCATGTTACGACCCCACTTTCCCCATATATCAAATCGCTAGCAAGGCCCTCTGCCTCATTTAGGTCGTCTGCTTGCAAGAAGCCTAATCCTTCGATTGGAAGTACGGAAGAAACTATTCCTCTAATCACAACGTCACCTGAATCCGGTACAGGTAGCTCGTGGGTAGTGGAGTAGGCACAGGTGTCAACTAAGTCTCTGAAATCGCCTTCACCCTCACAATTAAACGGGTAATCCTTGTTCTCCCCCAGTAGTGGTGAGTGATACCATGAGACACCATCAGCCTGGACTCTTAGAACGGAGTCTACAGGTGCACCTGTGACGGATACATTGATCCAAGTAATGGGAGAATTGGTGGATACATACCACTCAGAAATGTCGGAATCATCTTGACTTAGGATAAGAGACTCATCCACGTTGGAGGTGCTGTACCCATAATACTCCGACTCAACAGTGTTAGAATACACAGCATAGCTTAAGACGAATATCAAAGTGAGACCGATTCCAATCATCGTCCTAAGCATGTTAGGATTCTGAGACATCGTCTTTCTCATGCCCGGCCGTGGGGCGACATTAATTTCAATCCTTGTAGTGCTCGACAACTCTCTTAGGGGTGCCCGTATCGCGACTCCCTTGTCATCACGGTTAAATAGGGACTGTTAGACGCGCGGTTGCTCGGTGAGGCTATGACTACGTATCACGATGTTCCGGCAGACCTTCTCATAGGTGAGCTTTCAGCTCGTTTGGCTGAAATGGAGGCCATTAGTCCACCCGAGTGGTCTTCCATCGTCAAGACTGGTACACACAGGGAAAGACCTCCAACTCAGGATAATTGGTGGTTCATTAGGTCAGCGGCCATACTCAGGAAAGTCGGTAAGTTAGGACCTATCGGGGCTAATCATATGGCGCAACATTTCGGTGGCCCCAAGGACAGGGGTGTTAAACCCAACAGGGCCGTTGCAGGATCACGAAACATCTCCAGAACTATAATGCAACAGCTGTTCAACGCCGGACTTATCGAGAGTAAGATGAATGTGGCTGGTAACGTCAATCACGGAAAGGTACTAACTCCTGAAGGCCAGTCCCTACTAGACTCAGTTGCTCATGATGTTAGGGACCAAGCCATAGAAAGGCACCCGGGACTTTCAAATTATTAGGTGTGATACTATGGCAAGAAACAAGCCCCACGCAAAGAAGAGGCGATTGATGAAGGTCACAAAACAGAACAGAAGGGTTCCAGTATGGGTAATGCTGAGGACAAATCGTAACACTACCACACACCCAAAAAGACACATGTGGAGAAGAAGCAAGCTTCAGAGGTGACATGATGGCGGAGATCAAGGAGATGACAATACCCCTTAGGGCGGCATGGAACGTTCCCAGGACAAGAAGGGCAAATAGAGCCATCATCGAAATCAAAAACCACGTCGCTAGGCACATGAAGAAGAGGGAGGATGAGGACATCTGGATAGATGAGGCAGTCAATCATTACATCTGGTCAAGAGGAATGCAGAAGCCCCCAAGAAAAATCAAGATTGTCTGCACCAGAGAAGAGGGATTCCCCCTTGAGGTCAAATTACTGGAGGAATAAAATGGGAAATATCAGGCCTTCTTTCATCAAAATAAGAGCGATAAGGCTTCTTGAGCTATATCCCGATCAATTCACCGAGGACTTTGACAACAACAAAAAACTAGTAAGCGAATTTTCCGATGTTGGAAATAAGAGAATGAGGAATTGGATAGCCGGCTACATTACAAGATACAAGCAAAGACGTGTCGACTAAGCGGATAGCTGATGAACGGGACTCTCTTGGAATTCACATGGGAGGCAGATTGGAAATCAATACCCCTGCCGAAAAC
>DANW01000034.1:0-6232 GCA_002501605.1 Euryarchaeota archaeon UBA28
ACAACCGTCAACCATGTACTTTCCAGGCAACAGAGGCTTGTCGGTTGACCAAGCTCTGATTGTGCGGTTGGCCTCTCCGATCAGGGTAGTATGAGGAGTCTCGAAGTGATCTAACCTCTGGTCCTCGTCTCCGTTTCCGTGGACCATCTCATCCCAGTCCATGGGCCCTATGATTTCGATTACTTGCCAATCATAGTCCCATTCCCCCCATGGCGAGAGGGGAGTAAACTGGACCCTTGCCATCCTATTCGAGTCTATTTTCACCTCTAGCGAAGGTTCCAGTATCTGTCCGTCTAGAATAATTCCAGAGCCAGCATCATACGACCCCCACCAAAGTACGCCTCCTTGAAGACACTCGTGTTGAACGTCGATCCTCAGTGAAACCAGGTCTCCTGATGACAGTGTGACGTTCACGTCACTTGCCTGTACCGAGAATTCATGTGCCAGCCCGAATGACTCCTCCATAGCCAAGGAATTAGTTGATGCCTGAGCCAATATCTGATTCGAGCCTAGGCTGAGCCACACAGTGAATGAGGTCTCAGACCCGGCAGAGCCGGGGAGGATATTAGACAGGCGACAGGCATCATTCGTAGTTTCTAGAGATGCAAAAAGCCTGACTGTCACATTCCCTCGGAATCTCAGAGACTCTGAGAGAGGTGCGGATTGGATATCGATAAGGTTAGGAGCTAGAGCGGAGCTAGTCTTGGTGAATTCCGCCCTCCCTAACGGTTCGCCTGTCAGCTTCGACCAGTTTCTATCAAGATAGGGTTCGCTGAGGTCCCCTTTGAGGAACAGATTGTGCGTCGTCGGAAGCTCCCAAGTTTCACCTGGCCCTTCAGGACCCGTTGTTGACTGGCTGGTCACAAGGGGGGATACGAGCATCAATGACACGATGAGCAGAGCCGTTGGAATCACGACTCTCGACCTTAGTGGCGGCTCCAGCATGTGATACGCTGTAGGCCATGGCGTTCAAACCCAACGGCTAACAGTTCCTACAGGAACTGATAGTTTACGATTACCGCTAGGACCGCTCCTGAGCATGTGGCTAGTAAGTTTACAGCGTGCTTTCCGATGTACCCTTGATTCTCCAGAACAGCCCCTAACAAGGAGTCTATTTGGCAACCGAGCCAACCTATCGCGGAAACCAAGAAAATGAATATTGGAATTGATGTGTTGAACCCTCCATCTACAGGTAATATTGCCGCAAGAATAGCTATTGAGAGTGCCCCGAAAACTGCTGCCACTGTTCCTGTTGGGGACATCCCTCCGTTTGTTCCCTGGGGGACAGCTTCCAAGTTGATTATGCTCCTCGTTCTGGTATCCAGTGACCCTATTTCTGAGGCCAAAGTATCGGAACAGGCCACTGCTACACATGATGATAATGCCAGATAGTCCCAGCTAGATTCGGGGTACTGCCAATTGATTATGGATACAAGCATAGGCGCGGCGCCATTAGCCAGAACATTCCTCCACCCTCTGAGGCCCTCATTAGCCTCTGCTAACGAGATTGCTAGCTTCTCATCGTACCTCCACCTCGTAGCTGATGAACCTATGATCAAGAATCCCATCAATACGACGAGCCAGGTCCAATGTCCGGCCAAAGATACTACCAAACCGACTGTAAGAGCAGCCAGAATCCCACCATTGTCAAGCATGTCTCTAACTTTTGTCACAATTAGCAAGCCCATGACAAGAAACAGGGAAATTATATGGTCGTCTGAGAGCTCCAACATGGATACAACCAAAACACTTGCACAGTCCTCTGGTCAAGAATGATTCCCCAATTTCCTGACAATAGGGGCCCTTGTTGGGGAATATGTGAATAGACCAGTGCATCCTCAACAGTCATGAATGGCAAGGGGGGAGCTGTTCAGGAGGCTTTCGTTAATTTTTTCACAACGAATCCTATCCTACCTCCTGAGCCGATCATTGACTACTCAACAGAAGGAGTTAGCAAAGGTAAAATTACCTCCTGGGCGGTTATTTTTTCGTTTCTTGTATCATGGATGGTAGTTCTAATCATAGGGATATTGGCCATAACCATCCTCTTGATGATTTTAGGGGTTGAGGAAGGTCCAGCTTTCTCTATAGGATCGATTGTAATTGAAATTATTTTGATCCCGATGATACTATTTTTCATTTACGTAGATGGAAGTCTTGAAAGAACAAGGGAATTGCTTCGTTTTGGCTCGCTGAGGAGAGGCTTAACAATTGGATTGGGCGTACCAGTGTTTGCTATGATTGTAGACAATATCTTGGTGGTGATATATGGGGTGATGTTTGTAGCTATGTTTGGTGAGCCTACGATACCAGAACTTCCAGGCGATACATCTTGGGAATCATCAAGTTCCGCCTTAACTCTCACTTTCATTTCGATTTGTATTCTGACTCCAATATCCGAAGAGCTCCTATTTCGGGGATACATTCTAGACTCGATCAATCGGATTCATGGTAAATGGCCTGCTATTTTGCTTAGTTCATTGCTGTTCGGACTTGTTCATTTTGAGCCATACATCATTGGAATGGCGACAATAGGAGGGGTGATTTATGGTTGGATTAGGATTAGGACGGGTAGCTTAATTCCAGGAATTGTTGCACATTCAATGTGGAATACAATGGCATTGATTGTGACCTATCTTTAGTGTCGCTCAGATCGCCCATCACTCTTGGTGCCTATTGCCCCCGGTGCGGTTTCTCATCACTGCGACAATAGTCGGAGTTGGGTTTGGCGTATTGTCTTAGCGAATCACAATACTGCACCACAGATACCACAAAAAAGCTCATTCCGGGTTCCATCTCTTTGCATGCTCCATTCACCACACGATGGGCAAGGGGGCAATCCCTTCTCACTTGATTCAACCTTGGGCCCTTTTCTGAAGATTCTCTTGTACTTCTGAGGGCGCCACCATCCCTTGGCCGGCCTTTTGATCTTAGGCATGTTTGCCCGAAGGGCGGTATGCTCATGAGGTTATTCTCGGACGGCCAACCAGTGCTTGGGCAAGATAACGTGATGGACATATCGATAATCGGAGCTGGAGTCTCCGGCCTTAGCACAGGCATAAGACTCCTAGAGGCAGGGCACGATGTGACAATTTTCACAGAAAGTATCAGTCCAAACACTGTCTCTGATACCGCGGCCGCTTGGTGGTATCCGTTCCTGGCCGAACCACTGGAAAAAACCAACCATTGGTCTGCCGAAACATTCTATGAACTGGTACGCCTCATGGAAGAAGAAGGGGTTTCATGCATCACCATGAGGAAGGGAAAAGAGTTCCTTGAGGGTGAAACTCCAGTCCCCGGATGGAGTAAACGGATACCTCACTTTAGAATCCTTGACAGTGACGAAATCGCTCCTGGCTACAGATTCGGCTGGGAAATAGAAGCGCCGGTGATTGAAATGCAAATTTACATGCCGTGGCTTATGGAGAGATTTGAGAGTCTGGGCGGCGAGTTAAGAATAACAAGGGTGGATTCGTTGGCAGAATTGCCCGGAGATTTAGTGGTGAACTGTTGTGGACTTGGTGGCAAGGAGCTATGTCAAGATGATGATTTGGAGCCCGTCAGAGGGCAGATTGTATACATCGAGCAAGATCCAGGATTCGGAAGATTCGACCAGCGTCCTGAATCTCTGATATACACAATTCCTAGACGGGATGTGACTGTTCTGGGTGGAACAGCGCAAAGGGGTGATTGGGACGAGTCAATTAGGGAAGAGGATACAGAACACATACTTGGCAAATGTGAGTCCCTTTGGCCCGAATTAGACAGATCGAAAATTGTTGGAGTGGCAGTAGGCCTTAGGCCCTCTAGGAAGTTAGTGAGGCTCGAAATCGAGAAATTGGCATCTGGTAAATTTGTGATTCACAACTATGGACATGGTGGGGCCGGTGTGACCCTTTCCTGGGGGTGTGCTGACGAGGTGGCTAGGATAGTATCTAGTAAGATGACTTTGTAGTCGAAATTACTACTGCTCCTATTTTATATGGATCACCATTTGATGAAGGCCTTCTGTCCTCCAAACGTCCTTTCCATCCATCCTCAATAGTCCCTATTGGTATCCTTATCGAAGCTCCCCTATCGGAGACTCCGTATGAGAATTCGTGTATAGATTGGGTCTCGTGTAGGCCTGTTAACCTCTGCTCATTGTGAGCACCATAGACATCTATATGCTTCTTGATGTTCTTACCGAAGGCCTCACAAATCTGACTCATTAGCTCCTCTCCCCCTTCGTCCCTCATCCTTCCATCGCTGAAGTTTACGTGCATTCCAGAACCATTCCAATCCGTGGGGCCAAGTGGCTTTGGATGCCACTCAATAGAGAGCCCATATTTTTCGGCATTTCTCTCTGCTAGATACCTGGAAACCCAAATCTGGTCTCCTGCTTCCTTGGCACCCTTGGCAAAGATCTGGTATTCCCACTGTCCTACTGCAACTTCGGCGTTTATCCCCTCAACGTTCAGGCCAGCTTCGAGACACATGTCCAAGTGAGTCTCTATGATATCTCTTCCGAATGTATTCTTTGCACCAACAGAGCAGTAAAACTGCCCTTGTGGTGTTTGGTCACGAGGGAATCCAAGAGGAAGGTTTGTTTCTGGGTCCCATAGAAAGTACTCTTGTTCATAGCCGAACCAGAAGTCGTCATCATCTTCCTCTATTGTCGCCCTTCCGTTGGAAGGGTGCGGGGTTCCATCAGCGTTCAAAACCTCACACATAACCAAGAAGCCGTTTATTCTATCAGGATCTGGGCATATGAAAACTGGCTTTAACAGGCAGTCAGAGTCCCCTCCCTCTGCTTGTTGGGTAGAAGAACCATCGAAAGACCACATGGGGCATTCATCCACGGTTCCTCCGAAATTTGTTCTAATCATCGTCTTACTTCGCATGCTTTGTGTTGGTTCATATCCATCCAACCAGATGTACTCCAATTTTGACTTAGTTGCCATAACGAGTTCCCAATGACGGACGGTTTATTAATTGAATGTTTGTACAGAAATAAAGATGCGGTCTAATTATATTTACATATAAATCTGTCATTTCTGAACAAATGAAAGAATTATTTCTAAATTGGTACTGATTTATTCTGATTATTTGCAATCATAGCTTATTGAGTCAGGCGAATGTTCAGAACACGGGGGTCGTTTGGGTTAGGAGAAGATGGTGGACGTGCCGAGATTTGAACTCGGGGCCTCTTCCATGCCAAGGAAGCGCGCTTCCAAGCTGCGCCACACGCCCAATAAACAGGCGAGCTCCTAGGTCCATTTAAGGAGAATGGGTGGTAGCGGCTGTCAGGTCAAAATGATTGGCGGGCCCGAGATTCCTGAAAAGTTGCTTACAGACATAAGGGGAGCCTTAGAGGGGATGGATGCCCCTTTCCTAAGACACATTGAGAAAGAGCTAGAGTTGGTTTGGCTCGAAGAGGAAGACTCAAGATTGGGGATGACGAGGTTTGAGTGTGACCATAATGAGATTTACAGAAGGAAAAGACTGTCTCTTCCCCCTGGGAAGATTACAATTGGGATTAATCCGAAACTGAAGAATGACGAGGCTATGTTGCTTCATACACTCGCCCATGAAATACTGCATGCCGTAGGCTTGCTAGATCATGGGGGCTCACATTCAGAAATTGTCTCATCTGTCGCACCGGCTCCGAAGTTGAATGAGTCCCCTGTTCTCAGAAGTATGAGGGAAGAGGTCCTCTCTAGCCTCCCAGAAAGGCAGTGGATATGCGGAAATTGTGGCCATTCATGGGAGCGAAGAAGGGTAACAAGGCCAGTCAGGTGCCCAAAGTGCGCCAGACCTTTCTCAAGGTCTGGAAAGTAGGGTTCATCTAATTGATGCGTGCGCGATAGTACGGGCGATTAGTGTAGTCTGGATATCATCCCGGCCTTCTAAGCCGGTGACACGGGTTCGAATCCTGTATCGCCCGCCATAAAATTGGCTTGCCTCACGAATCGCTCATATACGGGCAGTAGGTCGGCCGGGCCCATGAAGAGGGGTTCCCGCGCTTGGAAGAAGCGAGGGCAGCAGCGCTGGAAGTGGCGTAAGAAGAAGCTCAGAAGGAGAAAGGCTGCTAGAAAAAGGGCCAAGCAGTAGTCCATTCGCAGATTTCACTGAGTTGTGCCTCCGGCAAACAAACTCACTCCAATACCATCCTGCCATATTGGCTCTTCGCTTCCGAATTGAATATGTATTACTTCTCCGATCAGTTACAGAAACTCCTTAGAGGAGGGAG
>DANW01000034.1:6628-15840 GCA_002501605.1 Euryarchaeota archaeon UBA28
CCCTTAGCACCTAGATTCATAGCCGTTAAGACATCCTTCCCCGACTTGACTCCTGCGCCACATAGGACTTGGACTTGGTCGTTGGTCTGAATTACTGCTGAGACTGTTCCTGAGACTATCCCTGGATCGGCCGATGTTACAGAAATGTCCCCCCCTATAAGCTCTGGAGGTTCTACTGCGACGTAGTTCGGAATAAGAGCCGCCAAAGCTCTTGCCTCATCTACATCTGCGGCACATGCGCACACCTCGAATCCCTCTGGGACCTGGTCTAATAACATGGCAACTTGCTCCAGACTTACCTTGTGTTCAGCATGATTGATTAGCGTTCCCTTTGCGCCCCTGGCTATAGCAGTCTCAGGATGTATCCATCCAGTATTTGAGCCGAAGCTTATTGGGTCAAGATGCTGGCACCATACCTCTAGATTGGGCGCCGCCTCTACTACTGAGGAAAGGTCAAGCGCTGAAACTGCTGCCACTAGTCGTGCATCGGTCTGAACTGATTCCATGGCGCGTGCAAGCACTTCTGCCGAATGTCCCTGTGCTCCCTGATATGTCTTGAAATTGACAATAATGAGAGGCTTGTTCATGTTTGCGGGACAGGACCCCGAGATTTGAACTATCCCTGCCTGAGACTGCCCGGGGTGCATGTGGACTATACTTCGCTAGTGGCGAGTTATTCCAATTTAGCTATAATTTCCCCGACCATTACAGCATTTGGGGGAATCGTCGCCCCCTCCCCTATGATGCAAGATTCAAGATTAGCCCCATTGCCTATAGTGGCTCCCTCAAGAATTACAGAGTTTCTCAAAGAAGCATTTTTTGATACCACCACATTGCTTCCAATTGAGCAGCTCTCCACATATCCCTCGATAACTGAATCAGGCCCAATCCAAGAGCCATCGACCTTCTTTCCAGTTGTAAATCTGTCATTATCAATACATACCATGGAAGCCTCAATGAATGAACTGGGAGTTCCGGCATCGACGAAATAACCCTTGAATGGCAAGCCAGCCATCATTCCGGATTCGGCAATTGAAGGAAAAATCTCTCTCTCCATGCTGTATTTTCCTGACGGTAGGGATTCCAGTACACCTCTGCTAATTATTGAACATCCAGCATTTATGAGATTGGAAAACTCTGTTCCTCTTTCTGGTTTCTCTTGGAATCTTCTAATCATACCTGTATCATCTAGGTCACATACCCCGAATCTGCTGGGATCTTCAACCTCCCAAAGAGAGAGCGTTGCACTAGCACCAGTACTGAAATGATGGTCAAGCAACGCCTTTACGTCCACACTTGAGATCAGATCACCATTGAGGATGATTACTGGGCCCTCTCCCTTGAGCTTGGGGATAGCATATGCCACGGCTCCTCCTGTTCCTAGCGGTTCATTCTCTATAGAAAGCAAGACCTCGTATGGTGCAACGTCTGACTCGGAGAATTCTATAATTTCTTCAACACCGTAGCCGGCGGCAACTACCACCCTATCGACTAAATCTTCTGGGACGGATTCCACCACCCTCTCCAGGAGAGTCTTGTCAAGAATTGGCAAAAGCGGCTTGGCTCTGCCCTCTGTAAGGGGGCGAAGTCTAGTGCCCAAGCCACCTGCAAGTACCAACACGTCCATGCCCACGGGGAGTGGTGAAACTGTTTGAGCGCTGCGTGTCCCTGCCTAGGTCTCACTAGCGCATCCTTCAAAGACAGAGTGCAAGTGGGGGGGCTTGTATTATGAACATCCACGAGTATCAAGCCAAGGAAATGTTTCGAGAATTCGGAGTAAATGTTCTCGAGGGCGTCCACTGTAAAAGTGTTGAAGAGGCAATTGAAGCTTATGACTCCCTTGGGTCCAAGATAGTAGCCGTGAAGAGTCAGATCCATGCGGGTGGAAGAGGGAAGGGGATACTGTATGACCCCTACTCAGGGGAAGAAGTGATGAAAGGAGGCGTAAAGATAGCCTTCTCAAGGGGAGATGTCCAAGAGTTTTCAAAGAACATCTGTGGTAACAAACTTGTCACCAAGCAAACTGGACCTTCCGGAAAGATAGTGACTAACATGTACGTGGAATCTGGCTGTGATATTGATCATGAGTTCTACCTTGCCATTCTGGTTGATAGGGACCGTAAATCTGTTCTCGTAATGGCATCTACTGAGGGAGGGGTGGACATTGAGGAAGTCGCAGAGAAGACACCGGAAGCCATTCACAAAATCTGGGCAGACCCTTCAAATGGACTGGCCATGGATGACTGTGAGTCTCTTTCAAAGTCTCTAGGAATAACCGGTGATTCAGCAAAGGAATTGGTCAATATGATAGAGTCCCTGTACCGGATGTTTCTGGAGAGGGACTGTTCAATGATCGAAATAAACCCTCTAGTTAGGACTAAGGATGGCACTATGATTGCCTTGGATGCAAAGGTTTCTCTGGATGAGAATGCCAATTTCAGACATCCGTGGAGGGAGGAGGTTAGAGACCTTTCAGAGGAGGAAGATGTCGAAATTAGAGCTAATGATCTTGGTCTTTCCTACGTCAAATTGGACGGGAATATTGGTTGCTTGGTCAACGGGGCTGGTTTAGCGATGGCATCCATGGATGTCATCAAGCTTTACGGAGGTGAGCCTGCAAACTTCCTCGACATAGGAGGAGGTGCAACTCTCGAATCGATTACCGCGGCATTCCAAATCATTCTTGAGGACGAGAATGTGGAAGGAATTTTGGTGAATATTTTTGGTGGAATAATTCGTTGTGACATGGTCGCAAGAAGTGTGATTGAAGCCTCAAAGGAGATTGGTTTGGACGTTCCCCTAGTCGTTCGTTTCTCGGGTACCAATAATGAGGAGGGGAAAGCGATTCTTGACGGGAGCGACATATCTATCCACACCGTTAGCTCTCTATCAGAGGGAGCTAGGAAGATCGTAGAATGTATAGGGGGTGGAGTCTGATGGCCATATGGGTAGATGAGGATAGTAAGGTCCTGATTCAAGGAATTACAGGCAAACAGGGGACATTCCATGGAACGAGGATGCTTCGCTACAATACAAATGTGGTTGGGGGAGTTACCCCTGGAAAGGGCGGTCAGAAGATTGATTTGGAGGGAAATGAGGTCCCAGTATTCAACACCATGAGTGAAGCCGTATCCCAAACCGGGGCGGATGTTAGTGCGATTTACGTACCCGCTCGTTTTGCCGCTGGAGCTATTCACGAAGCGGCAGAGGCCTTCAATGAAAACGGCGGTGGCCTAATCGTTTGTATCACCGAGGGAATACCGACTCTGGATATGATAAAAGCTGTTGACAAGGTGAAACAGTATGATGGAGTACGGTTGATCGGGCCTAACTGCCCTGGAATAATTTCCCCGGGGTTTGATGGGGGTTGCAAAGTCGGAATTATGCCCGCTTTTATCCACAAAAAGGGAAGGATTGGGATCGTGTCCAAATCAGGTACTCTGACGTATGAAGCTGTAGCTCAGACAATGAGTGTTAATGAAGGGCAAACCACATGTGTCGGAATCGGAGGAGACCCAGTTAGCGGAACGGGATTCATAGATTGTCTTGAGGCATTCGAGAATGATCCAGAAACCGTTGCAGTAGTGATGATAGGGGAAATTGGGGGTTCTGCAGAGGAGGACGCCGCTGAATGGGTAAAGGAAAATATGAGCAAGCCAGTAGTGGGTTTTGTTGCAGGGTCTACCGCTCCCCCGGGAAAGAGGATGGGGCATGCCGGAGCTATAATATCGGGTGGCAAGGGGACCGCGTCTGAGAAGTTCGTCGCATTCGAGAAAGCTGGAATCTACGTGGCCAGAGACCCGTCCGAGATAGGAAGAGTTCTAGTGGGGGCTCTGACAGATGCAGGTTTGCGAGAGACTTAGGCGTATGGCCTCCGCGCATGGGTCGGAGTGAGATATGACAAGTCTGGATACATTCAACGACAAGCTCTTGGAGGGGACTTCGAGATCATTCTACCTCACACTGAAGAGGCTTCCCGAATCAGTGAAGGGACAAATAGGGCTGTTGTACCTTCTAGCGAGAATATCCGATACAATTGCTGACTCGCCTGAAGGAGGGAAAGAGTACCTACTAGACCTTCTGAGGGATTACAACGACAGGGCCCAGGGAAGGTCAGAGACTATGCCAGATTTCACAAAACTATCTGAGTTCCAGAAAAATCCATCCGAAGCGGCCCTTCTAATCGGTGCACATGGTCCGGTCGGCCTTCTTGATCAGTCCTCTGAGACAGACAAGAATCTGATTAGAAAATGTCTGGGCGTCATCATTGGCGGACAGGAGCTTGATTTGTTAAGGTTCTCAGGAAACGAAGAAGGGCCCATATCATGTCTAAAAAATTACCATGAAATGGATGATTATGCATACAGAGTAGCCGGAAGTGTAGGTGAGTTTTGGACGGAGATATGCTTGAACCATGCATTCAAAGTATCGGATTCAGAGAGAAGTGAGATGCTGGACGCTGGGACGAGATTTGGTAAGGCTCTACAGCTCATTAACATCCTAAGAGACATTCCCGAGGACCTCTCCATAAGGCGATGCTACATTCCATCTGAAGATTTGAGGAGCGTTGGGCTAGTGCCAGAGGATTTACTGGACAAGAGCAATATGGATTCATTCAGACCTCTGATGAATACGTATATCATGAAAGCTGAGGAACACCTCTCAGAGGCAGTCAGGTACATCCAGATGCTCCCACATAGGCAATACAGACTACGGGCGGCGTGCATGATTCCAGTGATCATAGGGCAAAGGACTCTAGAACTTCTCAAAACAGAAAACGTCCTTGATGGAGAAAATAGGATAAAGGTCTCGAGAAGCGAGATTAGGGGCATAATTCGTAAAGTCGTACTAAGTATCCCGTCAAAGAGGATGTCGAATTCACTGCTACCCTGATTCGGCTCTCAGATGCATGCGATTTAAAGTAAAACAATACACACAATTCAGGGAGAGGTTCAATAGGGCCACTTTGTCGCTTCTCTGAATAGATGTCTATTCCCGAGGAGACAGGAGAGTCCCTGACAGTAGGGTTCGTTTCCGAGAGAAGCGTCTCTCTCATCGAACCGGACATTGAAGCAAAGGGAATTGACAGAGTAAGAGAGACCGTTGGGATGACGAAGGAGGCGGTACGTGCGATTAGCATTACGGCCCTGGAGGCCGTAAGAGAGGGGGCAGTATTCATGGGAGTAATAGGAACAAGGGGGGAATTAGTTAATCCGTTTGCACACATAGACGCGCCCATTTGGTCGGAGAATGAGGTCCCAGAGAGTATTGTGGAGACGGCATACGACTACTGTGAGGAGCTGACACGGAGGGAAGCTGGTAACTTCTATCACTCGTTCAAATACCTACCCGATTTACAGAGGAGGGCCATCTGTGCATACTATGCTTTCTGCAGGAGGGCTGATGATATAGCGGATGGGGATTATGTCGACTACTTCCCAGGAGGATCCTCGGATGATCCTGAATCAGTCGACTATAGATTGAATATTGAGCGTCTTAGCAACGGAAATCCGGTGGTAGACAGGACATCTTACAATGAAAAGATGTCACAACTATTCTACTACAGAAAAAAGCTCTCTACGGCCTACGAGGACGTCACTTCCACCGATCCAATCTTCATTGCCCTAAAGGACACAGTGAGGAATTTTGGAATTCAGCGACAGGAGCTTGATGATATGATCAGCGGTATGGAAGACGATTTCCATAGGAACCGATATGAGACCTTCGAGGACCTATATGCATACTGCTACAGAGTGGCCTCAACAGTAGGATTGGTTTGCATCGAAATCTACGGATATGATGACCCGATGGCCGTTGAATACGCAGAAGCATGGGGCATTTACATGCAACTGACCAACATCCTGAGGGATGTTGCAGAGGACGCGGCAAGAAATCGAATCTACTTACCAACTGAAGACCTAGCTAGATTCGGAATCACCCCAGAAGACGTACTCGAGGGATCAAAGGTGATAACTCACCCAGGATGGAAACCATTTGTCGAGGATTTTATAGAGCAGGCTGAGAGGTATAGGGAGAGAGCATTCAAGCTACTCCCGATGCTCGACAAAGCCTCCCGATATTCCCCGGCTGCAATGGCGAAATTCTATGAGTCGATCATGGCTAAGATAAGGAAGAAGGGAGGCGATGTTTTCACTGAGAGAGTCCAACTATCGAAGTCTGAGAAAATAGCCTTAGCCGGTTATGTTTACGCGCGCTACCGATTCCTAGCCATATAGTAAGGAGTGGCTAAGGCCAAGTAAATGCAAAGAAGTATTGAGTGAGGAATGCGAGGAAGTAATATGAGGGTGGCAGTCCTAGTCGAGGACAGATGTAAGCCCAATAGCAACGCTTACGCATATCTGAAGAAATACTCAGCTCTTTGTGAACGTGAATGCATCCAATTTGAGGGGGACAAATGCAAGATTCTGGAATCGGCGTGTCCGGTGTGCTTCAATCGTGCAAGGCACTGTCCAGATGACGCGGTGATCGTAATTAATCTCCCTGAAGAGCTTGATTCAGAGATGACGCACTGCTATGGAGAGAATGGCTTCAGACTTTTCAGACTACCAGCGCCTCGACAAGAGCAGGTTGTCGGGATTCTAGGGCCTAACGGAATGGGTAAATCTACCGCTGTTAACCTTCTATCCGGAAGTATAAAACCGAATTTGGGTGATTGGCGTAATGGCTCTCCAGATTGGGATGAGGTGATTCAAACATTTCCCCGAGGCGAACTACGCGACTATCTTGCACTATTGTCCGAAGAAGGGGTTACCATTGCTGTTAAGCCCCAATATATCGACAGACTTCCCAAGATTTTTGAGGGAGAGGTCAGAGAGCTCTTGGAAAGAGTAGATGATAGAGGGGAAATAGTCCAGTACTCAGAATCCTTGGGAATTGAACATATTCTTTCAAGAAAGCTAGGGTCTCTATCTGGCGGTGAGTTACAGAGAGTTGCACTTTGTGCTACGCTCCTGAAGGAGGCGGACGTGTATTTCTTCGATGAGCCCTCTTCGTACCTTGACATCTATGAAAGAATGAGAATGGTGGGAATCATTCAAGATTTATCCTCAGAGGGTAAGAGAGTTCTAGTCGTTGAGCATGATCTCGCCATACTAGATGTTCTCTGCGATTTGCTTCATGTGGTGTATGGCGAGAGAGCGGGATATGGGATTTTCACGCCTCCGAGAACCACCAGAACCGCTATCAACGCATATTTAGACGGGTATCTTCCTGAGGAGAATGTTAGGATTAGGGACAAACCCATAAGATTCGTCAGAGGGAGAACCAGAGGTGAGGATATCGGGCTCCCTATTCTCAAATGGGGTGACATGGAGAAGAAGATGGGGGATTTTCACCTCACGACTGGACAAGGTCAGGTCAGGTCAGCAGAGGTAATCGGTGTTGTTGGACCAAATGCCACAGGAAAGACCACGATGGTAAAAATGATCGCCGGAGAGCTGGAGCCTGATCAGGGATGGTGCACGATGGAAGCGTCTGTCTCTTACAAGCCACAACACGTGACAGCCGATTTCGAAGGCAACGTCCAGCTCTGGTTGGATGTGGAGATTGGTACGAAGTGGAGGTCGGGAGAGTTCCATACACAGGTAATTAGGCCGCTTCAGATTGACAAAATGCTAGATCTGGAGGCTTCCAAATTATCCGGGGGAGAATTACAGGCCGTCAGTATTGCTATTTGCCTTGGAAGAGAAGCCGATCTCTACCTTCTAGATGAGCCGAGTGCCCATCTGGATGCTAATGCGAGGATGGAGGCGGCCAAAGCGATTCGCAGAACCATGGAGAGTAACGAAAAGGCTGCGATGGTAATTGATCACGATATCTACTTCGTAGACATAGTCAGTGACTCATTATTGGTATTCGAGGGGACCGGTGGAATTGAGGGGCATGCTATTGGGCCCCTGAGCCTCAGAAAGGGCATGAACAGATTCCTCTCTGGAGTGGAGGTCACGTTCAGAAGAGACCATGAATCCAAGAGACCCCGTATCAACAAACCGGGAAGTGTGAAAGATAGAGATCAAAAATCAGCTGGAGAGTACTTCTACTCTGGCTAGTAATCCATTGGATTATTGAAGGAGCATGGGGGCGAGGGACCGTGGACGGAGACGAGCACGCTGACTCGGAAGGTACAGAAGAGGTAGAGGAAAGTCAATTAGAAAGACTTGAGGCGAGGATATCTGAACTCGAGAAGGAGTTGCAATACCAGGCCGCTGATATGGTCAATCTTAGGCAGAAATCAGCAAAGGAAAGATCTGAGGCAATTAGGTATGGACCATCTTCTCTAGCAAGAAAAATTCTCCCACTACTCGGTGGAATGGAGAGAGCTATTGACCAAACAGATGGGGCTGATGGAGACGGTTTTGTCGAAGGAACAAAAATGACTCTTCGTGGCCTGAGGACTGCGTTGGAATCTGAAGGAGTTACTCACATTGAGGCAATGAATAAGCAGTTCGATCCAACTAAGATGGAGGCAGTTGCAATGCTTCCAGCCCCAGAAGGAGTGGAGTCGGGGTTCGTTATGGAAGTCATAGAGGAAGGATATATGCTACACGAAAGGGTACTTATCGCCTCCAAGGTGATAGTGGCTGAAATGGCCGAGGAATGATGATATATGTCATGCTCCCATGAGAATCTATGATTGATGGTGTGAGACGGCTTACAGCCATCCTTCTAATCTTCTGTATGCTCTTAGCGGGATGCTCTGGAGATGCTGATGGGTCAGCAGAGATAGTCGGTTGTATGGATGAAAAGGCCGAAAATTATGATGAAAATGCTACTCTAGAAGGCCCCTGCGCATACTCGGATTCCGATGGTGATGGAATATTTGACATCGACGAAGTTCCCGGATGCACTGACAATGCTGCTAACAACTTCGTTCCAGAGGCCACCGATGATGATGGAAGCTGTGATTATTGGGTCCCTAAATATACCGAAACATGGACCAAGCATGACTCAGAAGATGAGGACTGCATGTGCTCAGACGGATCTGAATACTCGTTCTATTCACGTGATGGAGACTCAGATGTGGCAGTTTTATTCTTCAACGGGGGTGGGGCATGCTGGAATGATTTCACCTGCACTGTGGAGAACTCGTCTAGTACTGGGGCCTATTGGCAGAATCCGACAGGATGGGGCGGAATACTGGACCTAGACAACCGACATAATCCGCTCATAGACGCCTCGATGGTATTCGTACC
>DANW01000034.1:16223-40247 GCA_002501605.1 Euryarchaeota archaeon UBA28
GTGATGCATCACAGGGGGTATCCTAATGCCATGAGCGCGTTTGATTACTTCATTTCCAGCCATCCAAATGCTAGTACATACTACGTCCTCGGTTCCAGTGGAGGAGCAATAGCTGCTGGTTTCTATGCAGGGAGCCTATCTGAGGCATTACCTGAGGCCAACATATTCGTGTTTCATGACAGCACAGGAGGAGTCACCAGCACTGGAACTACCGATCTTTACCCTGCTTGGGGATTGAATAACACCTCCTTCACATGGCTGGATGACCTCACGTACAATGGATCCTCTCTGGACTGGAATGATATGACAAGTGCACACTTGGACATATTCCTTAACATGTACAATCCGGACATAACTTATGGTAGATTTGACAGTGCTCAAGATGAGACAATGAAGTACTTCAACGGATTACTAAACAATCCTCCAGAAGACTACAACTGGAGATTGAGAAACTCTGAATTGCACATAGAGAGCGAGGGTGTCGAGATGTCAGGATGGATAGAATCCGGTGATAATCATGGAATCCTATTTTCTAGCTGGTTCTACCAACTTGAAGATGAATCGGTTTCATTCGCTGACTGGTTCACTTCTTGGCTGAATGGAGAAATGCCGGAAGACGTGTGGTGCACTGACTGTTAGTGAGTATCTTTGGATTTGTTAGTTTGGTGATATAGATGGATAATAGGACCAGAAAAATATTGGCCTTGACATTAGTGGTGTCGATGTTACTCGTAGGATGTACTGGGGACCCAAGTGCCGATTCAGATGAGAAGGACGCTGATGAAATAGAACAGCCAACCGATCCGACAGACAACATTACCGAGGTTCCAGAAGACGAGATTATTGAAATTGAGGGCAGTGAATTCTGCGACGATACCAATCACATACACTGCATGCTTCCATTCCCTTCAGGTGCATTCTTGGATGTAGATGAGACCAGGGACACCGGATACAGTCTGAGCATAGATGGTGAAGCGATACCGGATACTAGGTCTTCAGTAAGCGACAATATGGTAATACTCGATCGTCTTGATGGTTTCAGCCCGTCCACACAAATCTTCACTGCCTTTGATGAGGTTCCCAACATCACTGGAATGGCTACACAGTTTGACATTGGAATTTCGACGATGGATGAACATTCTAGCATCTTGCTAAACCTGGATACAGGTGAGAAAGTACACCACTGGATTGAGTTGGATGCACGAGTCCAAGAGAATGAGGAAACTATAATTTTCTTGAGGACAATTGAGGGCTTGGATCACAATACCCCCTATGCCGTGGGATTCAGGAATCTAGTGGATGAACAAGGTACTCCGATAGTACCCTCGGAAGGATTCAAGGCACTCAGAGACGGCAATGAAACGGACTCAGATGGCATTGAGGGGCAGAGGGAGTCCTATGAGGAAGTTTTCAACAAGCTAGGGGACGCCGGATTTGAGAGAAGCTCCCTGCAATCTGCATGGTGGTTCCACACAGCCTCGACTGAGTCTATTCTGGAGGACATACTAATCATGAGGGATGATGCGGAGCAGAGACTGGGCGATGATGGAATTGGATGCAATATCACAGGGGTTGAGGAGGACTTTGGAAACGATGGAACGTCTCTGAGGTTAATCAGGGGGACTATCACAACTCCTCACTACATGGAAAATGAGTTTGCAAGATCGCCTTTGATGAGAGGTCCTGGTGGCGATCCTGAATTCGTTGAGAACAGAGAGATTGACTTCACGATGTTAATTCCCAGATCACTCGCCGAGAACAATACCTCAGGCCCACTTACTGTTTTCGGGCATGGACTTTTTGGTGATGGAGATTCATATGCCATGAATGCTCGATCAGTTGCAAATGAATATCAGACAGCAGTTATTGCTACAGACTTCAAAGGTTGGAGTTCTGATGGTGACTTAGATGCCATGACTTTCGCATTGATGGACCTAAAGGAATTCCAATACCAACAGGAGAGGCAAATGCAGGCTGTAGTGAATCATATCTCGATGGTGAGGACGATAACGGGAATCTGTTCAGATATTGAGCATTTCAAGCATAACGGTACTAACATGATTGATGTCGAGACTGTGAATTACATCGGAATTTCGCTAGGGGGACTTAGAGGCCCTTCTCTACTTGCCTTTGTTCCTGAGCTTGAGTGGGGGGTCCTTTGGGTGGGTGGGACATCGTTTACTCATCAGGTTGAGAGGTCCACTCACTACGGGTCCAATGAGCATCCGGGGCAATTCTTTGAACTCCTTTCAAGCGATGTCTCGCTCCCATCTAGGTTGGACCGTGCAGTTTGCATAGCTCTACTTCAATCGATATGGGACTCCACAGACGGTGAAACCTACCTGCCGTTCAGGGAAACTGGTTATGGTGATGTCTTGGAGCCTTTCGATATGTTCTATCTCACTTCCATGATGGATGCGCAGGTTACAACACTCTCAGCTGACAGAGCTGTAAGAACTGGGAATGTACCTGTGGTAAACGGGTCTGCATATCATCCATTTGGAGTCGATGTGGTTGAAGGACCAATCGAAGGATCCTCAGCCGCCTATTTCGACGGAGATTTCCCTCCACTTCCTACAGGCAATACGAATGGCCCAATGTGGCATCATTCGCTTGCTCATAATCTGGTCCTAGAAGTTCCCGAAGCCAAGATGATGGCTTATGGGTATCTGATAACGGGAGTGCTGGTTGACTACTGCGACCCGAGGTGTACATTCGAAGGTGACTGGTGATTATCCCACGGGCTCTCCGCCCTCCCCCATAAATGCAAGCCTCCTGAGATATTGATTGTCGATCATCAGCATCAGAACCGATTTGGGAATTGTTGGGGTGAGAACCTCCAGGACGGCTTCGGAATCATCAATGGTGGACATCATCCTTGCTGTCTCACGGACCCTCCATCCTTCGAATCTCTCCCTGCTCTCCATAGGGACCTCGATGGTTTTCCACCCCGAATCGCCGTACAGCTTCAGAGAAGATGCATCGCTCGACAGGAAAACCCCAGACCTTCCGTGGTATAATTCGGCATGTGAAACCCAATTGGGGGGGTCGTCAATATCTGGAATGGGGACAATGATCGGTGTATCTCGAATGCTTGATGATTCCAGCCACCGATAAATCATCTCAGAGCGTTCTGAGTATGTCCATGGATTTCTGAGATTCTCTGGCCTGTTTGAAGACCCTACTGCAACGACCAAGGATGCGTTTGGCATATTATTCAACCTCCAACTGTCTGCAAACTCCAACATGTGTGCATGCCCTCTGTGGAAAGGCTGGAACCTTCCAAGAACCACGACCGAAGGAGGAGGTGGACTGTCTGGCGGACCCGGAGTCATTGGAAGTTCTGTCATTCTGTCACCCCATAATGTCCTCGAGTCTTCTGTCCCCTAAATGCCACGACCCAGGCTCTAGATATTCCCTACCCAAGAGTATGGAGTGCCCCTCTAACCTAGATCCCTCAATTATATCAAATAGCGAACCCGAGATAATTTGGTGAGACTCCATTGTCGGAAGTATACGTGGGTCTGATGATGGATCCATGGTTTCCCCGAGGGACTCCCTTCTGGACATCCAGTCGATTACCACGGATTCGACAAAGGACGACCTGTCGTAGGATGAGATTGCTGTTGAGAAGTCTTTCCAAAGGCTCGGAGAAAGGAATGATTCTGTACTTTTGACTTCGTAATCTAGACTTGGCTCTAGGTAAAGGAAAAGTCTTGCATCCCAGCACCTCCATTCAACTGCGGATGCCCAATGGCACATTAGGAGAAGCAGTTCTAGCTTATTTTCAGTAGGGATATTCTGCTCTCCGAGAGAATAGGCAATATCTAAGCCGGGATTACCATCTATCCACTCTAGAACTTCGCCCTCCAGGTCGACGTCAAACTGCCTTGATGGGGGTATCTGGTCTGGTCTGATTGTCCTGAGGCTTCTTGATTCCATGCCCTCAATCAGAAGTCTCATTGGCATACTCATGATCGAATCCAGAGATTTGGGGTCAACCAGGGAAACTATGAGGTCGGGCATATGTATCCTCGACTATACCAGTCGGCAGTCTGGCATGAACCCTCGCTCGCATCACTATGGATGATTTTCTCCACGGAATTCAATAAGTTGGTCCTCGCGTAGGAGGAATAATAGTTGGAGGGAGGGGACTTGGCGACCATTGAAGAGCAGATTAAGTCCTTGGAGGATGAAATATCCAAGACCAAGTACAACAAGGCTACACAAGGCCATATTGGTAGGCTTAAGGCCAAAATTGCATCGCTGAAAGAAAGGAAAGAGAAAGCTGTTGCTCACGCAAAGAAAAGTGGTTCAAGCGCTGGTTTCGAAGTTAAAAAGTCAGGAGATGCTTCTGTTTCTCTGGTTGGATTCCCCAGTGTTGGTAAATCTAGCCTGATATCGCAACTCACTGGTGCAGACTCTGAGGCTGGAGCGTTTGCATTTACGACGCTGACTTGTATTCCCGGAGTTTTAGATCATAGGGGAGCTAAGATCCAGATTCTTGATCTTCCAGGACTGATAAAGGGTGCCTCCGAAGGAAAGGGTAGAGGGAGGGAAATATTGAACGTAATTAGAGGGTCTGACATGGTTCTCTATGTGGTCGATCCGTTTCAGGAGTCACACTTTGATATTCTTGACAGGGAGCTTTGGATGGCAGGAATGAGGCTGAATCAACCTGAGCCTCAAGTTTTCATTACTAGGACCAAGAGGGGTGGAATAGTAGTAAGATCCACGGTAGAGCAAACTAATCTATCTGAAGAGGAGATTCAGGGCATAATCAGGAGCTTTGGAATTGTTTCGGCGACAGTAACCCTGAGAACTGACGTGACTGATGACCATATCGTGGATACCCTAGCTGGAAATAGGATATACAATAGAGCAGTTGTTGTCGTCAACAAAATTGACCTTGCAACTGAGGATGATCTTGCGAGAACGAGGAATATGTTGCCTATTGGCTGGCCAGTATTAGAAGTATCAGCCAAAACCGGCGAAGGAATTGAGAATATGAAAGACTTCATCTTTGATAATCTGCATTTCATGTCCATATTCCTGAAGCCTCAGGGCCAAGAGGCGGATATGGTTGAGCCATTAATCGTCAAGGACACATCAACCGTGCGCGACGTATGTGCAAAATTACACAGGGATTTTGTTAGGAAATTCAGATATGCCAGAGTTAAGGGCCCCAGTGCGAAATTTGACTGGCAGAGAGTCGGTTTGGATCATCCCCTCTCAGATGGAGACATACTAACCATAGTTCTGAGGAAATCTTAGGCGATGTATTGACCTATGGGACCCTCACGCGAAGACATGGAATATTCGCAGGGGGACATGCTCCCTCGTGCTGAGCTTCGTGGATTGATTGGGCACATCAGGGGGAGATTGTTACTCCTTACTGCCATATTCTTAATCGGTTTTGTCGGGGGATACCCGGTTTCAGGAAGGGTCATTGAGGCCTTGTTAAATTCAACCGCATACAAACCGGAGAATGTGGAGGTCGTCATACTCCATCCGATGGAAGCAGTCCTGATTAGGCTGAGGATGGGAGTACAGTTGGGTGCGATATTGTCAGTCTTATTTCTTGTTGGAGATATTTCATGGAACGGTAGGAAGATATTCTCTGAGGCAAAGAGGGTGGCTTACACAGGGAATGGGAGTCTGTCGGGTCTGATTGTGATTGTCCTTTTGTCATTACTGTTAGCATTGACTGGGTCTTTGTATTCACACGAAGTTTTGGTCCCTTTCCTTCTTGACTATCTCTCCGAGGACGCTGCTTCTGCGAATCTAAGCTCTACTTGGCAACTTAGGTCTTGGATTGGCTTCATAGTTGGCCTTTACTTCGCTTCTATCGTAGGATTTCAAGCCCCATTGCTCACATGGATACTGCTACGAAACCGGATCATCAATGTTGACTCGATGACGCGTAACAGAGGGGTGATGTGGTTCCTTGGGATGGCTTTCGGAGCTTTCCTGTCCCCTCCGGATCCAATCTCTATGTTCCTAGTGGCTGGACCAGTTCTCATATTACTGGAGTTTGTCTTGATTCTCCATGTGATGACTAATCGAGATTGATTCCCCTGTTTCTAGCGTCTTCCGCTCTAGCATCAGCACGTCCCTGCTCAACATCAACGTACCTCATCAAAAATACTCCGATTGCTATTAAGACAGCTATACTGAGAACTCCGACCCTACTGTCGAACATTATCGTCATAGACGCGTATAGTAGTGGCCCTATAGCTGCGGCAACCTTTCCGAAGAATCCGAAGAATCCGAAGAACTCCGCACTCCTAGTCTCAGGTATCATCTGTCCGAAGATACTTCTAGACAACCCTTGTGATCCTCCAAATAGGGTACCTATCATCATCCCTAGTATCATGAATTGATATCCGACTCCTATATCCAGAGGCTCCCACAGATATTTCCTTACTGTTTCGGGTATGAAGTCCAATGCTCCGTCACCGAGGTTTGTCGGATGGTCTATCCCCACGTTTGTTGATCCATCCAGAGGGCCCCCTGATACACTGATACTGAATCGGGAGTCTGAAATTGATGCTAGTATAGAGGATACATCCTCGACGTCATTCACATCAATTAATCGCTTTTCGTCAGAGGAATTAGAGTAAAGCCAAGAGTATGTTCCAGTTCTATCATCGTACTCAACTGGGAGCGATTCGCTCCATAGAGCTGCCCAAGCCTGTTCATCGAACTCACCGTCCTCGAAATTCAGTTTTTGCGCTATGTCATTAGCGTTATAGTTTACATGTACCTGATACAACTGTGATTCGTCATTCCAGTCATACATTACTTCGAACTCATCGTGGGAGTCAAGTTCCAATGGTGCAAAACCAAGAGTTGCGAAGCTTAGCACCAGCCATCCGACCAAAGAAGCATTCAGCGCTTTCTTGGTCCCCCATTTATTGGCCAGCTTTGTGAAAAATAGCGCACATGGGTATGCAACGAACTGAATCAAAACTATAGTGATCATTAATTCGATTGTTGATACCCCAAGAACAACCGCACCGAATATTGGCCCAATTGCCCATACTGTGTTAATCGCATCTATGAAGAAGAAGTACGCCAGCATGTAGATGAACAGTGTTCTGAATTTATTGTACTCCTTTAGTGTCGTCCAGACCTGCGAGTAGGCTTGCCTGACAGTTGGAACTTGCTTATCATTCTCCATAGGGGGCTCTGGTACGTACTTGAAAGTCATAAGTGCAAAACCGAACCACCATACTCCAGATGAGGCTAAGCAGAATCTTATCACCGCGTCTCCCCCAATGCCCAATACTAATCCCAAGTGAACTACTAACAGTAGGCCTCCTCCCAGATATCCATATGCATACGCCCTGTTAGAGATACTATCCATCTCTTCATCCTTACCAAGATGTGGCAACAGTGCATTGTAGAAAACACCAGCAGCATTCAGACCTATGTTTGCAGTGAAGTAAAAGATGAGGAGCCATATCCATTCGTTACCGTCGCCTGCAAGGAAGTCGAATCCAAGTAGGAACGTGGATCCCGCACCAACATAGGTCAATTTTCTTAGCCAACTCATTTTGACTGGCTTGTAATCTGCTATGACTCCTAAGGCTGGAGCAATTATGGCAACCGCCCAAGTACCAAATGCTACTAGATAGGCGATTAACGCGTCTCCCTCCATTGTTATACCCGCAATAGTGGTATTCAGGCCATTTGCCTCTAGGAATAGGTAAGCGAACCAAGTGGGGAATATTGCAGAAACTACACTTGTCTCAAATGACGACTTCCCCCAATCATACATACAATATCCTCGCACTTCTAATGGGTTTGACGCGCGGTCTAGTTCTGCTTCTGTCATGACAATACCTAAGCTTCGTAGAGGCGGAGAGGTAATGAGTATTGTTACGTCAGTGTAATTTCTTAGATTGCATTAATTGCCCCCACACCTTCGGCAATATAGTAGACATATGTGGAATCAGCCCCCCGAGAATTCTTTGCACGCCCTGAATCATGGGATGGATTTCTCTGATGGGGTTGAGTTTGATGTTAGGATGGATGCAGACGGTGAGCTCGTAATTTACCATGACGAGGCTCTACCAAAAAAGGGACCATTGAGTCCTAGATGCATCGAGAATATCCATACATCTGATCTGAGAGATGAGGGGGTTTTGACTCTTCAGGAGGTTATTGATAATAGGAAATTCATGGAAAATTGGCAGTCTGGATGTAAAACAGTGGATATTGAAATAAAGATGCCACATCCTGTTGTCGGAAAATCCCATAATGAACATCTAAAGTTGATAATGAGGAAGATTTCATTGATGACTCAGGATTTTCACCTAGCCCCTAGATCGACGATAGTAACGAGTTTCTCACCAGAGATTGCAAAAGCATCTAGGGAATGTGAGTTTGGAATGCCTGTAACTCAACTAGTTCCCAAGATTCGACCCTGGGGAAGACATTGGAGGGTGAAGAAGTTCTTCGCCGTACCTCATTTTTTCTTGACATCTGTCCCATCAATAGCAGATAAATTCAGAGATGAGGGCATGGAATCTGTTGGAATGGCCTTAGAGTATCTAAGTGGGTGGGAGAGGCATGCTAGGTTAGGTAGATCAGTGGGCCTCAAAGGTAAGGGACTTGCTAGGCTACATCGATCTTTGAGAGGGATGGGGGCTTTCGTTTGGCCCGCACCCCTGCGCCTTGAAGATCAACTGTTGGATGCCGGAGTTTCAATAGTTACAGACCACTTGAATCCAGAGGTTCTGAACAAGCCCGATGGTAGTTTCAGATGGCCACGGCCTGCTAGTCAACCCCTAGATGAAGAATGGTCAGATAGGCTTTCTAAATCTTCTTCTGAGGACTTGGAGGACCTGATGTCTGAGGCTAGTGGCTCCCTTCCATACTGGTCCGAAATGGAAGATATTAGGAAATCTGAGATGATACTCCAGCAGGGTAGGAGAATGAATTGGGACGGCTCTGAAAATAGCTGGATAAAAAATCTGGAAAATGGGATCCCATGGGGTAGCCCGAGGATAATCGGTCACAGAGGGGCTGGAAAGACTCATGTGGTGTAGTTATTCCTCGGCCTGGGCATCAATTTCTATCTCTTTGTCTTCTCCTGTGAACTCTGAAATTGTCATTTGCTCATCGGGAGCGAGTGAGGCTGCTAGCTGTGCACTGGTTAGGCCCAGTTTAGATGCCTCCTCCCTGAACCAAGTCCTTACTTTTCTATATTCTATTTCCGGGCAGCCGAAGTACTCAGCAAACCTCCTTGTGGTAGTAAGTCTCCTAGTGAGGCCGTCTCTCCTTTTATCGATGAGCCCCAGGCTAGCAAGATCCCTGACATGATCGTACGCTTTTGGGCCAAGCATATCCCTTAGCTGTGCTTGGGGCATGGGTTGATGGTATGCTATCAAAGCTGCAGCGGGAAGCAACCTCTGTGGAATTTCTGGTTTGAATGACTCAGGCAATGACGGGGAGATTTCTGGCTTTACTTCAATAATCCATCTCCCTGTAACTTCTGTGAGTTGTAACGCGCTTGACTTTCTCGCCGCCATCATTGACTTTAGTTCCTGCAGCCCCTCTGCAACCTGAAAGTTCCTCAAAGAAAGCAAAGAGGCCAATTCATCGACTGACATGGATTTCCCAGCACCGAATAAAATAGCCTCCAGTAATGTGTGAATTTCTGGTTTACTGCTCATTCTTAATCACCCCTACTTCTCCCGGGTGGAGCTTGGCAGTCAACTCAGCAAAGCTATCTTCTCCTTCCCAAAGTGGAGCGATACTGACCTTCCCATTCCTTCCGGGCTCCTGTGAGATCTCAGTGTAGCCTCTATTTGTGAGGAAGAGTGCAGAAACTAGGGCGGTTACCTGAGCCTCTGATCTAGCCTCATCGGGCCCCACCCCAGAGTCAACAGCTAGTCCCATTAGATGCTCAGATACCTCGTTTAGGGACACTTTCTCCTTTTGGCCCTGAGATCTAGACTGAAGTGCGTTCCAGGTTCTTTCTAAATCGCCTTCCAAATCTTCGATATGGAGGCTTCCCCTGAATCTCTCACGTGCCGTCGAAAGCGCCTCTCTCCTCTCTTGGGCTATTCTTTCTCTGGTCCTCTGCTCCTCCGCCAGTCTCCCAGCTTCCTGTAATCCCATTAGTAGTTCTCCAAGAGTCACGGGACGACCTTCATCCCGGTGGACCCTGCCCTCGAAAATTGATGGTAGCACATCGTCGGCCGCACCTGAAAGTACTCCGACCGAGAAGTTGTAATCCTCATCATCGAATTCGGTCTCCCACCCTCCTTCGAAATCCCAAGTATCATCTTCCTCGAAATCAAGCGCTCTTTCTTGCTTTTCTATGAGAGACGACGCTTGATTTCTCAAAATAGCCCATGCCATCCTTATCAGCCTCCCACAGGTTGGAAGATCAATATTCTCGGATTTTTCTATCCTTGATGAAAACATCTCCAAAAAACTAGACAGGTCTACATCCCAAGGATCTAAATCGGTACTTTGGAACATCTGAAAAACTAGAGCAACGGATCTATCGAACGGATCTATCAGGAATTGATGTTCAGCTTCTTCCATGCTGGCTAGTTCTGAGATCCTGTCTAGATACTTGCTGGTAGACAGGTCTGGTTCTCCACCCAATAGCCTGGAGACGATATCGTCCCTCATTGCCTGACCGTCCAGAACCGACATTAGCAAACACCTCACTCAACATCCACTTGTTGTGGATCCTCCTTCAGATATTCCTTTTCGTCTTGAGAATCATGGAAGATAACCCTCTTCTTCTCATCAATATCTTCCGTCCATTCCTCTGTTCTCTCCCTGAGGGACTCGATTACTTGGTCTTCAGCGCCCACGTTTTCTATTAATTCGCTCTCACCCAAGGAATCTATGCCCGCTCTCTCTGCCAAACCGCCCAAGCTAGCCGGAGTCTGCAGAGGCTCTGGTACCTTGGGCATGTCACTCGGATCGGGCAATTCTGGCATGGATTCCTTCTCTGCCTTGGACTCCTCCTGAGCCTTCTTCTCAGCCTCGAGCTCCTCACTGAGTTCTATTGCAGCGGCCCTGTCGAAGTCGGTGATTCTCCTACTGCAACCGTCCCCTGCATGGGTAATTCCGATGTGATGATCGGCAAGTGATAGGCTCACTTTTCTAAGTGTGACCATGATAAATTGTGCCCTTTCACTCCTAATTCTGCATAGAGTTGCAATCCTTCCAGAATTGAATGGGTCGAGATTTTGGTCGACTTCATCGAAGTAATAGAACGGGCTCGGCTCATAGTCCTGAATTGCAAAAATCAATGCGAGGGCCGCCATGGACTTCTCCCCTCCTGAAAGGGCGGATCTCCTAGTGTTCCTACTCTTACCCGGAGGGACACATGCCATCTCAAGGCCCCCTTCAAACGGATTCTTATTATTCTCTAACCTCAGCTTTCCTGAGCCTGATGGTTGTAGAATTTCATAGACTCTGCTGAAATTATTGTTTACATGTTCGAATACTGTCATAAATCGAGTTTTTCTTTCATTCTCGAGTTGTTCTGAAATGCTCACTAGGTGGTCCCTCCTAGCTCTAAGAGTCTTACCATCCTCCATCAGTGCAGCTATCCTTTCTGCAGTTTCGTCATATTGTTCTATTGCTAGCATGTTAACGTTACCAAGGTTGCCGAGGCGGCGTTCGAGCCCCTGCATCGCTCTCTCCGCCTCGGCTATTGTTGGTAGTTGAGTATCATCTGAAGGAATCTCGACGCCTGCCTCCTCTAACTCTTGGGCTGTTTCTTTTGCCGCATTGGTTTTCTGACTTATCTGAGCGTTTAGCTCGTCAATTCTCGATTTTATGGTCACTCTGTCTTTGGAGAGTTGATCTAGGGTGGCTCTTAGACTGGCTCTCTCTTCGACTAGTTCGTCGCGTTTACTTGTCAGAATTCTGTGTTCTTCATCAAACTGTTCTGACTTGCCCTTGAGATCCACTAATTCTGCCTTTGATACCGAGATAGTAGACTCTAAGTTAGAAATCGTTAGTTCCGCAGAATTGATTTCTCCCTCATGTTTTGAGATTCTGGCTTCTAAGTCAGAGACCCTCTGTTCCATCATTGAAATTTGACTTTCATTGGTGGCAATTGACGATTCACACGAGAGTCTTACCCTCTCAGCCTCAGTCCTCTTTCTCTCAGCGCCCCTGAGTATCTCAGAGAGATGATCTGGAGTATTGTCCTGAAGGGCTTCTGCTGCCTCAGTTCTTCCATTAAGCGAATTCTCTAAGTCCTGCTTGGCCTCCTCACATAATGAAATCATTCTAGTCCTATTTTCCTCGCTTTCTTTGAGCTCTTTTCTGGATGATATCATTCTACCTTCAATTTCAGAAAGTGATTTGTTGGCCCTCTCCAAGTCCGACTTCCAGTTTCTGAGCTTAACTGAGTGGTCGCTCCCATCGACATTATTGATTCGATCCCTGAGTGACTGTAAATTGAGCATAGTCTCTCTGAGTGCGGCATCGACAGTGGAATAGAGAAGGTTTGCTTCTTGGACAATCATCTCATGCCTGTCTATGCTAGAGCTACTACCTGTCCCCCCTCCGAATGAGGGCCTATTTCCACGTGATGTAGAGCCTCCGGTCATTGCCCCAGAGCTCTCAATGAGGGAGCCATCCAATGTGACCATCCTAACTCCTCCCATATTCTTTCTGGCAACTTCCATTGAGTCGACCAATAGAGTGTTTCTGCTTGCATAAATTACCGCAATTTCGACTTCTTGATCGTACTCTAGGAGATCTTGTGCAAATCCAATTATTCCTGGATTTCTAGCCACGAGGAGGGTCCTTCCTTGTGGCCTCGAAACCTTCAGCTTGTTGAGTGGTAAGAAGGTCGCCCTTCCCCCACTGTTTTGCCTAAGCCACTTGATGCACTTCGAGGCTACCTCGTCGTCCCTGACTACTATGCTCCTGAGTCCATTTCCTAATGCGGTGGCTAGTGCCTCCTCATGGGATGGATTCTTTGGAGCTGTCAGTTCGCCCAAAGTCCCTAGGATTCCGGATATTTCTCCGCTCTCTCTAAGTCTAGTCAATGCTGCTATAGTCACTGCCGACCCGGGTGAGGCAGATCTTGCCTCCTGCCTTGCTTTGGCCTTACTAAGTTCCCTCTCTGCATCTCGAAGTTTTATCTCTGCTCTATCCCTATCGGATCTAAGCTCTGCCTCCTGCTTCTGAAGCTTCCTTAGATCGTCAGCCAGAGATGACCTATCGGAATCTGGCCCCGATTCCCTGATCTCTGTACCTACTAGCTCTAGATCGTCCCTTATCATTACCGCTTCCTCGTATTTCTCCTCTAGATCGGCCAGATTTTCAGAAGCTAGCTGTGATGATTGGGATGCGCGGTCTGATTCTAGTTGTGCCTGTGCATACGCATCTTGAGCGAGAGAGACCCGTTCGCTGGCCTTTCCTAGCGCCCTGTTGAGATCCCTAGCATGCTTGTCTCCGGACTCAATTGCCTTTCTTGCATCAGACTCCTCTTTTGCGGCGTCAACTAGTAACTGCTTTGTTTCGGCCAAAGAGATCTTGGCATTTTCGAGGCTCTTTATCGACTCTTCCCAAGCAATTCTAGCTTTTTCAAGTTCCTCTCTGAGTGTTGTGATCTCCTCATTTGAGCTTGTGATTATCTTTCTTTGATCACCGATTCTGTCGGTTCCGGTTTCGATATCAATCTCATGCTTCCTGATGCTCTCCATTATCCTCTGAGCATCACCGGCCAAGGCCCTCCTTAGCTCTGCTTCAACCGACACCAATTCTGTATCAAACCTATCCAGTTTCTTATTCCCATCTGCCAATGATGACCCAAGAGATCTGACTTTCTCGGAGTAGTCGGATCTTTCTTTGCCCAACAAGGAAACCTCATCCAGTCTATTCCTGTATCTGGACTGATAAAGTATCACTCTGGACTTATCAAAATCCTGCTTTAGGTCCTTGTACTTGAGCGCCTGCTCCCTCTCCTTTGAGAGTTGCTTGAGTTGCTTTTTCTTGTCGTCTTCCAAGAGGTCGATTGTCTCTATGCTACTCTCAACATGCTTTCTTTGGGTGTTTGCTCTGCGGATTTCATCGTCGTATGCCGTCACCCCGGCTACTTCCTCCAGGACCCCTCTTCGCTTGTGCGGAGTCATTGTTGCCAGGTTTGTCACGTCACCCTGCAGGACAATATTGTAGCCATCGCCCCTTAGTCCTGCTTCGGCGAGAACCCTTCTCATCTCTGTAGCGGTTGAGGGCTTCTCCCCTATTCTGAAGGACGAGATGGGCTCACCTTTCCTGTTCAGTCTGACCGATCTAGTGAATGAAACCTCATCATCATCAATCCTGAGGCGCCTCCTTCCATCATGTTCTGGGACATTTGCGAAAACTAGTGTGACAGACATGTGTTTGGCAGCTCTTCCTCGCCCACCTCCGTTGAATATCAGTTCAGACACATTGGAAGCCCTGAGGGCCTTGGTTGATTTTGGACCTAGGACAAACTGTATGGCATCACCAGAATTTGACTTTCCACTTCCATTTGGACCGGTTATTGCGGTGAATCCCTCGTCAAATGGAATGACCATCTCGCCACCGAATGATTTGAAGTTCTCGACTTCTATTCTTTTGAGATGCATCCCATCACCTAATATCGGCAAAATTTTCCGCCGACACTAAACATGACCTCCCTGCCTCTACGCCTATCAATGTTGAGGCTAACAAAAGCGCAGCATAACGATTAGAGAGAGTCTTATCGCCCGCCAAGAAGATAATGCCATTGGACAAGATTCTAGGGTAACCGGTGCTGGCAATCATGAGGGTTAGTGGTGTCAGGGACAGAGCTCGAGGCGGTTGACATTGCAGTCATTGGGTCAGGTATTGCAGGTTTATTCCTAGCTGTCGAATGTGCGAGATCGGGACTAACCGTGGCCGTCGTAACAAAAAAGGAAGTTACTGCATCTTCTACTAATTGGGCCCAGGGTGGAATCGCAGGTGTTCTTGACCCAGATGATTCAGAAGCAATAGAGTCACATGTGAAAGATACCCTTGAGTCGGGAGCTGGACTTTGTGATGAAGAAGTTGTTAGAAGCGTGATTTCTGAAGCGTCCGAACGTATCAGGGACCTAATTGGGCATGGCGTGGAGTTCGATCATGATGCTTCAGGCAAATACGACATGGTAATAGAGGGAGGACATAGCGGAGCAAGGATTCTCCATTCAAGAGATAGGACGGGGGCGGAAATAGAACGTGCCCTCACTGAAGTGGCCTCAGGAGAGATTGATTCTAATTTTGTTATTTTGGAGAATTGGATGGCTGTGGATTTGATACAGAAAGAACATGGGAATCCATCCAAGGGAGTATCTGGAGTTTGGTGTCTCTCGCCTGAGGGCGTTGTAATGACCCTTCCCTCGAGAGTAGTAGTTCTGGCGACCGGGGGCTCAGGGATGATGCATAGATCTACCACTAATCCTTCGATCGCGACCGGTGATGGAGTGGCTATGGCCAGCAGGGCTGGTGCGGATATCAGAGATATGGAATTCATTCAGTTTCATCCCACAGCACTACATTCTTCAAACGGTAAGCCGTTTCTTATTACCGAGGCACTCAGAGGCCATGGTGCAGTTCTAATGACAATTGAAGAGCATTCCAGATGGAGGATGTCAGGAGCGGATAATCCCTCTTCTGAATCCTTTATGTTGAACTATTCAACAAAGGGAAGTCTTGATACCAGAGATGTAGTTGCTAGAGCGATTGACACTGAGATGAAGCGAATAGGTGCAATGAATGTCCTATTAGTGACCGAGCATCTTGACAAAGATGAGCTTTTACACTCCTTCCCAACAATCGCCAAAAGGCTAGATGATGAGGGGATTGCACTCGGCAAGGATCCGATTCCAGTAACCCCTGCAGCACACTACATGGTAGGAGGAGTCTCGGTAGATGAATTCGGGAGAGCCATGTCGGGTGGAAAACCGATGCAAGGCCTTTATGCAATCGGAGAAGTTGCTTGCACGGGGTTACACGGGGCCAATAGGTTGGCGTCCAATAGTCTTCTTGAAGCCGTGGTATACTCGGGAAGAGCCTCGAGGAAAATCATAGGAGATTGGAGATGCGGGGGGCTTTCGAGTTTGGAAACGGGATTGCCGAGGTGGAGGTCGGAAGATTTGAGCCAATTAGTAGAAAATATCCCTCTGATCACTGATTTGGATGCTCTTCGAGCCACAATGACTCAGGATGTGGGGCTGGTGAAGAGTGATGCAAGGTTGGATAGGGCTGGAAGGAGAGTCGAACATATTGAAAAGGAGGTAGCCAGATATTGGATGAGTAGTAAACCGACCCAGGACCTAATCGAACTGCGTAATCTAGTACTGGTCTCAAAAATGGTGATTGAAGCATCTAAATCTAGAAGAGGAAACGTAGGGTTGCACTACAATATTGATTTACATTGATCAGTCTAACTGTGATGAGTCGTCAATTCCTCTAACGAGAGCTCTCAGCATGGAATTTAGGGGCGTTGGGACTCCGAGTCCTTCTCCCATCATGATTACATAGCCACAAATTGAGTCTATTTCGGTCCTCCTTCCTGACATCAAATCCTGTAGCATTGAGCATCTATTATCAGAGGTAGATTGGACGACTTCCAAGAGAGTTTCCTGCATTTCCTCAAAGGTAAGATTGATTCCAGAAGCCCTGGCTACAGTTAGGGACTCTTCGAGAACGGATAGCGATTGGTCCCATAGGCCCGGGCTCTCAAGTAAAGCACCGTTCCGGACTCCCGAGATGGAACAGATGGGGTTTATTGCGACATTGATTAGGAGCTTCTCCCACGAGGAAGTATTGATATCATCTACCCATATAGGTGACAGTTCAGCGTCTTCCAGTACTTTCAATAGTGCCTTTGCTGAGTTGCTAGGAGGATTTCCATCAAGTGAGCCTATAGTAATGGAGCCCCTGCCGACCCAATGAGTCCCGTCCTTATCTCTCCAAGCTCCATGGGTAGTAGCTCCGCCCAGAGTACGAGTCTTGCCAACTCTACTGGAAATATGTTGGGCATGGCCCATTCCATTTTGTACACTTAGGGCGACTCCCCGGTCGGAGAGAATATCCCCGACAATCTGTGATAGAATCGGTGTGGAATATGACTTGCCACAAACGATTGCGATATCGCAACTACCGACGATATTCTCTGGGACTGGTCCTGATTCGCTGTCATACACTTCGAACCTTTCCGGGGGGATTGCCTCAATTGCTCCTTCCGGCGTGTGTATGATCAAGCCTTCAGAAATCAGGGATTGTGCGGTGGGGCCTCGTGATATGGCTAATAGGTCGACATCTGCATTAGATAGTGATGAAAGAAAGACTCCTCCGATAGAGCCAATGCCGAGAATGGCGACTCTCATTTCCAAACCTCTCTGATATCCGTGAATAAAGTAGTCCCAGAGTCGTCCGGAATTACCCACACAACCGCCTCATAGCCACTTTCAGGAAGGTTGAGTGTGACGTTTACACTAGAATTTGACATTATTGACTCGGGCGATTCGATACCCCATGTGTCTCCGGGTGGGGCAGAAATTGAGATGGTTATTAACTCGGTCTCATTCTGGAAATTAGTAATTTCTATTACACTGGTGGTTGTGTATTTTACTCCATTATACAACGCCCCCGGACTAACCCAGATTTGGGGCCCGTTTGAAATTTTGAAGGATGAAGTCAATTTGTAATCTTCGCATATTACAAGCCATCCGCCCTCCTTTACCAGCAAAGAGCCGTTTCCAGAGTATGTTTCAGGAATCTGAATGAATGAGTAATCACCCAAGGTTCTGTTCCAAGAAGTATCTGAGTCTGCAACTGGAAAATCTGACTGCGAGGGGCAGAAAGGTGAGGTAGACTCCACGTACCCAATGGTTGAACCAGAAAATTCCCTAGGAACCCTGATGATTCCGTCTTTGGAGTTAATCACTGGAGAGGAGTTGACGATGGGTGTTTGCCACGAGCTGGAATTTCCATCGTCCCAAGTAATGTAGAGGAGAGGACCAAGGTGCCTACCAAGATAATCAATAGGGCCGCTGATTGAAGCACCATTAACTCCCTCTAGACAAATGTGATTATTTCCTTTGGACAATGTTGTACCGTTTATTATCGACCATCTAGGATTTGCCACAGAAACGTTCCCGATTGAGTCATCACCTATGGTCACAACAGTGCAAATTTGGGGGTCTTGTAATGTTCCAGAAAAATCCCAGAGAGAGTTTGCCTGATAACGAGTATGGTTTGGGATTAGGGTAATTACGTGTTCATCATAGTGTCCGGTGATCTCTGTGAAAACTCGAATGCTCGCGGTCATGTTATCCAGTATTAGGGAGCTTTCTTCGGTTAATATGAGATTAATCATGGAGTTCTCTGATTGCGTTATCCCATCCACCCTGCACGTCTGTTCGGTTTCGGAGCAATCAGAGGAGAGGTCTAATTGACTGACTGATCCTTCTATTCTGAACTGTATCCAGCCAGACACCGGAACAACTCCCTCGGGAGCTATGGCAAGAGGAATAATTGTCTCTTCTCCGACTGTGTAAACCACTTCACTTGGCCACTGAGAAGTCTCTATTCCCTCGTCCCATTCCGTGATACTGTAAGACCCATTTACACCTGGGAATGCCAAAATCATGACCATGGCAATTACTGTTACAAATTGATTACGTGAAATATCATCGAGACCTGAAGATTCGTCAACAACGAATGGGTCTAATATTGGCGTAGGACTAAATCTCCTCCAAACCGCTATTGTGGCGATTACCAGCCACGGAAACCATGGATCGGTAGCAAAAATAAGAACCATAAATATCAGAGTGGATGCGAAAATTGCCGTCTGTTTATCGTCTGACAGGAGATTATCCGGACCCAGTATTGAATGGAGGAGATGATCCCCCGGGAATCCGGGGATTGGAAGCATCATTATCCATGATACTGTGCATAATCCTAGGCCGGCTATTGCTATTGGGTCAAGCCATTGTAACTTCACATCGAGGGATTCTACTATGCCTAGTGACTCTAGTATTCCAACTATAACATTGCCACTGAATGCCACCGGAGGAGACTCAAGATCTGGAGGCTGGATGGAGGTATACGAGATTCCAAGGATTGTAAGAAGAATTCCCGAGATGAACATTACGAGAGGCGCAGAAATCGAAATAAGTCCGAGGGCCTTTCTATTTGGTATAGGGACCTGATCGGAACGTCTTTGGGAGATGAAGCCAGCAAGTCCGAATGGCCAAATTGGTTCTGAGAGAGGGAACGCTAGGGGAGACAGATGCCCTATTGATACTCCATATCTGGTTGCAACTCTCCTCCTAACTTCGCTTGCTAAGAAAACGGACGCGATAAGGGGAAAGGAGAAATGGGTGCAGGATTTAGCTAACAAAGGGGCATTGAATTCCAAACTTGGGTCATTCCTCAGAATCAGTCCCGATCCTGCTATAGTCATGAATGAAAACATGGCAATCCAGATCACCGCTTGTTGCCACCTCGGCATGACGAAAACGTCATTTGGGAGATTTGTGACTGTGAGAATTGGAGGATTTCCCCTATCCAAAAGTCCTATCATACCTAACTTCTCTAAGTGCTTATTCATTCGAATTAAGCATTCACTTTCAGTGTCTCCACCAATAGCGTTTACTCTCCAAGAGAACTCCCCAGTCTCAGGATCACCTAGTATGAAATATCTAGATGAGATTACCTGAATTAAGTCCCTCTTACTCCAGGTTTCCACGTCTATTTCGAGCCTTTCTTGCGACGGCTCAGGAGAAGTCATGCATGTTGCAAGAGGAGGTCTGATTTTACCCCTCGCTTTTGAGGTCCACGCTCTCACTTGTTCTTGAATCGCTTCAGGCGGAAAGTTTCCTCTCTCTCCATCTCCTCAAGTCTCAGCTGTATGAATGTCTGCGCTTCCTTCATTTCTGGTATTACCTTGAACTCGAGAGCATTTACTCTTCTTTTTGTGGCTTCGATTTCTTCCAGAAGTCGCTTCAGAGTTGCCTCCATTTCGGCGGCCTTCACTACTTTCTCAATTAGTAGCGAGTACGAATCCGCCGCTTCATCTATGTATGGCGAGCCTCCTATTAGGCCCAATCCTCTATCTTCGGTTGATAGCTTGAGATTCTGACCATCCACCTTTGGCACGACAACTCCCATTATATTCCTCTTGGAAACACTGACTTCGGGCCTCTTTGAAGCGGCTATTGCCGCACTCTTTACCGATAGACCCCCCTCTATGGAGGAGGCTAGGCTGATTGCCTGTAGAGCGTCTCTGTAGGTACCAACCAGCTCTTCCCTAGCTGATATCATCTCCGAGAGAAGAGTTCTGAACTCATGAAATAGACCGTCTCTCTTCATTTTCAGAAGATTGTAGCCACTGCTGGTCTGTTTGATGCGCCGCTTTAGGTTGATCAACTCGGACCTTGTTGGCTTGATGTCCAGAGCCATATTAAAACCTCAGATTCACTCCTCTTCGTTAGATGATTTCTCTGTTGGATGGTACTTGTCTATCCACTTCTGATCAAGTCTGACTAGGTACTTGGTATCTATATTCGATAGAAGGTTCCAAGCTAGATCTAATGTACCCTCGCTAATGGACCTGTCCTCATCCCTGCTTTGCCTTAGGAATTGGTCTTCAAAGATATCAGCGAACTTCAGCAACTGAAGGTCACGCTCATTCAGAGCATCCTCTCCTACGATCGCTACTAGCCCCCTAAGCTCCCTGCCCTGAGCATAAGCGGCATAAAGCTGGTCGGACACCGATTTGTGATCCTCTCTCGTTTTTCCATCTCCGATACCAGCGTTCATCAGTCTGCTAAGTGACGGAAGAACGTTGATTGGGGGATATATTCCCTTTTGGTGAAGTTCTCTGGAAATAACAATTTGTCCCTCCGTAATGTATCCAGAAAGGTCCGGAATCGGGTGAGTTATGTCGTCCCCCGGCATTGTTAGGATAGGGAACTGTGTAATCGATCCCTTCTTGCCCTTAACCAGTCCGGCCCTCTCGTACAGCATCGCAAGATCGGTGTACATGTATCCTGGGTAGCCTCTCCTTCCAGGAACTTCTTCTCTGGCGGCACCGATTTGTCTTAATGACTCGCAATAGTTTGTCATGTCTGTGTATATGACCAGGACGTGGTAGTCATGCTCAAAAGCTAGGTACTCCGCAGCAGTTAGAGCCAGACGAGGAGTGATTAGTCGCTCGACCGCTGGGTCATCTGCTAGGTTGACGAATAGGGCCGAATTCTCTAGTGCCCCTGTTCTCTCCAAATCATGCACGAAGAAGTTGTACTCCTCAGCTGTTATCCCCATGGCGCAGAAAACTACGACGAAGTCATCGTCGCTATCCACCAATTTTGCCTGTCGGGCAATTTGAAGGGCGATATCATTGTGTGGGAGGCCGCTAGCACTGAAGATTGGCAACTTCTGACCCCTTACTAATGATGTACAAGCATCTATCGCTGATATTCCTGTTTGAATGAAAGACTCTGGGCTCTGTCTGGAATACGGGTTAATTGCTGCTCCGATTATGTCCGCCATTTCATCGGCGACAATATCGGGACCGCCATCACGAGGCCGTCCTGCCCCGTCAAGAATCCTGCCGATTAGTCCCTTACTGACTGGGAGTTTGAAAACGTCCCCCAGGAATTTGACTCCAGTCTGTCTGTCAACGGAGGCGGTCCCTTCGAAAACCTGTACGATTACCTGGTCATCCGACGTGTCGAGGACCTGTCCATTCTTGATCGATCCATCGCTCAGCATCAGCTGTACTATCTCGCCGTATGATACGGGTTCTGTCTTGTTTAGGAAGACCAAAGGTCCCTTTACGTCTGTAATGGTTCTGTACTCTTTTCCACTCATAATATCACCTCTCAATTTGCCTCCATGCTAGCATCGATCTGCTTGCTCATCTCACTGACCAAATCACTGATTCTGTCTTCATATCCCTTCTCGAACCTCCCTCTCATGAGGTCCGTCCTTGCGGGAACGTTGACTACATCCTCCAACTGTGCTCCACCGGCAATTGCTTTCTTTGCCTCTTCTTGGAATGAAAGTATGGCCTTGGCCATGTGGTACTGCAAGTCCAAGTCGCTGAATGTGTCAACATCATGGAATGCATTCTGCTGGAGGAAGAACTCTCTAATCATCCTAGCAACCTCTAACGTAAGCTGCTGATCTACAGGGAGTGCGTCTGAACCCACCAATTGAACGATTTCCTGCAGTTCAGACTCAATCTGAAGGAGCGTACTGATTTCAGTCCTGACCTCTGGGAAGTCAGGAGCAATATTATCCCTGTACCATTGATCAAGAGCTTGGGGGTAAAGGCTGTACGAATTTAGCCAGTTGATTGCTGGGAAGTGCCTCTGCCTGGCGAGTCCTGCGTCTAGGCCCCAGAAAACCTTCACGATTCTCAGGGTACCTTGGCTTACTGGTTCCGAAATGTCACCGCCGGGAGGTGAGACCGCGCCTATTACGGATACTGATCCGTCGGAGCCTGAAAGGGTCTCCACTCTTCCTGCCCTCTCGTAGAATTCTGCTAGTCTACTGGACAAGTAAGCCGGGTAGCCCTCTTCTCCAGGCATTTCTTCCAGTCTCGATGATATTTCCCTCATTGCTTCAGCCCATCTACTGGTTGAGTCTGCCATTAGTGCTACATTGTATCCCATGTCTCTGAAGTACTCAGCTATGGTTATTCCAGTGTAAACCGATGCCTCCCTAGCGGCTACTGGCATGTTGGATGTGTTTGCAATCATCACTGTTCTGTTCATCAGTGGCTTGTTTGTGTTTGGGTCAATCAGGTGTGGGAACTCGTCTAGAACCTCTGTCATCTCATTTCCTCTTTCTCCACACCCAATATAGACCACGATTTGTGCGTCCGACCACTTGGCCAGTTGCTGCTGTGTTACAGTCTTCCCGGATCCGAAGGGACCTGGGATTCCTGCCGTACCGCCTTTGGCGAGGGGGAATAGGAAATCTAGTATCCTTTGGCCAGTTATTAGAGGTACATCAGGTGCATATTTCTGGACGAAAGGCCTTGGGTGACGTACCGGCCACTCTTGCATCATAGCAATCTCGGTCCCGTCATCTAATACGCAAACAGTCTCAGTGATGTTGAATGTGCCGGACTTGATACTCTTCACCTTACCACTTACGTTTGGTGGGACCATGACTCGGTGTTCGATGGTCTCAGTCTCCTGAACCTTACCGATGACTTGTCCTGAGCTCACGTCATCTCCCTTCTTGGCAACTGCATTGAATTCCCACTTTCTCTTGAGGTCCAAACCATCGGCATCGACACCACGTGTGATGAAAACACCCATGGTCTCTTCCAGTTTAGGAAGAGGGCGTTGGATACCATCATAAATCTGGGTCAACAACCCCGGCCCTAATTGGACCGAGAGAGTCTGACCAGTCCTGATAACTGGCTCCCCAGGCTTGATTCCTGAGGTCTCCTCATACACTTGGATTACAGACTGGTCGCCATGTAACTCGATTACTTCTCCCATCAGACCCTCATCGCCAACCCTCACGACCTCATACATTCTGGGCGATATTCCCACTGCTGTTACAACTGGCCCGGAAATCCGGTAGATTACTCCATTCTCTTTACTCATTTTTTTCACTTCCTGTTTGGTTACTTACTTCCAGAGGTCTACACCTAGGGCAGACTTGATGGACTCCCGGAGTGTATTGTCTTCCTCGGTCCCAATCCCCAGTACAGTAGGGGTGACGCTTTCCGTAAGCTGTAAGCGGAGCCTATCGGAAAGCTTGTTGAGATCTTTATTGTCAACTACCACAACCCCGACCTCACTCTGGTTGAGTAGTGATTTGAGTAGCTCTGATAATTCTTCATCGCTACTCGGATTATACAGATTTTTTACGCCTGCTAGTTGGAAACCTAATGTGAACTCAAGAGGCCCTACTACTGCTATTTCCATTTCTTTCACCTCAATAGTCCATGTGCGCCTCAATAACATCGTCTGGAAGTCCGACTGCCTTCCCTCTAACGAGTAATCT
>DANW01000034.1:40673-44850 GCA_002501605.1 Euryarchaeota archaeon UBA28
GATAACAACTCTGCGTATGGGTCCAAGGTCCCCTGGCTTGAGGATTTACTCATGGCCTCTTCGAAGCCAGTGGCATCAAATGAGCTGCTTCTCCCAAGTGCCTCAATTAAATCTGAATCATTAGTTGCAAGACAAGCTTGCTTCATCACGCTATTGTCTATCCTACCTCCAGGAATCACTATGGAGGATCGTTTCTCCTGTGAGGTTTCAAGTCTTATGGCTCGAAGTTGATTGATTATGTTCCTATGGTCAATTTCCATCCTCAGATAGCGCAGTAGCCTAGGCTCTCCTTTGCCGGATTTGACTGCCTTTATGGCATCCGAGAAATATTGCATGTCCAGAGCATTTTCCATTTCTTCCAAAGTTAGGTCCCCTTCCAGCTTAGAGAGTGTTCTACCCCAAGGGGTACCTGACATCGCGTCTACGGCCTCTTGAAGTCCATCAGTGGACCTGACAATTGCTAGCCAAGGAGAATTCCTGGTGTTCTCGGGAGGAAGAATCTGGTCCTCTATCATCTCATCAGAGGCCCCACCATTTATGGCCCTCAGTACGGTTTTTGCTTTCTCGTAGTCGAATCTCTCGACGTATATGGCCACAAGCGAGCGGAGATGTCCGTGGCAGAAGCTCATTACCTGATGTATGTCATTATCCATGTTGTGAAACAGTGCGGCTTCTACAGCGTCTGCTCCCGACATTCTGGATGCGTACAGATCCATCTCTGTCCTGTATCCTAACTCCCCGATGCTTGCACCTATGGAATCTGGACCTTGTTGGAGAAGCTGACGCATCCTTGTTGAGTCTATGAGGGATGCCTTTCTTGCCTTCGCCCTTGCGGAGGCATTGTAGACATTCGAACGCCCATAGCTCACATTAGACAAACAATCACTCCCTTATTCACCAAATAGTGCTTTGTTCACTGAGCCTAGATTGGCCTTCCATGCATCTTCTAAGAGACTATCAAACCTGTAATCAAGGACAACTGATCCGTCCTTAGATTCAAGGACAAAACCACCAAGTCCATCGATATCTTCTCCTATAGAGAAATTTGACGAGGACAGTGACTTTCTGTCTATGCTCACGGGTCTCATAATCATGTCAGCGTTAGATGAGCTTGCTTCTTTGACTAGTCCCATTAGAATCTCTTTTCTCCCCTCTAGGTCAGGGGAACCGACTCTCTCCTTGACTGACTCCCATGTGAGGTCGAGCTCTTCCCGTCGTGCGACGAGAGCTCTCTTTTGATTGGCCTGTCTGGCTGCTGCAACAACCTCGATAGAAATCTGCTTGCTATCCTTAGTTGCGCGAGCTTCTACATCTGCAGCCGCACTTGCAGCTTTATTCATGGCATCTTTCTGGATCCTTTTTGCCTCTGCTTTGGCATCATCAATGATTGATTTTGCCTCGGCTTCAGCTTGCATGCTGATCTCTTTAGATAGAGCTTCTAGCGACATTTCATTACCTCAAATTTACACTTTTGGTCCTTTGTTCCGCTCAGAGCAGGAACAGTGCTAGGAAACCGAAAAGTACGATTGTCTCTGGTAGAGCAGTGAAGATCAGCCCGCTAACGAATTTGCTGGAGTCTTCTGATATCATACCAACAGCTGCGGCTCCGATTGGCCCTTGGCTCATTCCAGTTCCGATTCCACATAGTCCAAGAGCCAAACCGGCTCCTAGCTTCTGTGCATCCCAATGTGCCGCTGCTGTTGCTGTATCTCCCTCTTGCGCTGCTACCACGGATGCAATCATTGCAAACGAGGTCATCACCATAAGAGCGCTCATTCCTTTCATCATGTTTCTTCTGTTCATTTTTTTTCCTCCTTGTTTTCAAGCAAAAGCTTGGAATCTGATCTGATCTATTCTACCTCCACGTATCTGGATTTCAAGCCGAATGGCCTGAACTCTTCACCGCTTGAATCGTAATATTGCCTCATCCACTCTACAAAGTGGAGTCTTGCTGCATGAATATTGGGGCTGAAAACACCCAGTATCCATGCGAATGCTTGGACTGATAGCCAGCCGATTAGAAGTAGGGGGATCGAGACAAGGTCCACCGCTGATGCCTGCGCAATATCCTCAATTATATGCGCTAGAGGCTCGAATAACTTCTCATTGCCGGTCTCAGCGATCTTGACACCCACTATTCCAACTGCGAATAGTCTCACGTAAGAAATTACTGTTGGCATCATTCCAACCGCCTCTATTGGAGCTAGGCCCACATTAATTGGGAATGGCACTCCATGGTACTTGTACAGAGTCCACATTAGTAGCACTACCGAGACAAGTACAATTCCGGCCCCTGGAACCATAAGTGCTTCAGCCTCTTCCGCACCAAGCCAACCCTGATTATCGCCGAGGAATCCGTATGCAAACATCCAACCTCCGATCAGTAAAGCCATCCAAGTACCCTTTTCAAAGAAGGCACAAACAAGCCCTGCCCCTCCATGCCCATTACCGTGTAGGAGGATGTCCCGGAATCCAATGGCCAAACCCATCAGGATGTGGAAGAATCCAACGTAGATGGTCAGAACTATGAGGTCCTCTAGGTGGCTCCCGACTCTGTGGAACGGGAACGAGAGTGTGATTCCGTAGCCTAAATCTGCTACAGGCCCATATCCGTGGTCTAGATTGAATGGATAGAGATTTGCAAGGAATGCGACTGGAGACTGATTTTCGCCGTATATGTAATGCCCGGCCGAGTCCTTCATGTAGCTTCCATCGGCATAGGTGAGCTTGTCATATAGGAAAATCTCCCATCCAGCAAATTCTGCGTAGATATAGCCGAAGATTAGAGTTCCTAATCCGATATATGTCAGGAACTTCCCTCCAAGCATAAGCATGTCATTGGTGGCGGAGTTCCTGATGACCATCCAGCCGACTCCCATGGTGATCAGGCCATATGCCATGTCACCGAGCATCATTCCAAAGAATAAGGGATAGGTGACCATCATGAAAATCGTTGGGTCCACTCTTCCGTAGGCGGGCCTTCCGACCGCATCGGTAAGTAATTCCATAGGTTTGCTTGTGCTTCTCTCCTGATAGGATATCGGAGGCATCTCCTGATGGTGGTGGTGGTCTGAGTGGCCATGGCCTCCCCCTCCGGCAATGAGTTCGAACTGGTCTGACTCTGTATACAGGCAGAATGGCTCTAGTGCTTTGGTAACCTCATCGGACCTCCTCATCTCAATCCAGCCATCAATCACGAAAGCGTGATCCGAAACAGCGACCCTGGTCGGTGCAGTCAGTACATCGTGATCCCTTTCCAAGACTTCTAGGCCGCAGGCTAAATCCTCGCCATTTACATCAACCCATTCTTCGATAGCTTTTGCCAACTCTTCCCTCTCGGATGTCAGGTCATGTTTGCGACCCTTGACCTGTGAGAGCCTTTCAGCCGGGGACCCTTCTCCATTCGGTAGAGGTATAGACTCAAATCCTACGGATTCTAGGACATCAGAAGCCTCTTGGGATTTGTCGTTCTTGACAAAAACCGCCACCATGTTTTGTTTTCCATTCTTTGAGTTGAATACCATTGATGACTCACCTAGTGAGGAGGGTTGGATGGGTTCAGTGACCGTGCCTACGAATGAAGACAGGGAGTCATAGCCACTCAGGAGCTCTATATCTAGTCCTAGCGAGACAACCATCTCCAAGGATGCTTCTTCTTCCTCAGTGGAGGAGATTTCATTATCCAGCTCATCGATCCTGGATTGCGCCTGAAGAAGGTCGTCTATCTTGCCTGGAAGTTCATTGGAAAGGCTATCTCTGACTGGAGCGGAAGGGACTGCTCTTTCAGGCCCATTGAATTCTATTATCGAGGCCGCAGATCTGGCCTTGACAAGTGACCTGCCAACCTCCTCAGAGCTTGGATCAGGAGTGCCGAGCGAGAATCCATCCTCTGAACCGTCGTAATCCAAAATGTGCAAGGCATTCAGGTGCGCCAAGGCTTCAATGGCACCGCTTAGTTTGTCCTTAGATCCCGCGGCGATGAACCTTCCCATTTGCTGGGTGTTAACCTGCGACATCCAAGACACTCTCCGGCGATTAATACGATCTAAAAGCGTCCAAAACTATCTTCACAGCCTTCTCTCTGTTACCATCGCTTCCCTTGTGGATGGAATTGATTGATGAATCACCATCCTTGGAAACTTTCGTGGCTTCTTTCTCTGCAATGTCACGCGCCTCT
>DANW01000026.1 GCA_002501605.1 Euryarchaeota archaeon UBA28
ATTGGCAGGGGAATCGACACTGACTTAGATGAGACAAGGGACCCCGAAGGAAGGGTTTTGCATACAAAGCACAATGGAATGCATTGTGTGAACATCTATCTCCCGAATGGCAGTTCAAGAGATCAAAGGCAAGCTTACAAGGATCAATGGATTGAGGATTTGATGGAGTGGGCAGAAATGTTCGTGGGTTCGGAAGAGCCAGCAATACTTTGTGGAGACCTGAATATCGCTCATACTGAGGACGATATATGGGACCCAAAGGGGAATAAGAGATCCTCAGGATTCTTGGAACATGAGAGGGATTGGTTCACGAGACTGCTGGAAAGAGGATGGCATGACCTACTCAGGATTCACTTGGGTCCCCGGAAAGGCCCCTACACATGGTGGTCAAATTTCAGAAGAGCGAGGGAGAGAGACAGGGGCTGGAGAATTGATTATGTCCTTGCGAATGATGTAGCGAGGTCTATGATGAAATCAGCCGAAGTCATGAGGGAAGGTGGAATGATTGTTTCAGATCATGCACCTGTCATTGTCGACTTCGATATTTAGGCCCGATAGTTCTGTTTAACGGCTATATGGCCCCAAGCCACCATTCAAGAGGTGAAGCGTCGGCGAGCAATCATGGCGAATACGCTGGAAGAGAGGCTTGAGAGAATCCTTCCGGGTGGGAAGGGCGTCTGGATACCAATGGATCACGGGGCCTCCAGCTTTCCCGTCGAAGGACTTACGGATACCGAATTTGTGGTTGATTCTGTTATCAGAGGCGGAGCCGATGCTATCGTATTGCAAAAGGGTCTTCTCAGCTATCACCATTCTAGGAATGGCTGGGATGGGTATGTTTGCCACATCTCAGTCTCCACCATTCACGGAGGTGAGAGATCCCAATACAAGGTTTCCGTGGCAACAGCTTCAGAAGCACTCCTCAGGGGCGCGAATGGAGTTTCAGCTCAAGTGAACTTGGGCGATAAGCACGAGCCGGAGATGATACAGAGGCTCGGCGAATTATCTAGGCAAGCATATTTGGAAGGATTACCAGTCCTTGGCATGGTATATCCGAGAGGGACGAATCTTGTTATCGAGGAGGGTGACTCAACAAGGGGGGTGGCTCACGCTGCAAGAATCGCATGGGAACTAGGATGCCATGTGGTAAAGGTCCCATGGACAGGTTCTCCCGAGTCCTTCTCCAATGTTGTCGAGGCAGTGCCTATCCCAGTTTTGTTGGCCGGCGGTAAGAATGAAGGCGATTTCAGCGAAACCCTGTCGATTGTCAGGGAGGCAATGGACGTTGGGTGCTCGGGTGTTTGCTTCGGTAGGCAGGTTTTCGGCTCAAAAGATCCAGAGTCGTGCGTAAAAGCCCTGAGGGAAATTGTTCACGCTGGCGAGGATACACGCTGATGAGGTGGTGTAATGGAGTTATGGTTGGATGCGGAGATGTATGGACGCCCCACCCAAGACCCAGATGGTGTACGAGTTTGGGATGGATCCAATCCGGATGTTGTGATGGTGGAGATAACGGATGCTAGAGCGCAAAAAGAAGCCATTTCCCTGATAGGGAGTGTCCCTTGGATATTGATTAGGTGTAAAGACTGGAAGATGATACCATTGGAGAATCTAGTGGCATCATCCAGAGGAAGCGGGACCAAACTGGCCATTGCAGTCTCAAAGAGAGTTGAATTGCAGGGGGTGGCATTCGCACTCCAACATGGAGTCGATGCCGTGGCTCTCCCGCCAGAAAATAAATTCCCGGATATTTGGTCAGTTGCGAGGTCAATTGTGAGAGATAATGGGGATAGAAGTTCCGGTGTCGACCTCCCTTCTCTGTCTCATGCCAGAATTACATCTGTAACTGAAGGAGGAATAGGGGAAAGGGCCTGCGTCGACCTTACGGAGAGGCTACTGGAGGGCGAAGGTATCGTTGCTGGATCAACCTCTTCTTGTCTCAGTTTGATCCATGGAGAGACGATCCCCTCGCAGTATGTCCCAACCAGACCTTTCAGAATTAACGCGGGGGCTATACACTCGTATGTAATAATGGGCGATGGAACAACGAAGTACCTTAGCGAATTAGAATCTGGAGATCGGGTTTCTATCTTCTCTGTGGACGGCTCAATCAGAGAAGCTACTATTGGGAGGCTCAAAATCGAAAGAAGACCACTCCTAAAGATATCCTTTGAATCAGGGGAGTTTACCGGTCATGTGATGGTCCAGCAAGCCGAGACTGTACGCCTGATTTCGAGTGATTCGAAACCAATCTCAGTAACAGATATCTCTCAAGAGGATGAAATCATTGTAGTCATTGACAACAGCATGCGTCACATAGGTAGTGCAGTATCAGGGGAGGTCAGAGAATTATGACAATTTTAGGTACAGGGGAGGCGTTTGGAGCAATTTCAATCCTTCATGCCTTGGGTACAGGAAAGGGTTGCTCAATCCCTGTCAAACTGTCAATTAGAGTCAATATCCATGATGTTGAAATTACTAATGATGAGGATAAACATGGTATTTTGTCTATAATTTCATCTATCTGGGAAGAGAAGGGTTACCCGATTCCACCTGTCATAGGTTGGGAGGTGATTAGCGAAATCCCCATTGGCCAGGGACTAAAGTCCAGCTCAGCTCTTTGTTGTGCAGCAATCAGGGCTCTCGATAAGGCATCTTGGACATGCCTTTCAGATTATGAGATAGTTGACTTAGCTGTGGAGGCGCAGAGGAGATCAGGTTGCACAATTTCCGGAAGTATGGACGATACATGGGCCACGCTAACCTCTGGATGGAAAGCAGTGGACCCCTCAAAAACCCCTGAAGACTCGATTCTCTTTGAAGGAGATATAGAGCCTGGATTCTCAGTCCTAATTGGGCTAAGGGGTTCAAGGAAGATTGATATAAAAATCGAGTCTTTTCACAAAAATTCGCAGATTTTTGAAAGAGCGCTCGCATCATTGATCAACGGCTCCGTACTGGATTCATTATCCTCAAATGGAATGGCTGTGGCCTCATCTACCGATGATTTCGAAGCTCTGAGGATAAGTAATCTAATGATAGCCTCAGGCGCTGTAGCCGCTGGCATCAGTGGCTCAGGACCTGCGATTGCTGTAGTCTGCTATGCCTCGGACTCGGAATATATCAGGGCACAACTGTCCGAGCTATGCGATGAAGTAATATCAACTCAGTTTTTGCTATCCAAAGAGCTGGTCGAGGGGGCTTAACATGGGAATGGGTCTTGGTGAAAACCTCAAGGTTACAATTTTCGGCGAGAGTCATGGAAAGTGTGTGGGGGCATTGATTGAGGGGATACCCCCCGGGACTCCGGTAGATGTAGAAACTCTTCTTCAGGATCTGCAAAGGAGGAAGCCCGGTAGGAAGGGGATGTCTCAGCGTTCTGAGGATGATAGATGTGAGATTATGTCGGGAGTCTTTGACGGAAAGGCTACTGGTTGGCCAATATTGATGCTGACCATGAACTCAGATGCCAAATCGAAAGATTACTCATTCCTGCCTGATCATCCTCGCCCAGGGCATGCTGATTTGGTTGAGTCTGTTAGGTCCCGGGGTTCCGCTGATCTTAGAGGGGGGGGATCCCAGTCAGCCAGACTAACATTCGGTCTGGTTGCTGCGGGAAGCCAAGTCAGGTCCATTCTGGATAAGGTTGGATGGTCCTGTCATGCTCACTTGCATAGTGTCGGGAATATTCAATCAAAGCCACTTTTCGAATTAGACAGAGGTAATGAATTGGACCCCAGCTCAGATTCTGGGAGACTTAATTGTCGGGACCATGAAGCCGCAATTTTAATGTCCAGAGAGATCGAGAAAATCAGGAAAGAGAGAGATACCATAGGATCAGTGGTTGAGTTGTTGATAGAAGGTCTACCGATAGGGGTTGGAGAGCCGTGGTTCGATGGTATTGAACCGTCCTTGGCGAGAGCACTCATGGCCATACCCGGTGCAAGGGCAGTGGAATTTTCACATGGAGTAAAATCTTCTCTAATGAGGGGCAGCGAGCACAATGACTCTTGGTTGCCCGGGACAAATTACCCTATTCTCGATGGTGCGTCCGAGGGAACTGCCGACGGCTCATTGGGAGGGCGCTCAACTGGTGCCCCAATCTCTGTAAAGGTCCATTTTAAGCCTCCAAGTAGCCTTCCCCGAAAGCAATTCACATTGCACCTACCCTCGAATCAACGCCAATACCTCAAAGTCGGAGGAAGGCATGATCCTGTGTTGGGCCCCAGGGCAGCACCTGTAGTAGAAGCAGTTTCCATGCTCGTTTTGGCAGATTTAGGACTAGCAGGCGGTTTCATTTCAAGCTAAGCGTTTCTTTCTCTCATCTGCTGAATCCTTAGGGGGAGGTTTACTCCGAACATTATCGCAATGATTAGGAAGACAATCGCAGTTCCTAGAGCTACTCCATACACACTCGTCAACTCAACCGATTCTCTGAGCCTCTCTGAAGCAACATCCGAACTGCCATCAAAGATATCGACAATTGCTGGAATTATGAGATTTATCAACAGAGTCATCAGAGCTACCACTCCCGCAATAACTGGAGCAATTGCAAGTGATGTATGGTACCTCCTGGTTATCTTATTTACACCCATTACGTATACCTCATTCATCCTGATTGAGGTATCCAACATAGAGAACCTGATTACCCCGCTTGACAGTTCTATGTACATTACTAAGAAGACCGCATACAAAATCAGGATGAACTTCTGAGCTATCTCGCCTTCCGGAAGGAAGTCGAATCTGAATTCTACTGTACTTCCCGCAAACCGTACTGTCACCAATATCAGAGCAACGTAAGAAATTAGCATAGCCCTCTTATCTCTCTGGAGAATACCATATGCCCCTCCAACTAGGCCTATGACTATCAAGGAGAGGTGGAATAGGCCAGCCAGTGAGGTGAATCCGATAATATTGGAGATCGCGAACCAAGCCGTCCCAGAGACCGGGGTTATAGCTAATGTGAGAAATGATAAAATCACCAAGGATGAAACAGCTCCCACCTGTAGTGATGAAACCATTCTGTCAGCAGGTAGGAACTTCTGTTTGGAAACGACCGGTCCTCCGAAGAAAGACTCAATAAAGCTCGGGACATGTATCTCAGGTATTGCATCCTTGGGTATCTCAGTGCTCGACTTCAGCCTACCCGCCGCCTTCTTTCTGCTAGGTGCTGAAGACCTCACGGTCTTCCCTTCGTAGAGGTGGGAAGTATCTCCTCCCCCATCTACCCTTACCTTATCAGCCATCTATCAGTCACCTCAGAATCCCCTTGCTCCTGCCAGCGCGGTATTCAACATCATATCTGGCTCCCAATCCATGACGAAGGCCCCAAGTCCCCGTAATTCGCTCATAAGGATATCACGCTCTGTCTTCAAAACCTCATAACCCGTCCGATCAAGCCTCTTGGCATCAAACTCGAACTCAAGGCTACTCGGAGAAAGGACAGTGACATCAAAGTTCCTCGCCCTAAGATCCCTGACAGCATCGACGATTGTCGAGTCATCCTCCAGGGGACTTAGGATGATGATTGGACTGCCTCTGTTTATGTGTGGCATGATTCTATTAGTGACTACCTTAAGGGGCGTATTCCCTTTCGCTATGGCCCCAGCTAGCTTCGTCAAAAGGACATATAGTTGCTTTTTACCTGTGTCCCTGTCTACGGAAACTATCTCATCACTGTAAACCACCAGGCCCACAGAGTCTCTTCTTGATAGGAAGTACTGAGACAAACTTGCGGCCGCCCTTGTGCTGTAGACCAAAGAGTTACGACTGACAGGGCCGGTCTCACTTACAGATCTGCTGTCAATTATGATGATGATGTCACTAACGGCATCTCTCTCGTACTCATTGACCATCATTTTCCCGCCACTCCTTGCAGTTGCAGCCCAGTTCACCTTTTTCATCGGATCACCAGGTATATACTCCCTTAGATTGTAGAAATTAGATCCCTCTCCGGGATTCCTAATGTTGACAGCTCCAGTGAAAATCTTCGGGACTCTACTTTTTATTAGTGCATCTTTGATATCTTCCATCTTGGGGAATACAAGGAAATCGTCATAGAGGTTAACCTCCCTCTCATTATGGAACAGCCCAAATGCATCCTGAATTCTGATGCATACCGGCCCTATCGTGTAGAATCCTCTAAGAGGGGTTTCTATCGTGTATCTAATGGTGGTCTCTCTTTGAGGTCCTAGTTCCATAAGTACGTAATTCGCACCCTTCTTGACTCTCATGACCTCAGGAACCCGGTCTCTTACCTCTACGATCTTTGGCAAATTAGATTTATTCTGCAATCTTAAGGTAACTTCAATCTCCCCATCTTCAAAAATTCTAGATGAAGAAATTTTTCTTAAAGCAACGATACTGTTTAACTGAACACCATCATTTTTCCTCTCCTCTTCGGCTCTTCTTCCTGATGAGGAGACATCGGCATGGTTGGACATGAATGCCGCCCATGTAAGGAATGAAAGAAGCACCACTGCAACAGTAACCAATTGCTGGTTACGAAGGACCAAGCCAAGAAGGTAAAGAGCGATTGCCAACGATGCGAACATCGCTGACTTCCTGCTCCACGCCATGTCAAATCTCCTCTTTTACTTCAGTGAAGTCCTCAAGCCCTCAAACCGTTGGGACTGGTACTTGCCTCAGAATGTCGGAAACAACTTCCTCATTTTCCAATCCCTTAATTTGGTGTTCCGGTTTTAGGATAAGCCTGTGTGAGACTGCCAATACAGCGACGGATTTTACATCGTCTGGGGTGATAAAGTCTCTACCACTCATTGCAGCCGCTGCACGACTGGTCTTGAGCAAGGCCTGGGAACCACGAGGAGATGAACCGACAAGGACCCGCGGGTCTTCCCTTGTTCTGGTAACTATCTCGACCATGTACATTCTAACTGCCGGATCTACATAGACTTCCTCACAAGCTTCTTGCATAGCAACCACCCTTGCTGGGTCAGTTATTGTCTCAACTTCAACAGCGTCCTTCTTCCTTGCCACACGTCTTGCAAGAATCTCGTCCTCATCAGCTCTGTTGGGGTAACCGACACTCATCTTGAACATGAATCGGTCAAGTTGAGCCTCAGGCAGAGGATATGTCCCCTCTTGCTCCACTGGGTTTTGGGTGGCCATTGTCAGGAAAGGAGCCGGGAGCTTATGTGTAACGACTCCAATGGTAACCTGCTTCTCCTGCATAGCCTCTAGTAGAGCCGCCTGGGTCTTAGGCGGAGCTCTGTTAATCTCGTCAGAAAGAAGAAGATTACAGAATATAGGTCCGGGCTTGAATGTGAACTCTCCCTTCTTCGCATCATAGATGTTGGTCCCTGTGATATCCGCAGGCAACAAATCAGGGGTAAATTGAACTCTCTTGAAGTCACATCCAAGTGCGTCAGCGAAAGTATTAGTCATCAGAGTTTTTGCTAGACCCGGGTAATCTTCGAAGAGAAGATTTCCATTCGACAGTATATTGATGAGTACGTTATCGATCACATGGGATTTTCCAATAATCACCTTCTGTACTTCAGCGCTTATGGCCTCTCCAATCCTTCCGACAGCCTCTAGTTTTTCGTTTGTCTTCTTGGATCCTCTGGCCTTTGCAGCCTTCTCCTCGTACCCTTTCGATACTGCGTCTGCTGGCGGTGCTGGGGGTTTTTCTGCTGGCGGTGCTGCGTTCATACTATTATCTCCAGTTCATCATTACTTTTGTCTATTGCGTCTACGGTCAATTTCCGCCTCCCCAGCGTCTGATGGACTGCATCAGCTCTCTGAGCTCTTTTGGGGAGTATTTTCTTTCTTTGGAATAAGCCAGCTCCACAAGTCGGGGATTGCCAATCATTGATTGGATCTCAGCTGGTGGCTTGAGGGCCATTTGGTCTCTGGTAAGGTCATGGTGGACCCTAATTTTCGTGAACAGTGCTTGTTGAACCCTTCTTCTGTATTCACTTGGATTTAGCTTGTTAGGCCTCTCAGAGAATCTGGTCAAATCAAAAACATGCCTCCAGTTTTCCTTTTCTGGGACAATCATCATTGCGACTAAAAGCAGAAGTCCAACGTTTAGTACGACTAGCCACTTCAGGAATGTGTTGGAGGTAAGTAAAACGACGGTACTCATAGCTTCAACGAACGGAGCGGAGACAACTCCCGTGACGTGCCTACTTTCATCAAATACTACTTGGAAATTGGAGAAATCACTCTTCACTTCTCCTGACAATTCCAGATTATCGAACTCCATCATTGAGTAAATTAGAAGTCTGAAGTAGTCACCATTTCCATTCCATTGAGATCCATCAGAATCCTCGAATGCATCATTCCAACAACTCTGGTAAGCACCAACTACCTCACAAACTCTTGGAATCCCCTCTCCTTGAGCTACTTCATCCGTCCACAGCATGTTCGAGAAGGCCTCTGGGTCTGAAACGAAAACTATGCTCCCAGTCACCTCTATTTCGTCGGTATTGCCACCGACGATTGCCTGGCCTCCCCTAACTTTGTCATACACATCAATCCCAGGATAATCGGCCCTTATCATCAGTGCTAGATCTCCGGGGGCGGGATTTCTGAAGTCACTTGAATCTCCATTCCCAATTAAATCGATAAAGGCAGAGGGAGATGCCTTCGATATTACGGTCACCTCACGATGCCCCGGGTCTTCCCTATCTCTTTCGGTTAGCTCAAATTTCATCCCTGTGGGCTTTCTGAACATCACCGGAAGCGCACATGAGTCATCATATTGGTCGATCTCGAATGTCCCGCATCCATCATTTCCAAACTCTGTTGCCTCCTCTTCAAGAGTTCCGATCCCCCAAACGTTTTCCCATGAGTACTGACTAACCCCATCATCATTTTCAGTGACATAATATTGGTTTTCGTCTAACAGGGGGGAATCGAAATAAGTTACTCCAAATTTAGAGGCTAGCCTGTTCGCATTGGTTCCGTCAGCGGCTATAATGACCTTGCCACCCGACTCTGTAACGAAATCATAAATTGAATCCGCCTCGGTCTCATCAATCGGTTTCTCAGGAGCGATGACAAGTAGCATTGTCCTGTGGGGATATTTCCAGTCGTTTACTAGCATTGGAGTTGACATAGTGTTCGCGATCGAGTAACCATCATCCTCCTCCAAGCTATCCCTCATGTCCTTCAACTGAGCCAGTCCGTCATAGTCCCCTTCACTGGAATAAGCAGAATAATGAGTGGCCTTTCCAACAACGAAAATCATTGGAAGGATTAGAAGTAATGCGGTTGTGATCCCAAGGGACCAAGTGACGTATGTGCCAAATTCTCGGCCATCGTCGTTGTTATCCAAGGTAATCAACATCCTAACATAGGTTCAATCTAGCACCTACGGTGCTGCTCGGAGTGCGATTGTCCAATTATATGCTTCGGCAATAAAATTCTCATTTCTGTCCCGATACTAACTCAGTATACCGATTTAGACACTTACTTGTGGGGCGAACTAGTCACCTCTATCTGTCTTGATTGATGCTGAAACCAGAATCATTAATACCGTAAGAAAAACTCCTGTATTTGGCAGGTTAGAACTTACCACCTCATCAATCATATCGTCCTCATTTCCCCCTTGATCATCCGGTTCCTCTTCGTTCACTGGAGGGGGTTCAACAGTAACTCTGACACTATCACTGGCTCTCACAGATCCGCCAGAGTTCGTGGCACCGTTCGATGAGATTTCAACTTCCACCTCACAGTTTCTTTGAGGGTGGCTTTGAGACGCAGTTATCACCAAAGGTGAGGAAATTCCATTCTGTATATCACGACTAGTGAGTTCGTCTAGGGAGCTAGTTGTCAGCAATGGGCAATTGTCAGATATTTCTACAGATCCAACCCTATCTACTGCGTTACCTAGATTCCCAACTAACACCTGGAGTGTCATTTCCGAGCCCGAATTCATCGGACCCACTGGTTCGGATATGCTGATTTCCAAATCATATATGGTTGGAATCAACAGATCACCTGTGCCACTTCTTGAGTCTGGAATTGGTTGAGGTACTGAACCCCTCGACACCAAAAGACCTGTGATACTGAACTCCTCAGTAGTTTCGGCGGGATTATCCCTGACATTAATGCCTGATATTGCGAGGGTGAATGTTTTATTATTGCCAGCACCTATAGTCTCAGACTCTGGACCGTCATGTTCACCCTCAAAGGGTATTTCATATTCGAAATCCACGGTGATTGGTAACAGCTCATTATTCGAAACGAAGAATGATACACTCACCGTCCCAGTTGAACTCAATTTGAAGGGATTATCCTCGTCCTCTTGGGGGTATTCAATTCCTAGTTCCCAACCCGGTGGCTCAGGCTGCTGCGAGGACACTATTGGTGAAAGCATGCAAAGTAAAGCAATGGAAGTGACAATAACTCCGACCTTCAAACTCAGCCCTCCAGTAGGGCACTACATGCTCTTCTGGTTAGAACTTTGACCATTTTTTTCCTGTATGAGGGCGGATACCAAGTATTTAGAACAGGCTTCACGGACCTCCTAACCGACTCAGACAACTTAGTCACGCTATCTTTACCATCCCATCCTGCCAAAGCCTGCATGGCCTGTTCGGTGTGCAGCACGGGAATGGACTCTAGACCAGTTGTGGCGACACGCAAATCCTCGATAACGCCCCCTTCTCTTTTCCATGTCACCGCAACTCCCGCCTCTGGGAAATCCCAGCTTTCTCTCTGCCTTAGTTTCTGATAATCTCCTTCCCATTCGAATAGGTCCTCAGGGAATGTGATGTGTGTCACTATCTCACCGTTCTTTAGTACATTTCTGGTCATTCCATCAAGTCTGAAGAACTCATTAATTGGCATCGATCTCGATTCATCGTGTGATGAAAGATGTATGGTTGCACCAAGGCACATCAGAACGGGAGCCAGATCAGCTTGGTATGTTGCAACACATAGGTCGTTCTGATTAGGAATTACTCTGCAGTCCGCCCCAGTTCCACAGTCACATTTGTGACACCAATCTATAGACTCTCTCCATTCCTCAGTTTGATTAAACCAGAAGCACCTAGTATCGAGGCAGATATTTCCTCCTAATGTCGCGGACCTCCTAATCATCACACTGGCTATCTTGCCGGCCGCTTGGGAGATCAAAGGATGAACAGAATCCGACTCAACTATTTCTTGAAGGCTTACCATGGCTCCTATTCTAAGCGGTGTCATTACATACAACTCATCTATTCCAGATAATGAGATTACATCCTTCTTGGTATTGATATGCCATTTGTAATTTGGAATAAGATCGGTACCTCCTGAAATCCAATCAAAATCCTTTCCTGCTGATGATAATTCTGAGGCTTTTGATAGTGCTTCATCCAATGTACTTGGGACGTGCAAGTTGAACGGTGGCATCCTCACTCCACATCACTCCTATGCCTTCTCTCTGTGTGCTTCCATGCACTTCCAGCTAGACCTGGGTCTTCTAAATAATCATCCGGGGGTATTACTACAGCAGCCCATCTAGAGTCTTGTTCGTCTCCTGGAATCTCAGGGTCTAGTCCGAAAAGAGCACCATTGTGATAGGGGGATGGACTATCTGTAAGCCTTCTTTCCTTATCCCTTCTGGAGTGATTAATTGCCCTGCTTTGCAGAATTTCCTGTAGGGCTGTGAGCTCCAGCCTAGGGGGTTCCAAGTCTAGAGGTTCTTTGACCCCCTCAGATCTGCACCTTTTCTCAATCGCCTTGTACAGTCTGTCTGGTGTGATTGGAAGCTCACTAACCCTTACCCCGATTGCATCGTAAACGGCGTTAACAACCGCTGGAAGTATAGGAAGTAGAGGCCCCTCTCCAGCTTCTTTGGCTCCAAACGGACCTTCGGGGTCATTGGACTCAACGATTATCGGAGTGACCTCTGGCATCTCATGAACCGTAGGTATCTTGTAATCCAAGAAATCAGGATTCAGAAGATGCCCCGTCCTACCATACTTCATTTCTTCACTGAGGACTTGCCCCATTCCCATGTGGCACGAACCAATAATCTGTCCCTCCACAGCCAACGGGTTGAGTGCCTTACCGCAATCATGAGCCGCCCAGACCTTCTCAACCTTAGTCTGGCCCGTCTCTATATCCACATCAACCTCTGCGACATAGGCAGAAAATGAGTATGCGGGAGCAAGTCCGGCGGCTGCCCCTTTGTGTGCCCTTCCCATCGGGGGTGTACGATACGAACCCGAAGAAACCAATGCCCCTCTGTCTTCCTGGGCCTTATGCAAGGCTTCCAAGTAAGAAACGCCGACTGCAGGATCTCTCTTATTGAAAATTCGGCGATCACCGATTACTAGACCCTCGATATTCGATCCTGTAATTTCGCTTGTCGCCTCCAATAACTCGTTTCTTATCTCCATTGCAGCGGAAATAGCCGCATTGGCATTCATGAAAGTGACTCTCGATGAGTAGGAGCCTAGATCGACTGGAGATGTGTCACTTTCCCTGCTCCTGACTCTAATCATGTCTAGGGGAAGTCCCAGAACTTCAGCCACCGATTGAGCTACTACAGTATCAGATCCTTGGCCTATATCGGCGGCACCAGTGTGGACCGTGACTCCTCCGTCCATATCGATCTTCAAGTGAACTGTGGCATGAGGGAACTTGTTTGGATCCCAATGGATCGGGAGCCCACTTCCTGAGATGAAAAACCCACAACCTATTCCTATGCCCTTCCCGAGAGGCATCTTCCTGAATTTTTCATCCCACCCGGACTCTTCCTTCACCCTTTCAAGACACTCCCTCATGCCTATACTTGTAACTCTAAATCCAGTAATTGTGGCACTGTGAGGAGGCAGTAGATTTGCAAGCCTGAAGTCAATCGGGTCAACCCCAAGCTGCTCAGCCAAATCATCAATCCCAGTTTCAACAGCGCACCTCGAATTAACCGCGCCATGGCCCCTCATGGCACCACTTGCCGGCTTATTTGTCCATACTCTGGCGCCAGTGTAATGGAAAGCTCCAATCTCATAGGGCGCGGTATGGAGGACTCCGTTGTAGTAAGTAGTCACGTGTCCGAACGATGCAAAGGCACCTCCATCAATCAGGGCATCCGTCTCTATACCGCAGAGTCGCCCCTCCGAGTCTGCATGCAAAGACATTGAAATCTTCGAAGGATGCCTACCTCTGTTTACCCAGAAAACCTCCTCTCTATCAAAATTAATTCTGACAGGCCTACCTGTCTTCCTAGCTAGAATAGCTGCGCACATTTCGTGAGGAAAAGGATCCGACTTCCCGCCAAATCCTCCTCCGACAAATGTCCTGTACACGTTTATTTGATGCATAGGGATGTCCAATACATCAGCAAGAGCTCTATGCAAGTAGTGGGGTACCTGTTGAGGAGTGTACAGCGTCAATCTGCCAGAAGGGTCCCAATGAGCCACAACTGCGTGTGGCTCTGTGAATCCATGATTTACTCCGGTGAAGGTCCAGTCGGAATCATGAGATGCTACTGAACTATCTTTCATTTCAGAAATATTTCCGAACTGCTGGAAAACTCTCTTCTGAACGTTCGACTCACCGATATGGTACTTCCCTCTGTCATGAATCGGATTTTCGGAATCTTCCAGACCTTGCTTGATATCATGTATGGAATCGAGAACCTCGTACTCTACCTCAATTAATCTACATGCCTCTCTAGCTGTAGGCTCATCAATAGCCGCGACACATGCCACTAGGTCGCCAACATGTCTGACTTTCTCTACAGCCATGGCATGCTCGTCTTTGGTAACTGGAAGGACTCCGAACTTTCCCGGTGCGTCGTCTCCGGTGGCTATTCCCAATACCCCGGGCAAGTCGAGCGCTTTGCTGATATCGATAGACAATACCCTAGCATAATGGTGAGGGCTCCTGAGGATTCTTCCGATTACCTCTCCCGGGAGCCTGATATCATCTCCATATTTTGCTTGACCAGTTACTTTCCAGTTACTGTCTACTAGGGATGTAGACTTCCCGATTACTTGGCCACTGATCAAATCATCATGTCTGTGTGCTCCCCATGGCTGTTCTAAAGAACCCCCCTGTGATCTAGGAATCCTAGAATAATCAGTCGGTTTTGAGAAACGATTCTTACCTCCTGAACCAGGCTTCGAGAACGGTAGCTTGCCTGGTTGTTGTCGATATCCGACAATCTCGGATTCCTTTACGACATCAGTAGTTATTTTTTCCTTTTCGATATCGCCTACTACATCCTCGGAGTCTACGTAAATGTCAGCCTCAACGTTTTCTAAAGAATGCTCTAAGCTCTCGTGCAGCACTCCTTCTGAATCATCTATATCACTCATGACAATCCACCTGAAAAACCCGGATGTGGATCACTCTTTGATGAAGTAGAATCATCAATCCCCTTTCCTGAAACCAATATTTCAGAGGCCTTGGAAATCGACTCAACTATCTGTTGATACCCCGTACATCTACATAGATTTCCCTCGATAGCGGTTTTTATCTCCGCCTTTGTTGGAGATGGGTTCCTCTCCAGCAAGGCCGCTGAAACAACTAGAAAGCCAGGAGTGCAAAAACCACATTGGCTCCCACCGCATTCAGCAAATGTCTGCTGAATTGGATGCAAATAGTGACCTGAAGACAATCCTTCCACAGTAGTGATTGAACTACTCCTCGCTTCTTGTGCCAATACTAGACAGGAAAGTTTCGGGGTACCATTTATCATCACACTACAGCAACCACATGTTCCCATATCGCACCCTCTTTTTGTGCCGAGACTTCCGCCTTGATCCCTCAATACGTCTAGAAGAATCGCATTGCTATCGATGAAGAAATCTACGTTCACGCCATTCACAGTTGCGTTCCATCTGACCTTGTCGGGCCCGGGAACCATTGGTAGGCTATACTGCACCACATACTTACCGGAACAATCAACGACTTGAGTATTTTGTTCCTTCATCTACTATCAAAGAAGGTCTTCTGACACCTTCTTCATAATCTCAAACTCCGCTCTCTTCATATGCTCACCTAGTGTACTCCTAGCCATGCCAAGTCCCTCGGCGATATCTTTGAGCTTGATATCTGAGTCGGGGTCGAAATAACCTACATCAATGGCGTAAGAGAGTACTTCCTTCTGTTTATCAGTCAGTCCGTCGGTCCAACCATTTCTTTCTTCCTTCCTGAAAGAATTCACACTAATTTTATCTGGCGGAAGTACCACTCTAAGAAGGGCTACGAACCTACTAACAGAGCCAGAAAGTCCTGATAGCCTAAGCTCCATTCCTCTTGTCGAATCTATCCCGTAAGGGGGGTATACTTGTATGTTCGATAGCTCGATAGCGGATTTAGCAAAGGGATGGCTACAAAGAATACTCACTACCAATAGATCCCCCTCTTCCTCCAGAACCTCGATAACCTCCAGCCAACTGATTTCTGATAAATCGGTAATCTCTCTTCCTTCCTTCAGTCGTATCTCGGCTAGTTGAACAACTCCCTTTTCGCTGACAGAAAGATGACTCAGAACCTCTATACTTTCTGCGATCTTCAAGATGTTTGATATGTCACTAGAGCCGTGCAGAGATGAGATATTCCATCGCAGGTTTACTCTTCTCATACAATTCTTAATGACTTTCTCTTATTGAAACCAACGGTGTGAGAATTTTTATGGAAAATACAATTTATGTCCAATAAGCCTCTCTGATTGCTTGATTTGCCTCCATACACATTACTACGTCAGATGGCCTCTCACTCATCTGAGGGCCACCACTCAGGTGATCGATAATTGGCTCCACGTTGCTTTCGTTGACGACCCCCCATCCAACCTGAGTGCATGGCGCTATGGGGGAAATAGGCATTGTCCCTGAAGATGGGTCCCAGGTTGAATAAGAGGGATACCAAGCAGACAAATTCAGAGCATCTCTCAAGTCATCATTCGTTACATTGAGTCCTTCCCCAGAAACTAGTAGGCCCATTCTCGTTATTGGATCGGCTCCGGAAGAATAGTCCCCAAACTCAGACCTCAATGTCAGTATGACCTTAGATAGCAGTCCTGCAGTCCTGGGCGTAGCAAATGATGTTCCTGAAGTTTCATGGTATCCGTCGATATCATCATGATTAGGCAGTATCTGGGTCCAATCGGCGGCAATATCGGGGTAAGAACCACTCATTGTTTCCTTCTGATCATCCCCCTCCTCGGCATAACCAGAAATTCCAATGCTCCATGGGGGGCCAGCAGTTGAGTCTTGAACGGCTGGAGAAGGGGAGTTGTCAGCAGCGCCAGCATGAATCTTCTTATTTTCCACTACAGCCACCCTCGTTGCATCTTCTATCCCAGGAACAGGGACAGACCCAATCGGTCCAAAACTGGTGGTAATTATGTCAACGAGAGGTTGGTTTGCGGCGGCAAGGACAGCAGCATCACTGAACCCTTCAACGAAAAATATCACTGCATCGGGATTCGCGTCCAGAACTGCCCCGGTAACCGCCGTTCCGTGACCATCTTGGGGATCGTCAAGTATTGGGATATCAGTGTTATCGTCGGGGGAAGTTCCGATTATCCTTGTGCCTCTAAACCAGACAATATCGGAGGAGGTAATCTTGTCCCAGCAACTTTCCTTGTCGGCGTCGTATCTTTCTTGCCACGTTCCTTCGGTGCTGATGTCACAGATCATTGTAACATTTAATCCCTCGAGAAGTGAGACGGGAAACGATTCATTCATAATGAAGTGGTTGTGATAAACGTTGATTCCGGTATCAATTGGGGCGACAACGGTGTATGATTCCAAATCAGGCTTTTCATCTGGCATCGGGATTGCACCCCCCTCTTCTTCCCAAAGTATACAACCGCTCAATAAAGGTACAAAAAAAATCAGCACAATGCCCATTGCAGTGTATCTCATGCGCCTCGGTGTTGGGGGTATAATTTCATATTTCGGCTACCCCGGCCTTCTTTCAAATGACAGAATCTCAGCGCATATCGCCAATGCAATCTCTTCTGGGGTATCGGCTCCGATATCGAGACCAATCGGACATCTAGCCGGAGACAGCTTTTCTTCAGTCAATCCAGATTCAATTGCCGCCTTTCTGAAACCATTCCACTTTGTAGTCGAACCAATAACGCCTACACGAGGAACAATATCTATGATTTCGAGTAGTCCTATGAGTAGTTCTTGGTCGACGGACCAATCGTGACCCATAACCAGTATATCAGAGAATCTTCTAATTGACGATACAGTCTCATTCTCCAGAAATTCATCAACTGAACTGCATAAGATATCAGATGCTTTGGGATACCTTTCGAGATTAGAGTATTCGCTTCTGACGTCAAAAACACTATATTTCCAGCCAAGGGTCTCACACACTATCGATACAGACATGCCTACATGGCCCCCTCCGGCAATCAATATGTGAGGGACAGGCTCAATCACTTCCAATGACACCTTCAACTGACCTCCGCAAAGGCTGTCAAGGGCAACGGCCTCTTTTCCCTTCCCCTCTTTGTGCAAAATATAAGTCTCAATTTTACCTCCAGTCTTCCTCATTTTGGATTTATCGTCTGACAGCATTTCAATCAAGTTTCTCTCGATTTTCATCTCAAGCCCAGCGCCACCAACAGTGCCGAATTTTTCCCCAGTAGATGATATAGCTAGCTTTGCCCCAGGTTTTCCAGGAACGCTCCCCCTAGCCTCGATAACTGAGGCTAAGGCAACCCTCTCTCCGTGATCCAATCTCTCGACGACCCAAGATAGCACGGCACGTGACATGGTCAGGGGAAAGTGATGGTACACTTTGGATTTCCGCTAAGTAGTCCTATGGGAAGATTAGATTCACACTACCTCATTCGCTCAATCTTCATCCTCGATAATGATGATTTCATCATCTATAATTTGATATCCAAACAATCATCCGTTGACATATGTCGTCAGGTATCACTCTTGACGAAGCTTTCGAAATTATCGTAATTTCAATGAGGGATGCATTTCTGGCAGTAACCGTATTCGTCGCAGCGATGGTTCTTTTATTCAGCTGGCTTCAATACATCTCAGCTGGGAAATTCGTACTTTGGATTAGAGAAAATAGGCGTATCCAGCCTCTTATTGGTGCGATAATGGGACTAACTCCGGGTTGTGGGGGCGCAATAATAATCATGCCCATGTACACGAAAGGATATGTCACCTACGGGACTGTGATTGCTACACTTATTGCCACTCTAGGTGATGCGGCCTTTGTTTTGATTGGAGCAGTATTTCAGGATAGTTCATTTCTAGCGCCCGTTATTGCTGTACACTTAATCTCCTTTATCGTGGCAGTAATTTGGGGATTTGCAGTCGATAGACTGGCAGTTACTCCTGCATCTCCATTGGGAATACTATGGAAAAAAGCCGATTATGAATCCCACAAATTAGAGTATAACTCTGATCTACTCAAAGAGAGAGAGATAATTTCTGATATGCCTAGAGAGGTACAAGATGGGTTCGGGTACAGAATTCTCCATCAGGGGTACAGAATATGGTGGATAGTGACAATCGTTGGTTTTTTGTTGGCGGTCCTTCTTCTAATTTGGTACGCACAAGATCCGGAATATTCTCCCAATCTGGTCTGGGACCCATCCACACGTGACGGCCTGATAACTTGGGTAGGGTTTACAGGGACCCTGCTTTCTGTAATACTCTACATCTCGTCAAAGAATTTCATACGTGACGACACAGAGGCCACAATAGGGGACAAGCTGAACTCATTGGATGAAACCCTAGTCCACGCTGCCTCTGAGACTGCATTCGTTACATTTTGGGTGGTTTTGGCATATCTAATTTTTGAGTTTGGCATGATATTCTCAGGAATTTCTGAAGCAGACCTAAGAGAAAGGGGAGCTGGAGCGGAGGCAGTTGCGATTGCCGCCATGATCGGACTGATCCCAGGTTGTGGCCCACAGATAATTGCAATTTCTGCGTACGTAGAGGGGATAGTTTCCTTCCCAGCACTGGTATCCAACGCAATATCACAGGATGGGGATGCGCTATTCCCCCTTCTAGTAAGGCACAAGACAGCTTCAATCTGGGCAACGATTCATACCACGTTTCCTGCTTTAATAGTGGGATTAGTAGTCATGTGGATTCTTGATGAATATCACTTTCTCACAGAAATTCTACAGCCCTGAGAAACCTATCAACATCCTCTTCCGTGTCTACATTAAGGTGTAGATATCTATCCTCAACCGGGATTCTTTGAGGGTAAATGACTTTGTTAAGTGGGACATCTGACGAAACCTTCAGGATTGTATTGCAATCCTCTTCTGAAACCAAAAGCGGATGCCCTCCCCTTCCCTCAAATGTGGGGCATGTGCTGGAAACTTTACTCATTAGAAACTCGACAGTAGATTGTGAGAATCCTGGCCTATCAACCGGGACGATTAGAATTCTGGACGGTCCTCCAGATCCTACCCTGAGGAATTTCATGCCTTCTTTGACTGTACCCGTCCTCCCCGACTCAGGAGAGTAATTAACGATGACATCCACGTCGCCAACTGAATCCTTGACTTTTTGATAAAGCTCATTTCTGGTCACGATGACCGGCGATAGTCCTTGCTCTGTCAATCTTCTCGAGACCCATGAAACCAACGTCTCCCCTCCTACTTCTATCAGAGCCTTTGGATGCCCGAGCCTACTGCTCTCTCCCGCAGCAAGGACTATACAACCAATTTCCGAATTAATTACTTTCACGAAGCATCTCTCTTCCAATAATCAGCCTCTGAATTTGGCTTGATCCTTCAAAAATCTGTACGACCTTCGCACCCCTCATCCTTCTGGCTACTGGATACTCCTCTGAGTATCCATATCCCCCAAAAATCTGAACGGCATCAGTTGTGACTTCCATTGCCATGTCTGCTGCAAACCTCTTGGCGTGTGCAGCTTCCAATGTATTCCTATGTCCTGAGTCACACTTCAGGGCCGCTCTCCAAGTCAGGAGTCTAGCCGCATCAATCTTCGTTGCCATATCTGCCAGCATGAATGATATAGCCTGATGTTTGGAGATAGGTTTGCCAAAAGCACTCCTATCCGTCGAGTACGCAACAGCTTCCTCAAGGGCACCCCTTGCATTCCCCACCGCATGGGCAGAAATAGTAGGTCTCGAGAAGTCAAAGGCTTTCATGGCGTTCATCCAACCTCCATTTTCCTCCTCTCCGACGAGATTTCCCACAGGCACCCTGACATCATTGAATGTCACAGAGCGAGTGTCTGAACATCGTTGACCCATATTTTCCTCCTTCTTTCCAAGTTCTATCCCAGGAGAATCAGCATCAACGATGAAACCGCTCATTCCTTTGTAGCCAGCACTCTTGTCAGTGTACGCTAGAACGAAAAACCAATCTGCATATCCCGCCCCAGTTATCCACATCTTGCTACCATTGATTATGTACTCGTCACCATCCTTTACGGCCTCGGTTTTAATCGATTGAACATCACTCCCCGCACCTGGTTCTGTAACGCAGTATGACGCAATACATCCTTCAGTAACCTTGGTCATGTAACGCTCCTTCTGATCTTCTGTACCTCCGGTCAGAATCGGGTAAGAAGCAAGCATCGTACTTCCACATGCAGTGGCGAATCCTGGATCGCCAGCCCCGAACTCTTCGCAAACCAGGACCTCCTCAAAGGAGCCCATACCCCCGCCACCGTATTTTTCGGGGATTTTCAGAGTTAGAAGTCCGAAATCATTGGCTTTCTTTATTGCCTGTCTGGGGAATTCGCTCGTACTATCCCATTTACCAGCATTTGGCTTCACTTCCTCTTCAGCAAAATCTCTGGCAAGTTGCTGAAGCATGCGTTGTTCCTCGCTCAAAACAAAGTCGACCATGAGCATTGGAACGGGTACTCAGTCTTAGAGGTAGAGGTATGCCATGTAGAAAATATATCCAGCAACCATGGCAAAACCCGTCCTTCGTCCGATTTCCCTATCATTCAAAAGCATCGCAGCAACTGCACCTGACGTAAGAAGCATGACCCATATATCCCTCTCAGCAAAATCAGGGTTAATCGAGATGCCTCCTCCTATTACCGCGGTAGCTCCTAAAATCCCTAAGATATTCATCATGTTGGATCCTAGTACGTTACCTACTGCAACACCCCCTTGTCCCCTAATTCCTGCAACGATAGTTACCGCCAATTCAGGTAGCGAGGTCCCCAGTGCCACGACCGATAGTCCAATCACAGCTTCCGATATTCCCATATCCGAAGCAATTCCTGTTGCACCTTGAATCAGGAACTCAGCCCCCTTCCAGATAAAAAATCCGCCAACTATGGTCACTATCGTCGCTAATGATATCTTATTCGGCACCCAACTTTCCTCCATTTCGACATCATCATCCGACTTGAGGTATGAATAGCCGTAGTATCCAACCAAACAAACTAACATTGAAGCACCAAATATTTGATCGATAGAGCCCAAAAAAACGGCACCTAGGAGGGCAAAAGAGGCCATCATCATGGCCTTTGCATCTCTCCTTACGCCAATCCCCGGGTCACTAGCCGCTCCGAGCATCGATGCCGTGCCCAGAACTAACATTACATTAGCGACGTTAGATCCCATCACCCCTCCAACGGCCAGATCAGGTCGACCTCCTGCCACAGCTTCGAGTGAGACCGCTAATTCTGGAAGGGATGTCCCGATAGCTACGATGGTGAATCCGATAAGCAAGGGGGGGACTCTCATCCTTCCGGCAATCACTACTGCACCCTGAACAATGATCTCTCCCCCCGCCATCAGCAGAACGAATCCCACTACTACTAGTAGCCAGTCCATGTTTGTCGGGTAGTAATTCTCCTCATGACCGTTTCCGATTATTTATCACTTAATTGCACGATCTTACAATGTGGCGGTAGACTAAATCTGGAGTGGGGATAGTATGGTCCTCCAGGGTCGGAGAAAATGGAACAGGAGTATCTAGGGCGCCAAGGACAACTGGTGTAGACTCCAAACTCCAGAACGACTCCTCAATTACCCTGCTGCTTATGGTATGTCCAAGTCCGCCTGTCCACTGGGCCTCTTGCAGGACTATCATCCTGCCCGTCCTTTTCACAGAGTCAATGCAAGTTTTTTCATCAAAAGGTTGTATAGTCCTCAAGTCTATTACCTCTACCTCAAATCCATTTTTCGAAGCCATTCTTGAGGCCTCCATTGCCACATGAACCATAGCTCCCCAGGAAATAATAGTCAGATCTTTACCTCCTCTAACTATTCGCGCCTTACCAATCGAAAGGTTACCTGAGGATATCCTGTCTTTCACGGACTCAGTATCTACTATCTGATTTATCGAGGCCCCCCATCCTGTCTTTCCTCCTCTGAGCCCGTAAAGTCCTATATGTTCCAAGAAAAGGACCGGATCGGGAACTGAATGCCCCTCTACCAGCAAGTCATAGGCGTCCTGGGGATTGCTTGGGAAGGCGATAACTAGTCCAGGGTCATTTGTGAACCATGATTCAATCATATTCGCGTGAAATGGCCCACTCCTGGTCTTCGCTCCCAATGGAATCCTAACAGTGAGCGGTACGTCAGCCCCCCACCTCCATCGTAGCTGAGCGGCATTGTTGATCAATGGATTCATGGCTAGTGCGGCGAAACCTCCAAACTGAATTTCAGCCATTGGCTTCATTCCTCCCAGTGCGGCCCCTGTGGCAGAATGAATGATTATGGCTTCCGAAAGTGGCATATCCAGAAGTTTTGATTGGTGCCCTCTAGCCTTTAGTGGAAGATTCATCCCGAAAGCACCAGCAATTTCCATATCCTCTCCCATGAATACTACCTCGTCCCCGTAAATTTCAGCTATCTCAACCATCGCATTTTGGATAGACCTACTGAAAGTCCAAGAATTGGGAGCATCTGAGAAAACCAACGCCTCTTCACCAGGTTCCAAGAGAGATTCTCTACCGCTCCTATCGCTGTTCAAATCTGTAATCTGTTGCGAGTGACTTCGAGCATTGATCAGACTAGTTACACCTTCCCCTACAGAATGCCCTTCGGGCCATGGCATAGACTCCATATCATCCCTACAAGACTTCACCATTTCCCTTTCCTCCTCCTCGATCGAAGAGATGACTTTCTCACTGCATCCCTTCCGGATTAACAACTCTCTATGATTCGGAAGAGGGTCTTTATCTGCCCAATAACTTAGCAATTCCTTGTCTGCATATCCCGGGGGATTTCCAGTTATAGATCCAAGGTAGAGATCGTCATGATGATGAGCATGCCCACACCCTCTCATAGTCTCGACATGAATCAATGTCGAGCCTCCTCCAGAGAGGGCAATCTCTCTCGCGACGGACGTGGATGCGTAGAATTGAGCTGGGTCGGATCCATCTATTGTCCATGAAGGAATTCCCATTGAGATGCCTTTATCTCCAAAAGTTTCAGCTCCCGATTGCCCCAAAACAAACGTATCCAGGGCTATCTGATTATTCTGAATCATGTAGCAGATTGGGAGGCCACGGGTACCTGCCAAATTCATAGCCTCCCAAAACTCACCGCTACTGCTGCAACCCTCGCCAACCGGTGCCAGATGAAATCTGGATTTGCCCAATCTTTGGGCAGCTAGAGCAATACCGGTCGTGGTAGCACTCGCTGTGGGGAGGGGGGCAGTGGGGGGGAGGACCCTTTTTCCCCAGTTCCCAATATGTAAATCCCGTCCTCCAGACCCGGGGTTACCACCATCCATGTATGACTCCGCCTTCCCCATCTGCGCCGCAAACACTTCGGTAGGAGTTTGTCCCATGGCCATTGCCAAACCAGTGTCTCTAATCATTGGCGCAATGACATCTGCACTATCAATTTCAGACTCCGGTAAATCTATCGCTCTGGACATAGCAGAGGCACAAGCCACGACCCCCTCTTGCCATGTAGATCTAAACCCCTTGCCTGTGAATCTCCCGCCATCAGGAGTCTCAATTCCATTCGTAAAAAGGTCTTTCAAGTGTTCATCTACAATCCTTGTTCTGGTCATCCACCTTTGCCAGATTATTCTTTGGTCAAGGGTAACCGAGTGATAATGCGCAATTCTACGCAAGCAAATTCTCAGGTCAACCATAAGTCTGGTAATTCTCCTTGAGATGTGGGAAGATCCAATCCTTCTAGGGATAATTTCTATTTCCTGAATCCCAATTAATTGTGGCTCCAACAATCTCTGAGATAGGATGTCCGCCATTTTTTCTTCGAATCTAAAACTAAATGAGTGGTAAGAATCACCGTCGAAAAGTTCGGGAGGTGACAAAGATTCCCAGCACATCGCAACCGTATCTAGGTATCCATCATTTCTCTCAGATACGAATCTTAGCAATTCAGTACGAACCTTCTCGGAGGCTATTTTACTTGGAAATTTTAAACTCTCTTCAGGCCTCCAATAGTTTGCGAATATTGGCACAAGTCCAGATTGCCCCTCGCCCGCAATCTCGCCGGTTTTACCTGTAATCGTGTTTAAATCAGACCCGTCTCTAACCATTACCTCTTTCATCAGGGCATCTTCATCAAGCTTGATCGACCTTTCCCAGATATCGACGGAGCCCCTCCTGCCTTTACCGGTAGGGGACCTGTCCAATGTCGCCCTTACCCTCTCCCCACAATTTATGCAACTTCTATCAAGCTTGGAAGTAGAGGCACTCCTAACCTTCCAAATCTGGTGCTTCCCACAGTTCGGACATTTCCACAAACCCTGACGGCCCATGTTATACTCCTAAATAGTCATAGTACAACAATTATTCGCATTACTATGTCAAATTATACCACTATTGTTATCAATTTTCAATATTAATGATAATAAATATTAAAAATTCCCTAAAAAACCATAATTAAACGTTATACTGAGTATATATTTACCATTTTAATATTTAATTATAGAAGAATCAACACTATCTGACCAGAGGTGAACTCCTCCTTCCAAATTATATACCCGATTGAGATCCCAGCCATTTTGCGTCAGATACCTAACAACCGCTCCCGATCTGCCTCCAGTTCTGCAGTAAACTACTATGTCCATATCATTAGGGATTTCATTAATTCTATCTGGGACAGAAGTATGAGTGATTCTTAGGTCCGTCCCTTCCAATGAGACAATCGCCTCCTCTGACTCTGATCTAACATCTAGGAGGAAAAACTCCCATCCTCCATTCTTACGCTCTATGAATTCAATTGGAGTAACTGTCTTCACCTGTATCCCTTCCTTCCCTATTTCAGAGACGCGCGGTCTCCCGGGAATAGAGTCGAATGACAGGACCCTAGTAATCATTGTCAGTGAATCTACCGTCAATAGCTTACCTCTCAGAACCTCCCCCACTCCTAGAATCGCCTTTATCGCCTCTGTAGCTTGAATTGTTCCTACAATTCCAGGAAGGATTCCGAGAACACCGGCTTCTGAACAATTTGGCGCCAATTCAGGAGGAGGGGGAACAGGAAATAGGTCTCTGTAATTCGGGCCTCCTTCAAAGTTGAAAGTTGATACTTGACCCTCAAATCTGTGTATACTGCCAAAAACCCAAGGCTTACCCAATTTTTCACATACATCTCCAATTAGGTATCGTGAGGAAAAATTATCAGTTCCATCAATCACTATGTCGTATTTTTCGATAGTAGAATCAGCATTCTCTATATCCAGTCTCGATACATAGACATCAACTTCAACCTGAGGATTCAATTCATTCAATCTTTTCTTCGCAGATAGAGCCTTAGACTCGCCAACTGAGGATGTTGAGTGAATTATCTGTCTTTGCAGATTCGAGGATTCGACGACATCATCGTCAATAACTCCAATCCTTCCTACGCCAGCCGCGGCGAGATACATCATTGCGGGAGAACCAAGACCGCCAGCTCCCACCACTAATACGGAGGACTCTAGGAGCTTGATTTGACCCTCCTCGCCAACTTGCGGGAGAACAATGTGCCTGGCATATCTCAGACGTTCGTTATCCGAGAGCCCCTCTGACACAAACCTCCCCTGGAGAACTAGGACATTGTACTTATCCCGTATACTAATGCTGGTCTTCCAACCATTTTTCTGCGTCTATAGCAGCCTGGCATCCCATTCCGGCGGCAGTTATGGCCTGCCTGTATCTAGTGTCAACTACATCTCCTGCCGCGAACACTCCTTCAACGCTAGTCATAGTATTTTTCTTGTGAAGAATGTACCCGTTGTCATCAGTTTCGACTTGAGACTCGAGGAAATTGGTAATTGGCTTATGTCCTATGGCAATGAATGCTCCAGTGCACTCCACAGTTTCAGTACTATTATCCCTAGGATCTTCCAGAACTGCCCCTGTAAGTCCATTGTCATCCGATAGCCAAGATTTGACTATTCGATGAGTCTTAATCTCGATTTTAGGATGATTAACCGCTCTTTCATACATTACTTTTGATGCTCTGAAGACATCTCTCCTGTGAACTATAGTGACTTTTTTGGCGAATCTCGTCAGGAAAGTTGCCTCCTCCATTGCAGAGTCGCCACCGCCAACCACAATGACCTCCTCATCTCTGAAGAACGCTCCATCGCACGTTGCACATGTAGAAATCCCCCTTCCTTTCTGAGCATCCTCTCCTTCCACACCGAGCCAAATTGATTCTGCACCTGTGCAAATTATGATCGACTCTGACCTGAACTCCCTGCCTTCCACCCAGACCCTGTAAGGCCTTTCGGAAAAATCCACCCTCTCGACATTTTTGTCCTGTACTTCAAGGCCAAATCTCTCAGCTTGTTCACGTAGCTCCAACATCATCTCTGGACCGCCTATGCCATTTGGATAACCGGGGAAATTTTCAATGTCCGAAGTCAGCATTAGTTGCCCACCAGACATGTAACCAGCAAACATCAGTGGCTTGAGAAGAGCTCTAGCCGAATATAGTCCAGCAGTATAGCCTGCAGGACCTGAACCGATTATTATTACATTGCGCACTTCTTCTTCCACATAGTTGCCAACGCAGGGACGTCCTTCAACATACTCTATGCTGGTTCACTAAAGCATTGATGCAACAGCCGCTATGGAAGCGCGCGCATGAGGCTCGAGTCGAGGCTCGATATGCGCCGGTTCCGCCCCCGGTCCAATAATCCCAAGACCCACCGGTTTTTTATGAACTAGCTGGAGCTCTATGATGGATTTGATGACAGCCTGTCCCATTGCCAGACCGTGCTGAGTCTGTCCCTTCTCGATTATCCCAAGACATGCAGCACCCTCAATATCATCCCTACTCAGCAATCTATCCAAGGCCAATGGCACTTCCATTGCACCCGGGACCCATAAAATATCCTCAACGATTAGATTGAGTTTTACGGCTTCATCTGATGACCACTTGAGCATCCTCTCAACTTCTGACTTATGGAACGAACCACAAACAATTCCAATCTTCCTGCCGGGGTCTTTATGATTCATCTTCATGCACCCCGACTTTCCATCAGTCTCTTAGTAGTCTCGACGACTGCCTGGGTCATCGCATCGATTTCAATGTTGACATGCTCTCCAACGGACTTGGTACCTAATGTCGTCAACCTCAAGGTTTCAGGTATGATATGGATTGCAAAACAACCCTTGCCATCGGTATCGCCGATAGTCAGTGAGATTCCATCCACTGCAATGTACCCCTTCTCTTGTATGTAGTCCCCCATTCCAGAAGGACACTGGATAATGTAGTCTTGATTTTCTACGGAGATGATTTCACCTTTGCCCATTATGTGGCCACTCAGTAAGTGTCCGCCCAGCTCATCACCAAACTTTAGGGCTCGCTCGACATTGACTTGGGAACCAGACTTTAGCGAACCCAGAGTGGTCCTCTCCAGTGTTTCTGGAATTATGTCAAATGAGACTGTATTCCCCACAGAAGTTGCAGTCAGGCATACTCCATCAATCGATACAGAACCGCCTATTTTGAGGCCCTCTGTGGAGGGAATTTCGATTTCCATGGTCACGATTGAATCGCCTGTGACCGACTTAACATAGCCAGTTCCTTGAACGATTCCGGTGAACATGTCAATCCTCCTCGTAGGGCCCGCCTTCGGAGTTAGGCCAAAGGTCCAGTATACGGGAAATTATCTTACGAGTCCCGTCCAAGTCATCCGAAAGACCCTCAACCCTCGTAAGTTTTACTTCAGAGAACCCATGTTTGTCGAGGCCACTTCTAATTGAGTCAATAGAATGCTTCTGATCATAGCCTAAGGCAATAAGGTCAGGCTTTACAACTTCAAGGATATCGAAAATAGGGGTTCCTGGTGAGTTACCAATTATGGCCATATCTACTGGTTTAAGGCCATTAACCATCCTACACCTTAGATCTTGACTAGTAACAGGCTCGTGCTTTTGTGTACGGACGGTGTCATCATGTGCAACAACTACCACCAGTTCATCACCCAGAGACTTTGCCTGTTCCAGATAATGTAGATGACCGGCATGAAGCAAATCGAATACCCCAACTGCCATGACTCTAACCATCTTTTTTCCTCCTTCAAAGCTATTTATCTAGATTGATTGAATCAAGAATGTCCTTTCCCGTAATCATCGGTATCCCATGCTTCTCAGCGTATTTTCTTGACTCTTTCAGAGACAATGCGCCATCTCCATTTGGATCCAGCATTTCTGCCCCAATCGTACATGGTACATTGCCTGAAAGCCTAGCTATCGAAACTGCCAACTCTGTATGTCCTTGCCTGTTCCTTAGGCCTCCGGGCGACTCCCTGCACAATGGAATATGACCGGGGGTTCTAAATTCGTCACCCAATGCTTTCATGGCTTCGAATTTGGAGGCATCTGCCATTTCACCGGCAAGCTCTCCGAATCTTCTAGTTGTGAGGGCTCTGTCTCTATCAGTGATTCCGGTGTAGGTTTTCCTATGGTTTAGAGACAGCGTGAAGGCAGATCTGGAGTCGTACTGTAAATCATCAGTTATGAGGTGCCCTAGAACTGGATTTTTGTTTACAAGGGATGAATCAGAGTGAATATCTTGTAGCCACGGAAGGCCGAATTTCTCACCAACTTCGTTCCCTATTGCAAGGAAAAGTAAGCCCCCGCAATCCTTCCTCAGCCTCCTCATTATCTGAGGTGTGGCGGCAGTAGCTGGCCAAAGAAGATCCGTTTCTTTCTCTCTGAAATCAGAATCGAAAATCATCACAGGTTCGCCCTTAGCAAAGGCCTCAATCGCCTCGCCGATGCTTCCGCTCATGTATTCCGGAGGGGCCATACCTACCACTTATTTTCGGTCATACTGTCTACTATGTTAATCTTTGATTAACACCATCTTTTATCTGCAGATAAATAATTGTGGGGGCCAAATCTTGAATTGACTAGTCCGAAGCCCTAAACGTTACCAGCATCAGCCAGAGCCATGGCGGGACGCAGGGCGACAGTGGCCTCATTGATTGTTATACTAATGTTAGTCCCGATGGCGTCCTCGAATCTTCATCCTGCTCTTGACAGGAAAGGAGGCTCCGACGCGGACGGCGTTTGGACATCTAGCGTAGAGTCAGATCTCCATTCCGGGTGGTGGGAGCATTGGAGTAGGGACAAAGATAGAGACTCCCTTGATGATAGACTGGAGTGGATCCTTGAACAGCAAGAGGACTTCCAGAGAGATTGGTGGAAGAGAGCTGATTACGGTTTCGCAAGAGTAATTGTCGACTATGATCACCACCCATCTGATGCGGATGTTTCGAAGCTCGAAGAATTAGGTGTAGATGTCACATTTCGCCCCAAATATTTGGACTCATTAATGGCAACAGCTCCCTTCCAATCAATCACTTCCTCAGACGGCATTCGTTCGCTTACTGGGGTTGTAATGATAGAGGATTTGGGATTAGCAGAACCCCACATGGCCGAAGCCATCCCCAACATGGGGGTGGATCTAGTGTGGAACGATTTCGGTTATGATGGAACCGGCTCCGTAGTAGCTGTCTTGGACACGGGAGTCAGAGGAGACCATGAGGGCTTGAACGACATGGATGACGAGCCGTTTACAACCGGTTGCGAGCAACCTAGCCCGGATCCTCTGGACCCGAATCCGATCTTCGTCGATTGCGATCCAAAGATTATCGCGTTCTATGACGCGGTCTTAATGGACGCAGAACAAGATCCATCGTCATCTTATGATTCTGGCACTCATGGAACACACGTAGCCGGGATTGCTGCAGGAACTGGAGGAGGGCAAGCAGACCCTGCGACCGGTCAGAGGCATATTGGAGCTGCTCCCGGGGCTTTTTTGATTAATATCTTGGCGTGTTGTGATGGAGATATCGAGGATGTAATTCAAGGCGCGCAATGGGCAATCGAAAACAAAGATAAGTATGGGATCGACATATTGACCTCATCTCTCGGGGAACAACAATTAGAAGTCCATTTTGACAATGATGGAAACTCGGCATGGAGTAGGCAAATGGATGCAGTAGTAGAGGCAGGGATAATTACAACTCTGTCTGCAGGTAATGAGTTTGGGGGCGCCACTTTTGCCGGTTGCAATACAATAGACAGCCCTGGTGATGCTCAGCTTCCGGTTACTGTTGCCAGCCTGGACAAGGACTTAGGGCTTGCAATATACAGTAGTAGAGGATACACTTCTGATGGAAGGGTGAAGCCCGATGTGGCTACAATCGGATCGAACATAATGGCTCCTGATGCCGCGACCAGTGATGGCTACACGTCAAAGTCCGGAACCAGCATGGCAACCCCCCTGATGGCAGGAATTGCTGCGCTGATGGTTGAAGCCAATCCTGATATCACTCCTGCTGAGTTCAAAGATATCATCTCTGCACATTCAATAGAGAGAGACCTACAACTCTTGGATGATCCGGGTTTTAATGACTGCAGTCTTTTGGAGACTCGTCCAGATAACGAGTTCGGATACGGGCAGGCAGACCCAATTGCATTCGTCGAGGCAGCAGGAAGCATTGACAGGTCACTAAACGTCAGTATGGACGTAGAAACCCTACAGCAAATAGGAAACGAGTCCTATATCTCAGGAACTGCGTCAGGGGTGGCTCCGGGAATGGGACTAGTGGAGGTCCGAGTCGGAGGTGGTACCTGGAAGGGTGCGGCGGATCTTACGGGTGATTGGAGTAAGTGGAGAGTGAAGTTAGATCCACACGATAAGTCAGGCAACTCCACTATCTACGCTCGACTACTTGTGTCCGAGGATAGCATATCACCAATCGACTCAAGACGAGTCATTCTCGTTGACGGCGTAGTTTCAGGAGGTCCCTTGGGGGATCTCAAGAATATTCCGTCAACTGTATTCTGGATTCCATTCCTAGTTTCGATTGCAATCATAGGGATTGTTTCAGTAAAGGAACGATGGATTACGAAAATTAGAGGTGAAGATGGAGGACGCATCGCACTTGAGGATATTGGTATCTACACGATTACCAGTAAAATCTTCTCGGTAGTTGATCCTCGTCTGATTTCTGGCAGGCTAAATTCTGCCATAGAGTCTTGGAAGGATGGAGAGACATTGATAGAGAACCAATTCAGAAGGTACGTTTCACTTTCAATACTATACACCGCTCAAGGGCTTCCAGCTGGATTCGCCTCGGTCACATTCGTTGCATTCCTGGTTGCTAACGGGGCGTCGCCTGAGCAAATCGCAGCACTGTTCGCGACCGTAGCCCTCCCTTGGACATTCAAGTTCATCTGGGGCCCAGTGGTTGATGCAGTGCAAATGCCGTCTTACGGTCTTAGGAGGCCTTGGATCCTCTTTTCTCAAACCGGCATGATAGTGACACTTGGAGCGTTGTTGTTCGTTCCAGATCTAAATGCATCAATAGAGCTCGTGACTCTGATTCTCTTCGTCCATAACCTGTTCTCGTCACTCCAAGACGTGAGTGTGGACGCACTAGCAGTTGATGTCCTGCAACCCAACGAGGTAGCCAAGGCTAACGGCTTCATGTTCGCCGCTAAGAGAGGGGGCGTCATCATTGGTGGAGCGGTGGTTGGAATGCTCGTAGTGGACTTTGGAATAAAGGCCGCAATAATAGTCCAACTCCCTCTCCTTGCTTTGATAATGTGCTTGCCTCTTTTCCTGAGGGAAAGACCCGGAGATCGTCTTTTCCCATGGCAGAGTTCCTCCACTAGAAAGAGCCTTTGGGAGGAGCCAGAATCAGAAGAGGAAGAGTCAATTCAGATGGATGATGAATTGCCATGGGAGGAGGATCTAGAGGATGATTTCAGAGTCGCTACTTGGGTCTCTCGGAATCTTTACGGAGAGCAGATTCAGGGTGTCGCAGCTCTTCTATGGGTCAGTATAGTAGTTATGTTAATCGGCGGTGCACTAGGGATAATTCATCTAGTCTCGAATGAGGAAGTGTTCAACACCCTCGCATCACCGCTCAAGAGTATTGGATGGTACGCTTTCCTTCTTTCTTTGACAGGAATTTTGGCAGGTAGGTTTCTTTTACCAGCAATCTCAGAATTCAAAATTCCGAATCCATTCAGAGAATCTTCCAGGGCCGGGCTTGCAGTTCCGGCCTACAACATAGTCAAGGGATTCTCCCTGAAATCATCATTCCTGCTCATTTTCCTCTGCCTCCTATCGGAGATGTACGTCTTCGTGGATCCAATCGTGGTTGATATCTTCATCAATGAGGCTGGTTGGTCGCAGACTAAGTACAATGGAATCATGGGAGGCGTAGTCATCCTTTTCTTGATGGGAGGACAGATCCTAGGGGGATTCCTTGGGGACAAGTTTGGTGTTCGGGAGGTCGCTATGGTTGGCTTCAGCCTACTTGCCCTAGGTAACGCCGGACTCGCCATGCTAAATCCCTATTGGGGCAATACCACTATCATGACTGTCTACCTGTGTCTTAGGGCTATTGTCACAGGAGTTGCGTGGATATGCATCATCTCCGTATCCATGAGGCTAACATACAGCAAGGCAGGTGGAACTCAGTTTACTGCTTACATGTCGATGTTCAACCTATCAGCAGTCATCGCATACCAATTCACAGGAACGATGGTCGAGATAATTGATTACATTTCAGCACTTTATCTTGGGGCTGGTTTGACTCTAATTACGGTCTGGTTCTTGGTCTTCATAGACCCAGATGAATGTGATAGGGTTTTGGAAGGTAGACTAGGTGATGATGAAGAAGAGGATTACGGAGGAGACTTAGGAGAAGCTTCTGAGGTATGGTGGGAGGAAGGTGAACCAGATGTCGTCCCTGCTTGAACACCTAGGGTCCGCAAATACGGACTTTCTATTCTTTAGTCAGACAATTTGTCCATATTGTACCAGGGCTGCTCGAACCCTTGAAGCAAACAACCTAACATACACCGAGATTAATTTGGACCACTATGAGGGCCTTAGACAGAAGATCATTTCCGAAACAGGCCATAGAACGGTCCCGGTAGTTTTTGATTTAAGGCAGGATTCGCCGATATTTGTCGGGGGCTCCGATCATCTGATTGACTATCTATGAGATTTTTTTGCAATCATAGAGACCTGCTCACGCATCTGCTCGAATTGTTTTAGATTAACCATGTGCCCCTTTCCATGCTTCAACCTAGTCACAGGCCAACCGGATTGTTCAAAGATTTCGATATGTTCAATTCCCACATCAAGTGGAACCAAATGATCGCGTTCTCCATGCATCCATATCACAGGTCTTGGCTTCAGGAATGGAAGTGTACCTCTCAATTCATCAGGCCTAGCTGTTTTTGTGGCAATCAATATCAGTCCGACTATTGAATTACTAGCCTCAGTCTCCAGTAAGGCCGATGCCATCGCACCGCCCTGTGAGAAGCCACCAACAATTATCGGACCGTCAGGTATTTTCTCCAAGACCTCTGATAACGACTCTTCCATTTGGGACATTGACTCTTCCTCAGTGACTCCTTCCCCGAAAAGCCACCATGCAAAACCCCCTCTCGTGGGGTGTCTGATTTTCGCCTGCGGGCACAAAGTCGACCATCCTTCCGGGACCAGGCTCCTCGCAAGATCCTCCATCTTCTCGGACGTGCCGGTCATTCCGTGCATCATAATGAGCGTACCATTGCTCATACGATCACTCATAGACTCCATTGGAAAACCAATGCCCCAGCAACCTTGAGGTGGATGTATGAGGATTGGCCACGAACTGTGACTGTGAGTGAGTAATCCCCTGAGTTGGAGGGAATAGTGCCAATCGCTCCTTTTTCAGTCGCTCCTGAACCCCATGCACGGGTCAGGGGAGAAGCTCCAGCATGGTCCTTCATTGTCAGGGAGCCAGATGACGCGCCATTAGATGCTATCTCGACGTCAAGATACCAAACCAAGGTGTCCCAATCTCCCTCTGTTGGATGTCCATCGTCAAAAAATGAGTCATATATTTCCTGGTCATTCTCCTCATAAAGCCGATCAATTAAGTCTCTAGCCCTGTAGAAGAATACATCTCCCTGATATTCCGACCTAGCGACATTTAGATCCATTCGTAACTGGTTCCGTCCATCAGAGTCTTCCCATACCAGCCTTTCTAGGAATCCATCACTTCCACTAAATGTATACTGCAATTCATGGCCCTCGGAGGATTCCGCACTAACTCTGGCATTCCCATTGTTTATTGAAACAGTAGTAGCACTCCACTCTTGGCTAAATAGAATGAATGACCATTGATCACCAATAGTCCATGGAAATGAGAATACCTGTTGCGGTATTCCATTTTCATACACAGATAATCCATCAATTGTCATTCGTCCGAGAAATGGGTTATGGTTAATCACGGCGTGCCTCTGTGCTTCTCTCTCTGAAGATATTCCGACTTGATAGTCCCCCGATTCGTTGTCTATCTCTGCAACAACTAACCTCGCGCTGTCTTCTCCAAATTGTGGTGTGATAAACGTATAAAGCCAATTATTACCAACTTTCCATTCAGGGAGAAGTATGTCCCCGTCGTTAGTTTCTTCCAATTGTCCTGAATCCCCAGTCTCAATGCAACCGGAGAGAATGGACATCAACATCAAACAAGCCATCCCAATAGCAGACCTGCCTCTCATGGTCTTGCGACAGGGGGCGTAGTCAAGAGACTGACGCTTTCTTATCACAGTAATCCAGCGATAACAACTGAAACTATTGACATTAACTTGATCAAAATGTTCAGTGAGGGTCCACTAGTATCCTTGAATGGATCACCTATTGTGTCTCCAACAACTGCAGCGGAGTGAGCTTCGTCCCCTTTCTCGGCCCCGGGTATCTCACCTTGCTCGATTGCCTTCTTGGCATTGTCCCATGCGCCTCCTGCATTGGCCATGAATAGCGCCATAAGGACCCCGGTGGCTGTTGCTCCAGCAAGAGTCCCGCCAAGTGCGGCAGGGCCTAGAAATATCCCGATTATTACAGGGCTCATTATGGCAACCAATCCTGGTAGAATCATCTCACGAAGAGCTGCTTGTGTCGAGATATCGACGCAAGTTGCACTGTCTGGTTCAACTCCTTCACGACCTTCCAATAGTCCATCAATCTCCCTAAATTGCCTACGAATCTCTGTGATCATGTCTTCTGCGGCACGGCCAACAGACTTCATTGTCATGGCAGCCACTACGAATGGCAGGGCACCACCAATTAGTAGTCCTATGACGACATCTGGCTCAGTCAAGGAAAGGTCTGCAGCCTCAAGTCCTGCACTGGTTTTGTATGCAGCGAACAGTGCCAAGGCAGTTAAAGCCGCACTGCCAATAGCGAATCCCTTCCCAATCGCAGCGGTTGTGTTCCCTATGGAATCTAGTCCGTCCGTGATATCACGAACTTCCTTTCCTAGGCCTGACATTTCTGCAATTCCTCCAGCGTTGTCCGCGACAGGCCCGTACGCATCAACAGTCATTGTAACTCCAACTGTTCCAAGCATCCCCATTGCGGCCATCGCAATGCCGTACAAGCCTGCATCTCCACCTCCCATCACATCATTAGCGCCATAGATGCCAGCGGCCATTAGAAGTACTGGGATGAATACAGATTGCATACCCACAGCTAATCCTGCAATGGCGTTAGTAGCGCTCCCGGTCTTGCTTGCTTCCCCGATGTAGGGAATGGCCTTTACCTTGAAGAAGAACACATCTTCTATTCCAGTGTAGTACTCAGTGACCAAACCAATCAGGATGCCCACGAGTGATCCAATCGCCACAGCGTAGATTACCTTAGTCTCTAAATCTAGGTAGTCTAGAGCAAGATATCCTCCTCCGATAAACAATGCCGCACCGATGAAAGTGGTGTTTCGTAATGCGGCGCCTGGGTCCATGTTCTTCATTGCGGTAATCGAAAAGACTCCAATTATGGAAGCGACGTAACCAACAACTGCTAGGACGATCGGAATCATCAGGTACTCATCACCTAGAGTCTCAGAGCTAGCGGCAGCGATTACCATTGCAGCAATGATGCTACCAACGAATGACTCGAAGATGTCCGCACCCATGCCAGCTACGTCTCCTACGTTATCACCGACGTTATCGGCAATTACTCCGGGATTTCTGGGATCATCCTCTGGGATTCCCGCTTCTACCTTCCCGACAAGGTCTGCCCCGACATCTGCGGCTTTCGTGTAAATTCCTCCACCGACTCTAGCGAATAGAGCAATAGAAGAAGCTCCCATTCCAAATCCAGCAATATTGCCAACCGTAAGGAATCCGTCACCATCGGATGGGCCTGTCAAGAAATACATTAGAGATATTCCAAACAGTCCTAGCCCACCGACCGCCAAGCCCATGACTGCACCGCCGTTGTAAGAAGTGGTGAGGGCGGCGGCCTGGCCACCATTTGCAGCAGCTTGGGCAGTTCGTCCGTTAGCGCTCGTGGCAGATTGCATGCCACTGAATCCCGCCGCAACACTACAAAAGGCACCGATAATGAAGGCAACCATGGTTTCGAAACCAAGGCCATTCTCTTCGCCACCGAACAATAGTAGTGCAGATACCACTGCAATGAAAACAGCTAACATTCTGTATTCAGCCATAAGGAAGGCCATCGCGCCATCCTGTATTCTCCCTGTGATTGTAGCTACCGTCTTGTTCTCAATCTTTATTGAATCGACTTTCTTGTAAAGCATGAATGCGATAAGTAGGCCAAATATTCCTACTCCCATCCCAATTGTTCCTAGTGTATCTCCTTCCATATGGTATCAACCCGTATCGAACCCGCGACAAAAGTCCTACTTATAATTCAAGCCGTAAAATAACACAATTAGTGACAACTATGACATATGTCTTTGTACGACATCGGCAAAAGCCTCCAGAACTCCAGCCCCATCGTGTTCTTTCTGGAAGGAGAGCATCTCCGCTTCACTAATATGCCCCCACTCAAATGCTCTCTGAATTCTATGCCTAGCCGCCTCAGGATGGAACTGGACCCCCCATGCAGGCATCTTGCGTTGGTGTGAATCTACTACTCTTACTGCAGTAACAGGATTATGTTCGGCGGATCCTAGGAGAATACAATTTTCGGGGACTGTAATTACGTGATCCTGATGAGAATACACTACTTCGGGGCCTCTACCACTCTGCCATCTAGACTCAAATAACTCATCTGACATGCCATCCTCGTTCAGTACCATCTCCCAGATACCACTTGACATTTTTTCTGCTCGAGTGACTTCCGAACCTAATGATTTGCATAGTAGCTGATGCCCAAAACAAATGCCCAGAGTTGGTGATCCAGAGGTTGCTGCCACCCTCATTAGAGAAGATGCACTTTCCATCCACTCCTCCCACATTGTGACATTCCTTCTGGAGCCAGAACAAACTACAGCATCCATACCCAGATTACTCAACCATTGTGACATTCCTGCGTCATCCAAACCAAAAGGAAGGGCGATTCTGTAAAATGTGGCTATGTTACCTCCCATAGTCACTTTGCAACTCCTCCAAAATTCGTATTCATCGTCCCATTCTGGAACATCGCTACGATCAAGGAAGAATAGTCCTTCATCTGCTGCTTTATCTCCAGATTCAAGTGACTGCATCTGAGGGGTTAAGAGAAAAACATCCACATTTCCAAACTCCGCGATTGGCTGTATGACTTCTTGATTCCCCCCGTGTCCGAACTCCGATCTTTCGACCAGAAGGTCCAGTAGTAGGACTCTGATGGTGCGACTCATAGCGCACGGAAGAAGCGATTGTTTGAAAGGCTCCCGCATGTACACAGACACGAGCGGACATGGTCGACAAGCAGATGATCCTTGATTCAGTAGGCCCTGTTCAGGCTGTCCTGGATGCTCATGATGGTGTTGTAAATGTCATTGATACAACAGGAGGGGTGATTTCGATATCTCTTGAGGGCGGGTGTACTGGATGTAGTTCCACCCCTATGACTGCAATGCAAATTTATTACTCGTTGATGAAGCTGGAACAAGTAAATGACGTGATTTTTGTAAACGGCGAGTTACCAGCCTACATGAGGGCGTTCATAGATGACAAAATTGGCGGGGAGACTTAGTCCCGGTCTTTCCTCATCTTCATTATTTCGTGAGGGTTGGTTTCTCCTTGAACATCCTTGCCCTTCAGACTCATTGATGCAGATATCGCCACGACGACTGCCACTAATGCCATGGGTAGTGCAACATTTCCTGACCCCCATAATTCACCTCCCATAAAATTAAACACGACTAATAGTAGGGCGGCAATTACACAGAGTGAAGCTATTGCTCTCTGTGCAAAAATCTCCCCTCTGACACTCCTCGAGAAGGTTCCTATTGACATCCAAAGGATGACGGATAATCCACACATGGTTAGAGAAATTGTCTCAACGATTCCAACGAACACCTCTGCCATGTACGTCCTAAAGCGCCAATACTTGTGAGGGTTGGGGGAGTTTGTTTTCTGCATGGAACATAACGAACCTTCAACAAAGGTGAGCTTTTACATCGCAACATGGGTGTGATACGCGGACTAACTCTTGCTATGGTCGCTATTCTTCCGGCATTCATACTGGGCTTCATAGCTTATCTTCTGACTGGCGGAGGGACCTCTGACACGACAGAGTGGAAAACATGGATGTATCTCCCATGTTATGGAGTCCCTCTGTTTTGCCTAGTTGTAGCATTCATATTTGGCATGAAGTCAGGTAGGGTGGAAGATCAGTGAGAAGATTGGATAAGGCCAACAAGATAGGTGAGCTGCTAGACTCCTTCTACCCCGAAACCCCCGTCCCACTCGATCACAAAGACCCCTACACCCTACTGGTTGCAGTAATGTTATCTGCTCAGACCACGGATAAGAAGGTAAACGATGTCACACCCTTCCTTTTCAATATCGCAGATAGTCCACAAAAAATGGCATTGATGGAGGTTGAAGAGATCCATTCGATAATCAGGGAAATAGGACTAGCTCCCACTAAGGCGAGAAATCTAAAGAAGATGGCACAACAAATCATCCAGTCCGGAGGAGAAATTCGTCCTGATTGGGAGTTTCTTGAGTCATTGGCAGGAGTTGGCCATAAAACAGCCGGTGTAGTAATGTCCCAAGCATTCGGAATCCCCGCATTCCCCGTGGATACTCACATTCACAGACTAGCAGACAGATGGGGTCTTTCAAATGGCAAGAATGTCACCAAAACCGAACATGACCTAAAGAAGGTCTTCCCAGAAGATACTTGGAATCGGAGGCATCTTCAGATAATTTTCTTTGGAAGGGAGTATTGTCCTGCAAGAGGGCATGATCTGTCCAATTGTCCGATATGTTCCTGGGCTTCCACCAAGAAGCGGATAAAAGAAGGTAGGTAGTAAAATGTTGATTTTCAGAGGTAGAATAACATCTGTGGGATTTGACAGTGGAAATTCAATTGTGATTGGAGACTGGAAGAAGTCTCCGCTTGGCGATTTTACAAATATCATGTGGTCAAAACCAGACGGTAAAAGGGTGCTACTCTCGCCATCACAGGAACACGCCGATTTCGTATCATCACTCTATTCGTTCGATGAGGTTTCAATTACCAATTTTGACACAAAACGCGAAAAACGTGGGATTAAGGTTTACACCGAGCAACTCTCGATTTCTGTATTCTGGGGATTACGATTCTTAATCCCAGTTCCAAGGCCATTGTGGTTTATCTCCAGCGTAGAGAATTTCTTTGGAAAAATGATTTTTGGTTCTTCTACTTACGGAATAGCTCGTGATGGAAGTAAAGAATGGTATTCGATCAGAGGGGCTTCAAGAGTTATTTCTGCCGAGGCGAGACTCTCAGGACAGGACTTGGGAATGATGACTCACACAGATTTTCCTAAGAAATTTGGATTCAGCAGTCCTCCGAAGATTCCAAGCAGTATCGAGGTGCATTCACATATCGATAGAGACAAGGTTTGATGAACCCAATAGTGTAGTCGCGCCCATGACTGAGGATATTACGTTGGCCGTGGGGGAAATTGCACCAGAATTTGAGGCATTTTTGACTGATGGTTCCAAATTCGTACTTTCAGAAGCGCTGTCATCTGGGAAGGGAGTGATTCTGTACTTCTATCCTCGGGACAATACTCCCGGATGCACCACACAGGCTTGTGATTTCAGGGATAACTTCGGGAGGATTTCTGATAATTCATGGATAGTTGTGGGAGTCTCAACAGATTCAGCAAAATCACATCAAAATTTCATCTCAAAGCATGAATTACCTTTCGACCTGATAGTGGACGAAGAAGCCGAGTTACATTCTCTTTATGGGACTTGGAGGGAGAAGAGTATGTACGGAAAAACATACATGGGCACTCTTAGGTCAACATTTGCCATATCCCCGGATGGGACCCTGGCGTGGGTGGGCTACAAGGTCAAAACAAAGGGGCATGTGGACCAAGTTTTGCAAGGTTTAGGGATAGAGTGATATCTTGGAAGAAAATGACAAAAGGAATCTAGTCGAGCGATTTCTAAGGAGGTGTGTAACGTACGCCAATGAGTCCATAAGGAGGAAATCGGAAAGGGGCGTTAGTGAAGAAGAAATCGCAAAATGGGTGGTTTACAGGGACTTTACATTACATGCGGCAGATGAAGTAGCATCAGGCGATTTGGATTCATGGCTCGAGGACGGCCCTGTGGATTTCAAGCCAGGAAATCAAGACTCCGATAGCTGATCGAAGCCCCCAATTCCCAATTCGTAATTTTTAGTATCAACTCTCATCATCGCTCCAGGTACCATCAGAAGCGAGTCATCTTCGTTAATTGCGAATGCGTATAGCCCCAATCTCTCGGCCATTTCCTGAACCATCCTCTTGCATCTATCTCTTTGTGAGGGCATGTGTATGAGTGGCCCAAGATCTACTATGACCAAGCTACCTCTTGAGAGGGGAACAGATATCCCCTCCAAGGGAAGTCTATGCATCAAATCCGGTTTGACGTATATCACACTTCTTTCAGCCCCCGGAGTCAGCCTCCTTGTCATTTCTGACCATTTTTGATCTCCCAAATCTAAGTGTAAATCACCATCTTGGGGACCGGGGTCTGCAGTCGCCCTTTTCCTTCTTGTTTCAGAACTTCTGACCTTGGCAGGATCGGGAAGACCAAGCAGTCTGAACAGGTTCGCCACGGGTGGCCCTGGCCCCTACTCCTCAAAGAGTGCTTCGATATCTTCCTGACTTAGAGCATCATCTACAGACAATGCCACTTCTTCCGAGGACTCGCCTTTTTCCTCAGATAATGTCGGAGCATCCCCCTCATTCATAGTATCCGAATCTTCAATGACAGATTCAGATTCATGCTCCTCCGTGTCCATTTGGTTATCTGCATTGGATATATCTTGCGAGTCAACTTTTTCCGAATCTCGGTCGACCTTTTCGGGAACAGGCTCGAGGGTTTTTGATTTTGGGCCATCTCTCCTACTTTGTGAGTCAAATGGGTCATAATCTGGATCGTCAAAGGCATCATCAACTGAAACTTTCTTCAGACTCTTAGTCTGGTCAATTCCTGATACTAATCCACTGTCCACAGGCGTTCTTCTGTTCTTGATCAACATGAAACCTCCTGAAAGTGCGATTAATACTACAATAATCAATATCATACCATACGACGAGACGAACTCACTTAGGCTAAATGGCGCAGCTGACACAGTCAAAGTTAGAGTTGCCGAGGAACCTTGGCCTTCGTCTAACGCTGTCATACTAATCCCTCTGCTTCCAGAGCCAACAAACGACCATTCAATCCACTTTCCTTGAATATCAACATCGTTGGCCGCATCGCCATCACCATCACTATCAACGGAGGTGTCCATGTCCCAATTATAGACCATATTCTCCATATCTAGGATGGAGTCACTGGTCCCATTAGCACTGAAGAAAACAATTTCCCCCTCTACTGGAGTAAATGTGCTCGCTGAAACTTTGGGAAAAGGATTGACATTTCTCACATCGATTGGAATTTCTATCATCGCGGAGCTTCCATCATCATCAGTGACGTGAAAAACAATCATGCTGGGTGAAGTCGTGGCGTCTGGCCATGCCATCTGGAGTGTTCTGGACTCAATATCACAGTCATCAGCCGCATTTCCAGAGCCATCAGAGTCAATCATCGGTTGTATGTCATAGCAATTCCGGAGTGTCAGCTGATCACCCGCTGTATCGATGGTATCAATCGTGATGGAAATCTCTGAATCTTCCGCCACAGGCAATGGGTCAGCAACCGGGCTAATCTGTGGCTCAAGGTTCACGATTTCGATAGGAATAATCAGTGATTCTGTACTTGCCCCGTCATTATCTACCACCTGCAAGGTTGCGAGATGTAATCCGGAGGTATGATACGTATGCTGTACTGTACTTTTTCTACCCTCAAATGTAATGACCTGGTCTGGATTATTTTCTGCGTCAGGACTCCAGAGATGTAAAAGAGAGGACAAGTCGTTTTCAGAGTCGTCAGCCATGCCTTCAAACATCAGTAAATCGCCTTCATTGGCAATGTAAACCCCCCTGCTATCAGGGACCATCCTATTTCCCTCCTTCCATACTTCTGCTCTAGGGTTCGTTGGTGCTATATTTCGAACTTCAACAGTTTTGTTTGAGTACCCAATATCCCCATCATCATCAATAGCTTCGACACTGATTGTGTATTCTCCTTCTTCCTCAGGTGTCACAGTGCAATATACTCCGACTTGCCCCTCCTGGCATGGGTAATCTGAAATCCACAGTATATCCATCGGCGCTTGTGGGTTTTGAGTATCTACATCGCTTCTTTCCTCGACGTTGAATTGCAATGGCGAAAGAACGTTAGTCCATTCATATTCGGAACCAATAGCAATCTCAGGAGGCCGGTTGATAATCTCAATAACGCCACCAATGATTGCTAAATCATTTTCATTATCTGTGAATTCCATGACGATATCGAATATTCCATCGTCGTCCCACTCAAACTCGACAATACACTCCTCTCCCCCAGATATTTCGACTATCCCATCCTCATTCCCAACAAAGAAATTACATCCAATAAACTCCCCCCCGTCCGGGTCATATGAAGAACTAGCATCAAGAATCACAGCAGATTTTGTGAGAGATTGTGTTGGCATATCCAAGGTTGCCACAGGAAGTCTGCCTATCCACAAAGAAAATACTCCGTTATTGTTAGACCTGTCGCCATCGTCAGTTATTGACTCATTAGGGTCCACCTGGAAAGAAAGTGAAATTTGTCCTATTGGATAGGCATTAGGCACTGTCCAATTGACCTCCACAATGGCCTGCCCTAAGCTCGGAAGTGAGGGAACATGGGCAGTCTGTACAGATCCATCAGGAGACTCCACATTCATTGTAGTCGCGGGGGAAGGCAGAAGCCCTCTATTCTGTATCGGCATGTAGAATCGCAATGTATCCTGTGGAACAGCATTGAAGCCAGTAGAGGAAGCTAGGGTTGTGGTTGCTCCTCCCCTTGTCCTCTCAACAGTAACTCCCGCAGAAATAGCCACTAAGTCAATAGCACTCACATTCGGGTCTATAGTGAGTGTCGATACTCCGACAATCTTCTGGGAGGGAATCCATGCAATTACTCCATGACTTCCTGCCTCGCTACCCCCTCGCGAGTCATCTACAGAATTTCCGGAGTTGAACTCCACATACGCCGTTCCGTTAGATGAGGTGGTCACAGTTCTAATATCCCCATCAATTCCATACCGGAACTCGACTTCTTGATTGGCGCCAGATAGTGCCGAACCATCTTGAGTCACAGTGAGTATAGCCGTCGTGTTTAGATCGAGCGGGGAAAGAGGAAATTCCAAATCAACTGATATTTCCTTGCTTCTCGATGCCTGATAAGTTTGAAGCTCATGAAATGCATTAATTCCGTCTATGATGTCAGTACTGGATGACACGTCACCTCTAACAGCAGGACAGAACCACCTAAATCCGTCAGCTGAACCATTAGCGTCGAAGGTCGTTACATTGTAGGATTGCTGACATTGTGCGTAAGGCGTTCCAGGAGCCCCCCTTGACATCACCTGCCAGCTCCTCACCTCGCTGGAATCTGAGTCTGCTGGGATGTCCACGAAATCGCTCGATCCTTCATAGTCTGTCTCTTGGTAATAGCTAGAGGTCCAATAGTCTCCAACAGTGAGTGGGAAGTCATACCCTTCAGTAGGAGGGGAATAAGTCTGAGTAATTGTCAACTCCGCGACATCTATGTTTATGGTCCACCAAAAAATCCTGTATCCGAAGTCAATCTCTATTGTCGCCTCCTGTTCGATTACGGCCAAGTCAGACGCACGAATCAGCTCAATTGTATCCATTTCTATCTCAAGGTCTCCATTATTGCCATCAAGATTGACATTCTGTGCCTCATAACTTCCTTGGGATTGGGCCTCGTACACTAACGTTGATCGATTATCAATAGTAGTAGTGTAGATATCGGTAACTGTTCTATCCAATGTACCAGTCAGGTACTGGACATTTGTGGAAACTCCAGATGAACTAACAAAGTCTCCGACATCTAGGTATCCATCATAAATCCACCTATCCCCTACTCGCCAGCTGGGTAAGTCAGCTATTACCGTATTCCTGTCCGACGAGCTTGATACATTTTCATCAATTCCTACCTCGGCCAAATCTTCTGATGATATCACGAACACACATTGTGATATCAGTATCATTGCCATCAGTATGGCCGACGCGGTGGCTTTACCCATACATCCCCTGTGGAGAAGGGGCAAATCAATGTGACTATCGACCGAGCTGATCACATCGCTCGATAGTCGGGGAGGTCCGCAAGCTCATCTTGGATGAATTGGACAGCCTCAAGAATCTGATCCTTTGCCCTTGCTCCCGTTATAACCATCTTACCACTTCCGAATATCAGACAAACTACTTTGGGGTAGTCCAGTCTGTAGATTAGTCCCGGGAACTGTTCTGGCTCGTACTCGACCTTGTCAAAAGGCAGATGGAATGTGAGATTATTCAGATTGAGTCTTCTCGGAAGAGCCGCTAATGGCTCTCCTTGTTTGATGCCCCTAATCCTTGGGTCTTCATTTTCAACCTCCTCATCAGTTGCCGCCCTAATCCCATCAGCGTCATCAATGACTTTGGTGTTAATATCGTCCATCTTAGCTACTCCAGTGTAGTCTTCAGGGAAGAAAAGTGAGTAGGTAGCAACCATGTTCTGTACTTCTATATCGACATCAGCAACATCCCATGTAGAAATTCCTGCAGCTCTCAGATCCCCAATCATTCTCTCGATCCCCGTCTCGATATTTTGTTGGTTCTTACCTCCAGTGCAAACAGCTCTGCCGGACCTGAACATAAGTATCGCCAGTTTTGGATCTACTACCCTGTAAACTACCCCAGGAAATTGTTCAGGCTCGTATTCACAATTTAGTTGAATTGCAATATCTGGGAGATCTAGCTCCTCGGCAACCCTGGTCGACGCTACAACATTCACTACAGTTAGGCGTTCTTCATCGCTTAGCATGGGCCTGCGCACTATACTCGTCTTATAAAGGATATCAGTAAGAAAAATTCATTTGACATCAAAATTACAATCACAAAATCCTTGCTCCTTCGGAACCAAGCTTGGAAACCAATGGCTTTCCACCTGCGATTTCTATGCATTCAGCGACCCTCCTGGGATGTCTGGTTAGTGAAACCATGCAACCACCACCACCCGCTCCAGTCAGCTTGGTACCCAGAGAATGATTTTCTACGGCTGAAATTAGGCTCTCAATTTCAGGACAACTCACACCAATGTTGCGGAGCTTTTCATGACAGGAGTTCATGGCGAAACCAACACTCTCCATATCTCCTTTAGAGAGCGAAGCTAGGCCTGACGACGTAATTTCACCAATGGCTCTGATGTCGTCCATTTTTTGAGGATCTCTTTCAATGAGTTCCGCCACTCCTGCAACCATCCTACCGGTGGGTGATCCAATCCCGGTAAACCCAAGCACTATCCAAGTATCGTCAACTTGCGGCAAAGACGCCCTGCAAATAGACCATGACCTGCTACCTTCTGGCGTTTCCAAAGTAGCATCGAAGACATGTTGAGTCCCCTTTACCCTCTCGCCAGAAACAACAACACACCCTCCAAGAGCGCTTGTGGCAGTATCAGTTGGGCTAGCCCTCCCTTTCTGGGCATTCGCCTCAGCTGAATGCCCAATCCTGGCGAGTGATATTAGGTCTAGTGGTTCATCTGGGTTGACAAGGTGATGTAGCGCTGCTCCCATTGAGTTGGACAGTGCGGCGGACGAACCAAGGCCGGCTGCAGAGAAAAGTCCGCTTTTGATGTCTATCTTCAGTGGCCTCCCAGTGTAATCGAATATATCATCGATTATGTGAGAAATATGTGGGTGTCTGGACGGTTCAAAGGGCATCCCCTCCAAAATCCAGCTGTTCGATTCTCTAATCGTAACTTCAACCCCGGCGTCTATTGAGACTGCAACTGCCGGTTGTCCGTATACAACCGCATGTTCTCCGAAAAGAATACACTTTCCCGGCGCAAACGCGGTCACCATGTACTCCGCCTTCAGTCAAAGGAAATGAGGATTGGGATAACTTCTTTGTGAGAATTGAATAAACTCGGCGTAAATCTCAATTCACACTTAGAACATAATTTTTATTCTCCTCTCTACTTATTATGAGCCTCTGTATCTGACTCGTTCCACCGAATATCTGGTAAATTTTAGCTCCCCGCATCCTTCTGGCGGCTGGGAACTCCTCGGAATAGCCATATCCCCCAAAAATCTGAACGGCATCTGTAGTTACCTCCATCCCTATGTCTGCAGCAAACCTCTTTGCATGAGCGGACTCGAGGGTAGCCCTCCCGCCCGCATCCAGCTTCGATGCGGCTTTGTGGGCTAGTAGTCGGGCGCACTCTATCTTTGTACTCATATCGGCAAGCATGAATGCGATTGATTGGTGTTCAAAGATGGATTTTCCAAAAGTCTCTCTCTCGTTAGCATAACGCCATGCTTCTTCCATCGCACCTCTGGCGTTACCCAGAGCGTGCGCAGCCAACATTGGTCGTGACCGATCGAAGGATATCATAGCCTGCAACCAACCGTCCCCTTCTGTTCCAACGATATTCTTCCTTGGAATCCTGACATTTCTAAACACCACTCCTCGGGTATCGGATGATCGTTGCCCCATCTTCTCCTCCTTTTTACCGACCTCTACTCCTTCCATAGCCGATTCGACGATGAATCCACTCAGGGAATCGTGACCTTTGCCCTCTCCAGTTCTGGCAAGAACATAGAACCAATCAGCATATCCTGCACCTCCGATCCACATTTTTGACCCATTGAGTATGTAATTATCGCCGTCCAGGACGGCTGTCGTTTCTATTGATTTTACATCAGACCCACAACCTGGCTCAGTTACGCAATAAGCAGAAATTTTTCCTTGACAAACCCTGCCCAGATACTCCTTCTTCTGTTCTTCGCTCCCTCCATATATCAGAGGGTGGCATGCTAACATGGTTACGCCAGTAATGGTAGCGAAACCAGGATCCCCTCTTCCCAGTTCCTCATTGATTATGGCTTCGTCCAAGAAGCTTAATCCAAGGCCTCCATACTCTACTGGTATGGTGCAGTTTAACAAACCCAAACTCCGAGCCTCATCAATCGCCTCTTTTGGGAATATCCCTTCGCGGTCCCATTTTTCCGCATTGGGTATAAGCTCCTCGTTCGCGAATTCTCTGGCTAGTTCCCTCATCATCTCTTGGTCTTCGCTTAGCTCAAACTCTACCATGGGAGGCTACTATCGGATAAGCTATTAATCAATACTCTCGAACTTTCAGAATAGATAACTTCTCAGCTTCCACCCTAAGTCGACTTTTCCAACCTCTGAGGAACAGATTGGGGGTTTCATTCAAGCGTCCTGACCTCTTCGGTGACTATGTCTGGGGGTGTGTGCCCAGACGCGTGATTTGTTATGGAGCATCCACTTTTACAGTCGTATGGCCCATTGGAGGGTTGGCACATATTGCTGGCAATCGGGGTAATCTCTATTGGTTTCTTCACTTATCAGGTTCAGAAGGCAACTAGATTGGTCATGTTGGGTTCCCCCGACAGTAGGTTTGACTCCTGGAGTGTCAGAATTAGTGAGTTCATCTCAGGATGGCTGTTCCAAAAGAAAGTCCTCAGAGACAAGATTGCAGGGATAATGCATGTTCTGATGTTCTGGGGGTTCCTTATGCTATCGACGGACATGTTCGATTTAGCAACTGCAAATGCATTTTCCGAGAAGGTTCTTCCAGAAATCCTAGTTGGTCCTTGGAATGGGATGGTTGAGCTGGGATACTTTATGGCTCTGATTGGGTGTGTTAGTGCGCTAACTCGTAGAGTAGTCTTCACCCCGGAGAAACTCAAGGGAAAGTCCCAGCTTGAGGGCAATGCCATACTGTTGCTAATATTCACGATTACCACGACCTCATTCATGGTTGAGTCCGCCGAGTCACCAAGTGCTTTTTGGGAACCAATAGGTTATTGGTTTTCGGAACGAGGCCTTTCAGAACAGACAGTAATACTATCATACTGGGCTCATATGCTGGCAATCTCAGTTTTTCTTTTCTTGATCCCACTGTCAAAACACATGCACCTAGTTATGGCTGTTCCTAACGTCTTCTTTCATGACGCCGGACCAATGGCGAGAATGAGGCCATTAGCACTTGGAGATGATGGCAAGGCAGTTCCTTTGGAAGATCTAGATATAGACTCCTTCGGCGTTAGTACGTACAATCAGTATTCATGGAGGCAACTAATCGACGGATGGTCATGTACGTCATGTGCTAGGTGTCAGGATGTTTGTCCCGCATATGCATCAGGAAAGGGACTCAATCCTATGCAGGTTATTCACGATGTCAGAAACTACGCGAATGAGCACGCCCCGATCCTCCTTTCAGGAAACCAGCCCGATGAAACAATCCTCGAGAGGATTACGGAAGAAGCTGTATGGGCATGCACAACCTGCAACGCATGCGTGGACGTCTGTCCACTGTATATTGAACACGTTCCAAAGCTCACAGATCTTAGGAGAAATGCCATGATGGAAACCATGGAATATCCAGAAGTCCTTAACACTGCCATGGGTAATATAGAGTCTGCATCCAACCCATATGGCTTTGGGGCGCATGAGAGGGCAGATTGGGCCTCTGACTTGGGAGTGAAAATTGGCGAGCCAGCAGAGTATATTTACTTCGTTGGTTGTGCGGCAAGCTTCGACGAAAGGAACCAGAAAGTAGCGAGGTCGACTATATCCCTCCTAAAAGAAGCAGGACTTGATGTGGGGATTCTTGGTATGCAAGAAGGATGCTCTGGAGATCCAGCTAGAAGAGCTGGCAATGAGTACCTTTTCCAGATGTTGGCGGAGACAAATATGTCGACGTTTCAAGAATTAGGTGTCAAGAGAATTGTGGCTTCATGCCCCCATTGTTTCCACACGTTAGGGAAGGAGTATGGAGACTTTGGTGGAGATGACTTGGAGGTATTTCATCACTCTGAAATCATAGCGAAGTTGCAAAAGGAGGGGAAGCTCCCAGAGGCCGAAAAAAACGGAAGGTCAATCACTTTCCATGATCCATGCTATTTGGGAAGAATTGGAGATATCTTGGATGCCCCAAGATCGGTGATTGGCGGGGTCGACAAAGAAACTGAGAGGCATGGCAAGGACTCATTCTGCTGTGGCGCAGGAGGGGCCCAAATGTGGATGGAGGAAGATGCTGACAAGAGAGTAAACGAGATTCGAGCAGCAGAGATTGCAGAGACTGGTTGCGACACTGTAGCTGTAGGCTGTCCTTTCTGCTCTGTAATGGTAAAGGATGGCTTAGATGCTGTTGGAGCCGACATGGAGGTCCTTGATGTGGCCGAACTACTCTGGGAGCAGATCGTGGCTAGGGATTTGGAGATTCACGACAAGACCAAAAACAGAACAGGAAAAGCCAGAATTTGGAAATCATCACTATCAGACCTAGTTTGATTAGACTTCATTTTCCCGGGACTGAATACAGAGAACGTCATAAGTAATACCATCTAGCGCTAGTCATGGAAGATGTGTTCTCATTCTTTGGAAGGTCTGTTCCCGATTTGGCTAAAATGTTCGGCTCCATACTCGCAATCTTTGGTATTATAGTATACATCTTATCAGGTCAATCCTCGATTACTGCTATGATTCCATCGTTCATGGGAGTTCCCCTTTTGATTCTGGGAATACTATCAGAAAGGATGCCAGACAAGCGTCATCACCTCATGCACGGATCAATGGTTCTGGCACTACTTATGGTTGTCATGCCAATCGCAATGGTCGTAGCGATGGGAGCTCCCGACTCCAACCTAACTATCGCCTCATTATTCACTCTAGCAACAATTGGCTCTATTTTCCTGGTTGCTGGCATCAAATCATTCAGGCATGCCCGTAAGCTAAGGGAATCTTCGGGTGTTTAATTGAAGCCAATAATCGGCGTAACCTGCTTTATGCGTGAAACAGTCTACGGTAATTGGCACAGACATGCGGCAATTCTTCCATCAGCATACGTTTCCATGATAGAAATGGCAGGGGGTATTCCCATGATTATCCCTCCAGCTAACGATACTACGAGGCTATTGGATATGATTGACGGATTGATTGTTTCCGGTGGGCCCGACATATCTCCAGCTCTTTACAACCAGAAAGCGGGTCCAATGACAGTGGAATTTTATCCCAAACAAGATGAAACAGAAATAGCCCTAATTTCAGAGGCATTGGAAAGAGATATGCCATTGTTAGGGGTTTGCCGGGGGATGCAAATTCTCAGCATCGTACATGGAGGCAGTCTCCATCAGCACTTAGATGACACCCCGGGCCATGAGGGGCACGGAGGATATGACGGAATCTCTACGGACCACTCTGTGATTGCAAAGGAGGGTTCCTTGCTCGAGAAGATAATGGGGGGATCATTTCTCGTAAACTCCACTCATCATCAAGGTGTCGCAGAACCCGGAAAATTGTCAATATCAGCCGTCGCACAACATGACGGTTTAATCGAGGCAGTAGAAAGAATCGATAAGAAATTCTGTATTGGTGTTCAATGGCATCCTGAGCGCAACGGGCATGAACAACTGTTCTCGGCACTCGTTGAGGCTGCGAGAGGTTGATGACGGTCGGCCCACTAGAAGGGGTAATGACGCTCAGGGTTTACGATACCAGGTCTCGTTCGAAGAGGGTTTTCACCCCCTTAGAAGAAGGCAAAATTGGAATCTACGCATGCGGTATTACCCCTTATTCCCCGAGTCACATAGGACATGCTAGGCAGGCAATAGCATTCGACATAATCGTTAGGTGGCTAAGAAAGAGTGGCTATGATGTAAATTACATCTCGAATTTTACAGATATTGATGACAAGATAATCTCTGTTTCAGAGAAAGAAGGAGTGGATTTCTTGGTGGTAGCTAACAGAAACATAGAAGATTATTTCACTGTAATGGATAAATTGAATGTGATTAGGGCCGACAGCTATCCCCGAGTCACAGAGACCATACCAGAGATAATAGAAATGATTGAGGAATTGATAAGAAAGAATCATGCCTATGTTTCTGTTGATGGGGTCTATTTTGAGATAGATACCGCTCCAGAAAAATATGGCCAATTAACGGGACAGACTCTTGAAATGGTCAGAAAAGGAGCCGGAGGAAGGGTTGGTAAATCTGGGACAGGAAAGAGGGATCATCGAGATTTCGCGTTATGGAAGGCGGCAAAAGAGGGAGAGCCCAGCTGGGATAGTCCATGGGGTTCGGGAAGGCCTGGTTGGCATATAGAGTGCTCTGCGATGTCGTTGAAACACCTCGGGGAGAGATTCGACATACATGGAGGGGGGTCCGATCTGCTATTCCCTCACCATGAAGCGGAGATATTCCAATCCGAATGTTGCCTCGGACATGATCCAGTAGTCCAGTATTGGTTGCACAATGGCATGATAAATGTCGATGGAGAAAAGATGAGTAAATCCGATGGTAATTTCTGGACTGTCAAGGATGCGCTTGTGTCAATCGATCCATTGGTCCTAAGGTATGCATTAATCAATGCCCCGTATAGGCAACCAATAGACTTCAATGCTGTGATGATCGAAGACTCAACAACTCACTATGGCCGTCTAATTTCCTCATACTCAAAGGCTCTCCACCTCTCGCATGGAGAGCATAGTAGCTACCATGATATTGAGTCCTTATCTCATTCTTCTGAGAGGGTAACTAATGGGATGAATGATGATTTCAATACTAGAACGGCCCTTGTTGAAATCCAGGCTGTTGTCAAGGAGCTTTCCTCACTTCTTCAGTCTAATTCTAGAGAGTCGGAGGTTATCGGTGGATATGTTTCGTGGTTGGAGGAATTCGCAGGGGAAGTATTGGGGATTTTGCCCCCAAGGAATGAGGCATTAGAGTCCTATGGACGTAAGCTTTCCAGAAGATCCGAAATTGAACCTGAGGTTAGTAAGCTTCTGGAGATGAGGGATAATGCAAGGGCATCAAAGGATTGGTCTGAGTCAGATAGAATCAGAGACGAGCTCAATGAGATGGGGGTAATAGTTGAAGACAGCCCCGAGGGAACAACATGGCGGATTATCTGAGACAGAATGCCCAAATCACTCTTCTTCTCTACTCAACAGATTGAAATTTCCTCGATTCAGGACCGCCAAAAATCCTATGATTAGAATAATTCCGATGGTCGCCTGTATTACAAAACCGTCCCCACTTGAATCGCCTTCTCCGACATCTCCATCCTGTCCGGAATCTATGAATGAAGTATACTGAATGTACTCGACATTGTGTCTACATTCAACTTCTGCAGGATAATCCCCAGCATCTGTACAAATTCTTCCGGGTACTGTGAAGGATTTCGATACTTCAAGCTGACAGAACATTGTTAATCCTGAAACAATACAATCTTCTGATTCCTCCATGACTACTAGTATGGAGCCACAAAGGAGCTTCTGCCCTTCTCTTTCCACTAGGGACGGATGCTCTGAAAGACATTCTTCGAGATGCACACCTTCCTCTAGAGTTGTAATGTGGGGGACGTATCCGCCTCTAGGGCCATAACTGCCGAAAAAGTCAGGCAGAGTTGGACGACTGACAACCACGGGCCCGTCACCATCGGAGATATTTGTCGCTATGGGGTCGGCCCCTCCTACTGTACCGCCAATTCTATGACCCTCTACATCAAGCTCTATATCATAGAATTCAGACCATAAATCAATATTCCTTCCGTTCTGAAAAGAAGGAGTCCTATTCAGAACATCGAAGTATCTATCGTCCCCCATTGTGAAGAGGTATTCAATAGGAACGTCCTTGCCATCGTTGCAACCACTTAGATAGTCCATCATTTCTGAGTAAGATTGCTGAGCCTCAGGTACGCCTTCGTAAGTTATGTCAATCGCTTTCGAAAAACCATCTCCATGGATTATCTCTGTCTCATCATCCAAAGCCTGCATTATGTCCACATCTCCAAAAACAGGGAGTCCGCCGACAACAACCAATCTGACATCAGGGTCCACCGCCTCAATCACATTTCTGTATGGATCCGCCTCAAATGTGTCCAATACGACGAGGTCGGCAGCGAGGCCCTCTCTAATCCTGCCAGTATATTCCGACCAACCAATTGCATCAACTATGTTAGTAGTAATTGTCTGAACCAACTCAAAATCTGTGAATATGTCCCCAAGTACGTTCCTGTCCCACCAATCGGCTGTTTTCAGCTCATGCATGGAGCTCTTTGAGCCAGATGGAGACCAATCCGGTCCAATCATGATGTTAACTCCCTCCGCCTTTGCAGTTGCTATATCCGTGGTTTCTCCATATAGCAGAAGGTTGGAGGTGGGAGACCATGCAAGGCTTCCCCCGACAGAGCCCAATGCTGAGAATTCAGTCTGAGTCAATCCCGTCCCATGAATTATCACTATCTCCCCAACGAGAAGGTTATTTTCAACAAGAATATCAAATTCCGCTCTGCTTGACTCATCGATTCCCTCGGCGAGATGGATGAACCATGCATTTAGGCTCCCAGATGAATTTCTGTCCTTGATGTGGTTGCCTTCATACTCTGATTCCAACTCTGTTACCTTTGTCCATATCCCATCTCCACCGAAATTGTAGAGCTCTATGTTTCTCGCAAGCATTGTCTCAAATGTGTCCGTATTTCGATTTGCACTTCCTTGCAAGGCGGTATTGCCCCCTGCTATAGCTCTTAATTCAGCAAACCTCATCGCAGACGAATCTTCAATAGAGCAACCAATATCTTTGGCATCACTGTATCCTGAATAAGATTGCCACTGATATCTATTTTCCCACCCATCAGTTCCATGGTCCCAGAGTGGGATCAAATTGTACTTTGCATGATTGTGCGGATCTATAAAACCCGGGTAAATAGTCCCACTTGTGGGAATTGATACCACTCCTGCCGCCGATTCTGGATCTGGTTCAGAGGAGCTCCAAATTTCCTGAATCATTCCATCAACAATCAGTATCCTTCCATCGTCTATGACGTCATTTTGTGACTCCATGGTCACAATCCTTCCCTCTAAGATGTACTCCCCACTGTGGATATTATCCTCTTCTGGCTGTTGAGGATAACAGCTCCCCATTAAGTGATTGACACCTACCCATTCTTGATTATTAGGACCTCCTGGGGTTGGACTTTGGTCAGAGAGCTTTGACCAGCTACCATTAGCAGCGTATCCGTAGGGTATGCCGTAGTCCGAGTCTTCAGCATCGTAGCTTACAGAATCTATTTCAGCACCGTCTTGATTAGTGATTCTGACTGTATCTCCTTCCCAGTAATTGAATTCGATCTGTGTCTGAGCCCTGTAGAATACCACATATGATCCAGGTTCTATGACAGTCCCCCAGGCAATGCTGCACATCGGCGAACCGCCATTCTCCAAGTCATCTATCCACCACCCCCCTATGTCTATTGCAGAATCAGTGGGGTTGTGCAATTCTAAGAACTGATTAGAGAACCTCCCAATTTCTCCATCTCCATTCCAGTCTATGCCTCCATACTCCTCACTATTTGGGGATACGTATATTTCGTTGATAATGACTGAATCACCAGCTCCTTGCGCTGAAGTAGTGATAATCGGCGATGATACCACTAGAATCATCAAAGCAGTCACGACAACTGACCCGGCGCGCATAATATCCCGACATAATGATATGACTTCAACCCAACTATGCAAGAGCATTGAGTGCGAAGTGCGAAATAGCACTATTTCTGCCCATACACATGTCTGGCATCAGGGCAACCTGTGTCGCACTCGTCACAATCATGCTCTCCTCCGTTTCCCTGTCTGGATGTGTACACGATGCAATTATTGAGAATCTTAGCGTCCCCTATCCAAAATGGTATGGAGAAATGGAATTTATTGATGATCCGATGAGTCACACAGACTCCTGTTTCAGTACTCCTTGTGTAAGAAATTTCACAATAGGAGAGCCATTCTCAGATGAAATCTGGGACGAGAATGGCAACAAATGGGCAGTTTTTGGGAATGTTGAGGGAGGCAATTGCTGTGAGCACTACCTCGCCGCCACCAAGGAGGGTTGGATAATGAATTTTGGAGGGGAGTACCCCACTTGGTCTGAAGATAGGGGACACACCTGGAAGGAGTACCGCCCCTCGATATTCTCTCAGCTGGGGTGCATGGAACCCAAGCCAACAGTACCCGGACAGGAGGGACTTGGAGAGGGAAGTATAGTCCAGGCGACCAATGGGGATATTATTTCCATGGGGTGGTTCCCCTATCCGAGTGCGAGTGGCGCCGATCAATTCTATGCGTTCTTCTATGACGCCGAAGACGAAGAGTGGAGTTGGTGTTTCAATAGAACTCCAGAGCCTTTTTATGATCGTTCTTGGCAAGTCGAGGTAATAGGTCCGATTAACGGTGGACTCTACGGTAATGGGCCATGGGCCAGTCTTGTAATTTCCAACTTCTGGCATCAAGTACAGAATGTAGGGGGTCAGATTTCTACTGACGGATTAAATTACGAATATTTTGGCTTCCCAGATAGAGATGCTGATTTGGATATAATGGAAGTAGACTTGGATCCTCCTGAACTGGGCATAGAGTGGGATTTCACTAAGCCCCATAAGGAGATGAGGGCTTTCCCGGTTCCCTCAGGAGGTCTGTACTTCCCAGACTACTTCATCGATGGCAGAGATGCGTTTCTTGATACTTCTCTTAATTGGTGGACAGGTGTTACTTTAGGTGGGAATTCTCTACCATCTCAGTATTGTGCATTTGACTCATCAACAGCTCTACATTGCGTCACTACGAGTAATTCTAACCTCACCCATTTGCTCTCATGGGATGGCGGGGAGACATGGGAGAATCAATCCTATGATCTTTCAATGGAGGCCACAGGATTGGAAGAGTGGGAATTTCACTCCAATGGAGAACACGACTTATTCGTTCTCAATGTGAGGTATCAGAGCTCCTCTGGGCCCGATGTCGATATAGCCTGGCATGTTAGGGACTTCTCCGAGAGTATGGTTCCAGACTCAAGAACATATATCGGGCAGGGCGATCTTGACTCCACATCAGGAGCAGGAAATGACATCAGATTTGACTTCGCTAGTATGGGAATCCTTCCTGATGGTGGCTCATTCATAGCGTATCAGGATTCTACCGACCCTGATCCATTGTTCGCTCTGGAGTTACTACTTCCACCAGGATACATAGCAAAATCTCAAACGTTCTAGTGGAAGAAGCACGATTTCAACCGACTGATTATAGAGATAGACTGGTATCAAGTCTTCTCGATATGGACCGATATCTTCACTCCATCTACCTCGAATTCTATGGACTTATCAATAGCCACGCCCTCGTTGAGATATGCTTTCTCTGAGCGAGTCTCAGATACTACTCGCTCCCAGTCTCGATTGGATAATTTACCGTCTTCGATCCAAACGCTAAGATTTATGGTCGCCTCAATTTCTAGGTCCAAATCCTTCCTTTTTGCCTGAATCCTCCTGATTATATCTCTTGAAAGGCCTTTGGAGAGGAGATCTTCATCAATTTCCATGTCTAAGACCAGGGAGACATCCCCATAATCTCCGGAGAGCGTAGCAGCAGCAAAACCTTCCCTTTCAACTCTCTTTATGTCAATATCAACGTCATTTATTTCATATCCTCCGACAGCAGCAATTCCAGCCTCAATCTCAAGTAGTAATGACTCTGGATCAATCATTTTTAACTCAGAGAGAACTTTAGGGAGGTCAGCTCTACATTTGGCTCCAAGAGCCTTCCTGTTGGGCACGATTTCGATCTTCTGAAAAGTATCCAAGTCGTCTATGACGCTGATTTCCTCAACATTAAGCTCCTCCGAGAGAATTTCATGGAAGCTCGAGAGGTCAGGACCGCCTACTATCCATCCAGATCTACATGGAAGCCTTTGCCTCCTCCCAGCATCTACCCTTACTCTCCTGCCCGCTTCAGCAATTGACCTAACTAACTCCATTTCCATTTCTACCATGTGATCAACTGGAGGAAGGGAACTCTCGATGATATCAGAACCAACAGGCCAATCCGCCAAGTGAACAGACGACCCAGTCAGCCCCCTATGTATCGCGTCAGAAACGAAAGGTGAGACTGGAGCCATAAGCCTACAAGCTATCAAGAGGACCTCGTGGAGTGTGTTTTGGCAAGAATGTTTGTCTACACTGTCCACTTCATTCCATAGCCTCCTTCGTGACCTTCTAACATACCAGTTTGAAAGATCATTAACTATGAATGCCTCAAGATCTCTTCCAGCTTTATGAAAGTCCCATTGAACGAATTTATCATGATATTCCTGCGCCATGGATGAAGCCTTCGATAAAATCCATCTGTCAAGATGACTCCTCTCTTCTAATGGGATAAACGTGTCCTCATTACCAGGGTCAAATCCATCGAGGGAGGCGTAATCAGCATGGAACTTGTATACATTCCATAATGTCAAAAACATCTTCGCATAAGACTCCCTCACTCCATTCGGATCAAAGTTCGTAGGCGACCAAGGGGCACTCTGAGTTGTCATATACCATCGGATTGAATCAGCGCCTTCCTTGTTGAAGTGGTCCCAGGGATTCACGACATTTCCCTTCGACTTACTCATCTTCTTCCCGTCCTTATCGAGAATGTGGCCAAGAGATAGGCATCTTCGATATGATATGCTATCGAAAACCGTAGTGGAAACCGCCATCAAGGAATAGAACCAACCTCTGGTTTGGTCTACTGCTTCACAGATGTAATCGACTGGGAACGAGGCATCAAACTTGTCCCCATTTTCGAAGGGGTAGTGCCATTGAGCGAATGACGCACAACCAGAGTCAAACCAGCAATCCATTACATAAGGCTCCCTAATCATCTCACCATCGCATTTCACTTGCGGGCAAGAGAGGGTAATCTCATCAACATACGGCCTGTGTAATTCTGGAGGCATTTCCGAGGATTCAGTCTTCATTTCCGAGAGCTCTTCTATACTTCCAACACAATGTTCGCTCCCGCATTCCTTGCAAATCCATACTGGCAAAGGGGTGCCCCAGTACCTTTCCCTGCTGATTGCCCAGTCCTTGATATTGGATAGCCATTCCCCCATTCTTTTGGATCCAGTCCACTCAGGTGCCCATTCGACTTCTGAGTTGTACTGCAGTATCTTTTCTTTCACTGCAGTCATTCTGACGAACCAGCTGTCCATAGCATAGTACAGCAACGGATGGTCGGTCCTCCAACAGTGAGGATAATCGTGTGTATACGAATGCTCTCTGTAAAGGAGCCCTTCCTTCTCCAGCAAATCAATGATAATATCATCACACTCTTTAACATACTTGCCATCAATGTCGTTGTGGGTTCCTTGGATAAATTTGCCATCCATCCCCACGGTATGTTGTGCTGGAAATCCGACTTCCATGCCAAGACTGTAGTCATCCTCACCATACATTACTGCGGTGTGCACGACCCCGGTTCCATCAGTGGTCGTGACGAAGTCCGCCCCAACTATAGTCCATGCAGATGGGTGCCCCTCTCCATCTATGGCTCCCGGGAAAAGTGGCTTGTATGATTTCCCAATTATTTCTGAACCCGGAAACTCATCTAATACCTCCATGTGGTTTCTCATTACATTACCAATCAGATCCTTGGCCAGAATCAACTCTTCGCCAACCTCTGCCCCTCCTCTGCCTTCCCACGACCCAGACGAACCAGAGGTTATCTTAACTCTGCAATAGGTCAGATCCGGACCAACCGCAAGACCTACATTGCCCGGAAGTGTCCAAGGAGTAGTAGTCCAGGCCAATACAGAAGCTTCATCCTCCAGAAGCTTGAATTTCACGAATACTGCAGGCTCGGTAACCTCTTTGTATCCTAGGGAAACTTCGTGGCTGGAGTAGCTTGTTCCCGTTTGAGGGCAATATGGCAGAACCTTATGGCCTCTGAATAGAAGGCCCTTATCGAACATCTGCTTCAATGACCACCATGCCGACTCTATGTATTGGTCATGCAGTGTTACATAGGGGTCATTAAGGTCAACCCAGAACCCCATCCTCTCTGTCATTTCTCTCCAGGTCTCTTCGTAAGTCCACACGCTCTCCTTACATTTCTCGTTGAATTCTTTCATGCCATAAGCTTCAATCTCTTCGTTGGACATTAGGTCTAGTTGTTTCTGGACCTCAATCTCTACAGGTAGGCCGTGAGTGTCCCAGCCTGCCTTTCTTTCAACCACATAACCTTGCATCGTCTTCCATCTGCACACCATGTCTTTGAACAGTCTCGAAATTACATGATGTATTCCCGGTTTCCCATTGGCAGTGGGCGGCCCTTCAAGGAAGGTGAAAGGAGTTCCATTGCCCCTTCTAGATTCTATCGACTCGGCGAACGTCCCCTCGGACCTCCACACTTCCATCAATGAATTCTCCAACGCGACAGGATCGAACTCACCGGCTGGCCTAGGCACCACCATGGCTGGGGCGAGTCCAGACTTCGTATTGAATATGCCTCGTTGTCCCAGAGGGAAGGCCCTCCCTAGCAGGGTTCAAAAACATCCTCTGCAACGACGCTATATGAGCAGAACTATCACAATTGATGTTGGGGGTATGACTTGTGATGGCTGTGCGTTGAATGTAACCAAAGCAATCAACTCATTAGAGCAAGTTTCCAAGGTAGATGTGTCTCACGACTCAGGAAAGGCGATAGTCACTCATAATTCACCAGACGATGAAAATATCAGACTCGCAATCAAGAATGCAGGATATTCCGTAGACGGGGAGTTTGAACCATTCAACTGGACAGACGGTCCTGTGTGGAGGCAGTCCGCACACAATACCAAGTGGTGCTTGATTGGCTGTAGTATCGGCGATTTCGGAACAATTGCCGCTTTCCAATTTATTCCATATCTTGATGGTCTTGGCTGGTCTGCAATGTCGATTATGATGCTTGCGATGTTCAATGGAATCATGACTTCAATCGCACTTGAGACCTTCATCCTGATCAAACAGATGGGAGGAGTTAGAGAAGCATTCAGAGTGGCTATTGGGATGTCTCTTATTTCGATGATAGCAATGGAAACTTCCATGAATGCCACTGATCTTCTAATCATGGGAGAGCCTTCTTTGACATGGTGGGTAATTCCGATCATGTTGTTCGTAGGATTTATCACTCCATGGCCATACAACTACTGGAGACTCAAGAAGTACGGAATATCTTGTCATTAGGTGATTCATGATGCAGGTCTGGGAAAGACTAGGTGAACAGATTACTGAATGGATACTGGACTACGCTAAAAGTAACGGGATAACAACTCTAGTAGTGGGAGTTTCAGGAGGAATAGACTCAGCTGTAACTTCCACCCTGTGTGCCAAAACCGGGTTAAGGACCATCGCCCTCAGTATGCCTATTCGTCAAATTGAGTCCCAGAATAATCTCTCAATGAAACATTGTGAATGGCTATCTTCAAATTGGAACAATGTAGAATATCATATCGTAGATTTATCTGAAACATTCGACTCAATTAGTACGGTTCTAACCGAAAAAGGGGCCGATGATCTTTCTTTGGCCAACACCAGGGCTAGATTAAGGATGGCTACTCTGTACTCCATGGCCAGCTCCAACAATGGGATAGTTGTAGGTACAGGGAATAAGGTAGAAGACTTTGGAGTTGGGTTCTACACCAAATATGGAGATGGGGGAGTGGACATATCTCCTATTGCAGATTTGTACAAGTCCGAGGTTTTCTCATTAGCCGACTCTCTTGGGGTCATGCAAGAAATTCAGGAAGCGGCGCCAACAGATGGACTCTGGGATGACGGTAGGACTGATGAAGATCAGATAGGAGCCACATATCAGGAACTAGAGTGGGCCATGAGAGAGGTGGAGAGGCCCTCGGGAGCAGAGCTAGACGAGAGGCAAAAGCGGGTCATGGAAAGATACCTGCAACTCAATAAGGCCAATTCACATAAGATGGAACCAATTCCAGTCTTCAAGAGAAGCGACCGCTGAGTTAAATTACAAATTTGCTCCCGCTTTAATTATGAGCGATGGGGCACAGATACAGACCAGCTATGCCGATAGTAACCAATTAATGGCCGTGGAATTCGATAGTAAGATCATAATTTACTGGTGGATGACGGCAAATTTTGGACTCCTTATGTCAGTGGTCGGAATAATCCTCATGCCGATTTGGATTCCCTTCGGATGGCTTGTTCATAAGAAACAATACGAGCATATGAGTGGAGCTCTAACTGACCGCTCCATCAACATGCGTATGGGATGGTTGTTCAAGAAACAGCAGAATATCGCCTTGGATAAGCTGACCGATGTTTCTATTCATGAGGGTCCAATCCTGAGTGCCTTCGGGGTAGTCAGGATGCAGTTCGAGACCGCAGGTGCAGCACCATTCATACTTACAGGCGTCAGGAATGCGAACCAGTTCCGTGATCTTGTACTCAGACAAAGAGACTCTCTTGCCATAACTCCCCCGACTACTTCCTCTCAAGTCGACTCTAACGATGTCTTAGTTGAGATTAGGGACATATTATCTAAGATCGAGTCAAAGCTTTCTGATGAATAACTCATATGCCAGAAGAAGCTTTCATCCTCACATACCACGGCCAAACCGAAGTATGTCTCTCCACAATATCGAACCCGTAAAGACCCTCCATCGACCTTAGAATTCCGAAGTTAGCAAAGTCCGCTCCGTTGGGGGTGTCTCCTCCAAAAAAGTCACCCTTTATGCCACCCGACATATGGTCAAGTTGGAATTTAAGGTTCTCCCGTGGAGGTAGGTCGAACATTTTCGCTCTGGACTTGCCAACCATCCTCATTATTATCCCTCCTACCCACTTATTCACTAAACGGGTGCCGAAAGAGAAATTATCGATTCTAGTGACGTAATCCAGTGCCTGGAGTGAGGTTCTGTATGATTTGTAAATCACGGCGACAATCGATTTTCCAAGAATCAAATTGGAAAAATCCATCCACTCGTCCTGCTCGGAATCCTCTCCCATCCTTGGAAACTCATTAGTTCCGTTTTCATCGATATAATGTAGGATATAATTCGAGTCGTTTACTTGGGTCCCGTCCTTATCCACGAAAACTGGCACAGCACTCCAATCAGACCACTTCAGTTGTGTCTTGAATGTTGGATCGACCTCAACTTTAGAGTATTCAACCCCCCTGCTCCCCAATAGGGCTTTGACTTTGAAGCAGAATGGGCAGGTTTCAAAACAATACATTGTGGGAAGGCCATCAACAACTCTCTCTGGGACGAGCTTTTCTTGGACCCCCGAGGTTGGTTCCAAATCAATTTCAACATGTTGCATATCGTTATTTTCCATATCAATCGACTCTCTACCTATGAATCTAATGCGGACTCCAATGTCTTTCTAAATGAGTCGACTGATTTTCCGCATCCCTCCAGCTGTATGGCATCCACAATAATCTCTATTTCACCATCACGCTCTACGGCTATGCATGGAGTTTTACCAAAAGTAATTTCCGCTAACTCAGGAAACTGCTCATTTAGGTGCAGAAGTTCGATTTCGAAATCCAAGCCGGATGTCATTTCCCTCCATTCTTTCTTAGTAGATACTCCTCTGTGAGTGATGTCACATAAGGCGCAATGGGCAGTACCCCTTATTTTGCCCCAAACATAGGAAAGCTCCCCTATTATCCCCCCATCTGCATGATACACGCCATAGGCTTTCTTGACTTCCATTACTCCACCGCTCCTACGGTTGCGGGGGCGACTGTAGGTTGATAATATGGAGTTCCCCTCCATACATCACATCAGTTTACCACAAACAGGGCCACATTCCTACACCAATCTTGAAGTGACTCCTAGCTAGTCCGAATGCATGGAGGTCCCTGAAGAATTGGCTTCGATGCTTGACGGCGATCACGGCCCCACCAAGCAGAAAGCAGCCAGCTTGGTCGTTGATCTAGCATCAACTGCTGGCGCAAGGGAATTCATCAGAGTATCCCATGCTCATGTTTCGGGGGTTAGCGTGATTACCGGGGGGCACGGTCTAAGACGATTCTTGGCTGACCTATCAGGCGATAAAAACGGCAAGGTTACTATACCAACTACTCTAAATTCTGCTGGATGCGACCATGAAAAAATGGAGGAAATGGACATAGACTATCCAGATTTTCTAGAACAACAGTTCGAAATCGTTCATTCATATTCTGAGCTAGGTATTGATGCCACCCTCTCTTGCACCCCTTATGATAGGGGCATTGAAGAGGAGAAAGGAATAGGATCATGGGCAGAGTCTAATGCGGTTTGCTTCTCAAATTCATACACATCTCTGGTGACAAACAGGGAGTCAGGCCTATCAGCATTGGCGACTGCATTGACTGGATGGGCTCCAAGATGGGGACTTCATTTAGAAAAAAATAGAGTTCCAAACATATTGGTTCATGTCGATTGTGCAATGGAGGATATGACAGATTGGAGTATTCTGGGGGACTGGATAGGAAAGCAGATTCAGCCAGAATGGAAACTCCCATGGGGTCCCATGCCAAGAATCATGGGGCTTCCAAATGCTACATTCGAGATGAAGAAGGCATTGACGGCAGCGGCCGCAAATTACGGCTGTCCAATGCTTTGGGCTGACGGAATCACGGATGATGCCCCAGGAGTAGAAAATTATCAAGGAACTCTTCATTTCAATCAGTCAGAATTGTCCGAGAGGTATCGTGAGTTGTCACCGAAGGGAATAGTCGATCTTGTCGTGATAGGATGCCCTCAAGCCAGTGTAGGTGAGGCTCGGTCAACAGCGGCATTTATGCGCTCAAGGATGGAACTCGGAGAGAAGATTCAAAATCATAGGCTCTGGGTCTTCATGAGTTCCCATAATTACGATCTAATTGAAGCGGATGGGACTCTCGATATCTTGGAGGAGGGGGGTGCATTAGTCTTGAAGGACACATGCCCAGAAGTTACTCCCTACAACAGAGAGAACTACAACCATCTGCTAACTAATTCTCTCAAAGCTGAGCATTACCTCACTAGCGGTTTGAATAAAATGCCAACAAGCGTTGCAACCATAGAAGATTGCGTCGCTCACGCATTTGACCCTAGTCTATTGTCCTCCCCCAGGCCAACACTGAAGTCGGGGATTACCAAAACGATTCCCAGTTCAAAGGTCAATGTATCTGGAGATTTTCAGGCCAATGGCCTTGGGATACCTAGCCAGAAAAAATGGTCAATTAAAGGGAGGGCGCTTGTAACAGACGTACCGATAACTTACCTCGGCTACGTAAACAGGGAGTCTGGAGTGATCGAGGAGCCAGGTCACCCATTAGATGGGACGCCAATAAAAGATACAATCCTAATCTACCCGAAGGGATCTGGATCAACTGTTGCTCCCTTCGTCCTCATGGGGCTAATCTACACTAAGAGAGGGCCAATGGGCATAATCAATAGCGATGTGTGTCCATTGACACTTCCAGCGGCCTCTTTGTTGGGTACTCCCTATGCCCATAGCTTCGACGCAGATCCAATTATGAATATTAATTCCGGAGACTTAGTTCAAATGCAACTAAGCGACAAAAAAACTACTATCAAAGTAATCTCAAGAAATGGCGAGGAACTATGAAGTCTGTTTTATGCGATGTGATTTTATGAAGTCAGAACCAGAGTCATGCAGGCCACAAGATTGGGGCAAATTCGAGATAACAAGTCGAGATGGAGCAGCTAGGATTGGAAAGTTTCACACATTGCATGGGGCAATAACTACCCCTATGCTTCTCCCGGTGGTAAATCCAAATTTACGTACCATTGAGCCCAGAGAAATGTGGGAAAAGTACGGGGTCGAGGCACTGATAACCAATTCATACGTAATTTGGAAACACGAAAAACTTAGCATCCCAGCTAAACAGGACGGTATCCACAAACTCTTGGATTTCCCCGGGGCCATAGTCACCGATTCAGGAACATTTCAGTCCTACGTTTATGGAGATGTGGAGGTATCTCCAAAGGAAATTGTTGAATTTCAGAGAGAAATCGGCGTTGATGTTGGGACAATGCTCGATGTCTTTGGTAGGCCTAATATGAGTAGGGAGGAAGCTGAGAATTCGGTCAATGAGACCTACAGTAGAGTTCCTCTATCACTATCCGAGGCTGGGGACTCAATATTACTCAATGGACCTATCCAAGGAGGAGTGTATGAGGATTTAAGGGCAAAATCAGCTGAGCTGATGAGTCGAGCAGATGAATCAGGAGCTACATTTGCCATACATCCGATTGGAGGAATAGTTCCTCTAATGGAGAAACAAAGGTACCAAGAATTGTTCTCCATCATTCTGGCCGTGAAATCCCAGATTCCACCAAACAAACCAATTCACATGTTTGGTTGCGGACATCCAATGCTATTCCCCCTTTCAGTGGCCCTTGGAATTGACTTTTTCGATAGTGCCGCCTATGTCTTGTTCGCTCGTGATGACAGGATACTAACTCCAGAAGGAACTGTGAAGGTCCAAGGTCTCAAGGAGTGGCCAATATCTTCGGAGGCACTGTTTGGCAGGACTCCCATTGAGGTTCTATCCCTGCCAAAGGAAGAGAGATCCGAGATTCTAGCTAGGCACAATCTCGAGGTTACCCAGTCCGAGCTTTCCAAATGCAGAGAAGCAATCAGGAATGGTTCTATTTGGAGATTAGCTGAGGTTAGGAGTCATGCGTCCCCAAGACTCAGAGAGGCATTTGAGTGGGTCATTGATCAGCTAGAAAAACTAGAAGAGACCGAGGTAGGAAGCTCACTATTGGACGTCATGGCCTCAACCAATCCAATCAGGAAGGGTGGAGAACCATTATCAGATGATATTGAATTTAGGCCACATATTCTACATTTGATGGCCCTTATTTCTATCCGATGGAGGCCCCCGGGATCCTGGTGGGATGGCAGCACAGGTCCCGTAGAAAAAGTCCTGATATTGGATAATTCCCCTCCTCCTTGGAGAGAGGGATCTCTGGGCACAATCGTAAATCATCTACTCGACTGCCCCAGGACCGTAGTCCTAATCTCCACGCCACTCGGTCCCGTCCCTTATTCGTTCGAAGACGTCTCCCCCTTTTGCCATATAGATGGTTCAGATAATATCTGGAATGATCAGACCGATTTGAATGACCCTACAGAAGATATCTCGTACCTAGGTTTGGAGAACTCAGATGTGGCCATTTCAAAGTCATCTGAACCACTTCAATCATCATCTTCAGAAATTGACAAGGTGAGGGCTTGGCTGGATAGATGCTCGATTGTAGACAAGCTCTCTGTCTTTTGTGCGACACATCCGTTCAAACTGTGTGAGATTACGAACTCAATGAACTCGAGAAGATCGAATACTGATAGAATGGTAAACGTCAGTTTTGGGGGCGTTCATGCCTTGTCTCCTAGATTGAAGGATGGAGGGGTTTCGCTGACTGCAGAGGGGGCTAGGATGCTTTATTCTCTCAATGATGGCACACCAGATATTTTCGGGGAAGAAAATCCTGATGAAGAGAGAGACTTCCCGGGGATCCCTAGGGTAATGATAAGGGATGATGCCATTCCTTTTGTTGGAAAGGGTAGGAATGTAATGCACGGCTATGTCATAGGCGCTGACTCACATGTCACTCCCGGACAACCTTGTGTGGTAGTTTCTGAAAAAGGAGAATTAGTAGCTCATGGAGCTCCAACTTCGACTTCTTCTGAGATGGCTTGTTTCACTAAGGGAATTGCCGTAAAGGTCAGACAAGGCGTCCTGAAAGAGTAATGCAAAATTGATTTAATTATCATGTTATATTCGGGGATTAATTCAAGTGATGCCCTCCAGAGGGTCCAGTGACTCCCTACGGGAGTCGGGTGACTAACATGGCCTCAGAAACCTCGGAAGGATTGCTAATTACTGCAAAATCTCTGAAGAAGATGTATGGCCCACATCTCGCCTTGGATGATATTAATCTCGAAATCCCTCCGGGTGCAATAGGGATTCTAGGGCCCAACGGTGCGGGTAAGTCGACATTTTTCAAGTGCCTTCTGGGCCTGATAAAGACCACCTCTGGAGAGGGTTCGGTGCTTGGACATGATATCAGGACCGAAGGCGACTTGATTAGATCCAAGATAGGATATATGCCCGAATATGACTCATTAGACCCCGGTCTAACCGCGATCGATCAGGTAAGGTATTCAGGCGAGTTACTTGGAATGAATCCAGACTCAGCTACTCAACGGGCACATGAGGTACTACAGTACGTTGGGTTGAAAGATCAGAGGTATAGAAAGATTGAGACATTCAGCACCGGAATGAAACAAGCCGCTAAACTGGCTTGCGCCCTGATACATGATCCAGACATTCTAATTTGCGACGAGCCAACAAATGGCCTCGATCAAAGGGCTAGAGAGTTCATGCTACAGACCCTGAAAAAAACCGTTTCTGAAGGAGGTAGGTCTGTCTTAATGAGCAGTCATGTCATGGATGATGTGGAGAGAGTCTGTGATAGGATTGTGATGATTCACAAGGGGAAGATAGTCGTCCACAGAAGTATTGACGAAATGGTCAACCAAGTCGAGAAAGAAATCGAGATATCCGTTTGGGGCGGAGCGTCAAAAATGGAACAAGAATTGACTTCCATTGGTCTTTCGGTGAGGAGAATGGGCAGGAATATGAGAGTGACTAAGGTCGATGAGGGGACATATACGAATATCCTTTCTTCAGCCGCTAAAGCGAAAGTACAAGTCAGAAAAATGACTGATTACGAGCCCGATTTAGAAGATATTTTTCTTTTAATTATGGATAAGCTAGGCGAGGATGTAAAGGAGACTGATGATCTCATTACTCCTCGTTACACGGGGGAAGGGTCATGAAAAATGAGCTTGATATTTCAGGTGGAACGACTAGGATGGAGTCGGCCTTCGGTTCTGGGGACGGTGATGATGAGGCAACTGCATCTGTCGCGCAAAAAGCTGAGGTTAAAGCCTCGATTTACGAACAGACCTACCGTCCATGGAGAGGCTCTCTAGGGCCCAGATGGGTTAGGAATTACGCGATTTTTAGGCACCATGTCTACGGCATATTCTCTAGTAAGGGCCATAGACACTATCATCCGTTGGTAAGACTCACAATTTTGATAGTATTTATCTTCTCGATCTCACCAGTTGCAATGCTATTCCTCGCCTCTCTGGGGGGGCAAGGGGGATTTGGTGAAATCCTCTCAAGAATGTGGGGCATAAACAGGTACAATTTATGGGGCCAAGTATTAGGATTCTTTCCTCGTAATCTCTGTATGTGGCCACTACTAACCGCGTTGGTTGTTGGAGGCATGATTTCTGATGATAGGAGAAATGGAACCAGCGCAATTTATTTTTCTAGACCTGTGAATAGGACAGATTACACTGCAATGAAGTATCTTAGTAGTGCAGTGGTTCTGGGTTTCGTGATTGTTTTCTCCTACATTGTATACTACACGAGTGCCATTGTTTTGAACGGCGAGGGTTGGGCCTTCCTCATCGATACGTTCCCTATCTTCATGGGTGGACTAATTGCTGGAATCCTCCTAGTAATAACATACACTTCGATAGGATTAGCTTTGTCCAGTATTAGCCAAAGTAGATTCTTCGCTGCCGTAGCCTTCCTCGCAGTAATTTATGGTACGAAAATGGTCGCCTTCCTTATTGAATCAACATTCGATTCTTCGATCCTCTATCTACTAAGTCCGTACGATGGGCTCGCTCATATAGGGCAATGGCTAGTCGGCATAGAGTCGAACTATGATCATCCCTTATCATTATCAATTGTATCAATATTATTGATTAACTTCCTATCTCTGTTGTTATTGACAAGTAGAGTAAGCTCTTTGGAGGTGACAAGGGAATGACTTCAGAACTCCCAGCAGTGATGTTAGAGTCCGTATCTAAGTGGTACGGTGAAGTAATTGGGATCAATGATGTTTCGCTAGCTATAGATGGCGGTGTTACGGGAGTTTTGGGCCCAAATGGGGCTGGAAAGTCCACATTGTTCAAGCTATTACTCGGCAGACTTAGGCCAAGTCAGGGGTCGGTAAGGCTCTTCGGAACAGATCCGTGGGAGAGTACATCCCCTTTCAGGAGAGTGGGCTATGTCAGTGAAACTGAACCACTCTATGAGTGGATGACTGCTCTCGATTTTCTTACTACAATGGCAAGATTGCATGGCATGACCAGAGATGAGGCCAAGGAAAGAGCAGAGCATGTTTTAGACTTCGTTGGCCTTACTGACGTCAGACATAAGGAAGTCGGTAAGTACAGTAAAGGAATGCGTCAAAGGGTCAAAATCGCTCATGCTCTAGTTCATGACCCTGACTTAATTATCCTAGATGAGCCACTTCATGGATGTGACCCATTGGCTAGAACTAGCATTATGAGTGTGATCAGGGAATTGGGTAACCGAGGGAAGACCGTCATTGTTTCAAGCCATATTCTTGAAGAAATAGAGAGAATAACAGAACAGATTGTCATACTTCACAACGGTAGACTATTGGCACTGGGTAATTTGCATGCGATAAGGGGCCTTCTTGACAAGCACCCCCACAGAATAATGTTGGAGACAGAATCACCTAGGGAACTAGCGAAGGAACTCATATCGGAGGATCCAATATATGGAGTGAGATTCCCAGAAGAGGGATGTTTGGAGATCCAAACCGGTGACCTATCAGAAGCACATGCAATTCTCCCCAATGCAATTGTAAAGTCAGGAATCAAGGTCACTTCGGTTGAAAATCCAGATGATAACTTAGATTCACTTCTCGGATATCTGGTGGGTGGTTAAACATGGACGTTCAAGGAAGGGAGCTATCCGAGACTGTTTGGACGAGGATGGATAGGAAGGCTGGAGCGGTGGTAGAACTGACCATAAGGCAACTAAGGCATAAAATTTCAACTTGGGTCGTTTTGTCTCTTGGAACAGTACTTATGATCATGCTACTAGCATTTTATGTTGATGCTGTCAGAGAGGGATTTGAACCCGTGGATAATGATGGCGATAGCGTTGATGCCGATCGAGATGGGTACCCTCTCGGTCAAGAGAGAAAATATGGGACCAGTGACTGGGATGGAGAGCAATTCCCAGGGTCGGGCACATACATATACGAGGGAGAAATCGATTGGAATGACCAGAATAGAAAAATTTCTGGTAATAAAACATGGGAGGGAATGTCATTCCTAGACCCTACATGGATTGATTTTGATTACAAAGGAGGGCAATGGGACTACATCATAGATTGGGATGATGTAACTGATTGCCAAGATACTAGGGGTGAAGTATTTGTTGATTGGATCCCCGATTATTCCACGGCCTGTCAATTAGAAAATGGAACATACGCCACAAACGGAAAGTTTACTGCCGATGGCAATCTAACCGTCCCAATAGACTACTTTCTGTCATGGGGGTATATTACGGGAATATTTGATGTCCCAAAGGATCCGAAAGAAATGTACATCGATGAAGACGACATCGATTGGGACGGCTCAGGAGGGACCCAGGGTTTCGATGATGACGGCGATTGTCTCAGAATTGACTGGTACACGCAGGTCGATGGAAATGGGGATATGATGTGGTGGCAAGAGCCACACAATCCAGACTCCAATCGAAACGGTATCCCCTGTGATGTGGTTTGGGTAATTGATCCTGAAACCGGAGAAGTAATTTCGATAAATGCCGACTCTTCAGTCGACGAAGACCCTGTAGATGAGAACTATGTCGGAGAAGCTGGGCATAGGACTTTTGTCATAGCTACAGGAAAGATAGCGTTTGTACTTCTTCTCGGCCTATTCCTGCCTCTATTCCTCTCACTGGGACTGGTCCGGGATGAGACTGAGAGAGGGACTTTGCACTATCTACTTTCAAAACCAATTCACAGAGGGGAATTCATCCTTTATCGAGTTATGGGATATTTGGCAGTAGTCTCCGTCTTTGTTCTTATCCTATCGCTGGTTATGGCCTTAATTACCGCTGTAATAGGGCCCGGGGATAGTTTTGTTAGACTTGGTGACTTCCCTGTTTGGCTAGGAATTGCATTTACCACAATTCTGGTCTTAGCAGCCTATGGTTCTTTATTCAATACAATAGGCCTACTTCTCCCTAAGTACGGCGTATACCTGTGTATAATCATCGGAGTTTGGGAGTTCGCAATGGGGTTCACGACACTAATTTCTCCAAGTTCGTCAGTCGCATCCCTGTCCGTCTCACACTGGGGCTTGCAACTTATTGACTCTGTTGTCTTAGCATCTTGGCCTGATACCATTCAATTTTCCCAGATGTCCTATGCATTTGGCTTGGAAACTGGCCTGGAGTGGATCTGGTCACCCCCGGTGCATACTTTGGACACAAATAACCCATATCTCGGAATAATAACATCGACAATTGTCTTGATAGGAACGTCTGCCGCCATGATTGGAATTGGAAGCGCAGTCTTCAGTAAGAGGGAGATAATGTGATCGCATGAACCAAGAAGATTTACACTTCAAAGGAGACTTCTCCTCCCTGTGGAGGCTGGATGTCATGCCTCCTATTCGCAGACTTTCATGGTGGTGGTGGTGGGCACTGATTCTCATTCCCGATATAGAAAATCCAGGAAGATCAAAACAACTGATGGTTCTATGGTCTACAAAGGAAACTCCTGCAATAAGGGTGAGTGGACATTGGTGGAAGCCGGGGGGAAGGATGTTCGTGGATGAGGACGGAGGACATGTAATACCAGGTATGGTCTGTGCATGGTGGTTTGACGGAGAGAAGATGTTTGAACCCCTAGTCAAGAGGGAATGTAGGATGGCTAGTATCTCGGACACTCACCCACTTTGGCCAGGCGAAGGAAAGGGAGAGGGTGCCGGCGCGGTGGTTCCACTCACTAACGAGGACATGTCCATAGGAATGGCACCTGGAAACAAATCATTCTGGATAAACCTCTCGAGTGATGAGGAAGCCATATCCGAGGGGGCCCCTGCCAAATTCGAAGCAAAGCTAACTCCTTGGTGGGGTCCCCCAAGCGAATTAACTTACAGAAACAATGTATATTTTCTGGGAATGGGGTACGATATACTCAGACTTCAAGCCACAAAATGCAAGCTTTTAGTGGACGGAGAGGTTATGGAGGGAACAGGATATTTCCAGAAGGTATCAGTGCAGGCCCCATCATTCCCTTGGTTTTGGGGAATGCTACATTTCGATGATGGTTCATATCTGGACTGGTTCATGCCTCATGTAACGCCGATGTGGTCAGCTCGGGATGATGAGCCATGGAGGTTGAGAGATTTCTTCAGAACCCCAAACATAGGAACGGGAGTTTTCCATGACCGCAAGACAGGAAAGACCCAGAATTTCAATAACTGCACCGTGGAACTCTCCAAGCAAAATTCTCCTGATGCATTGAAGGACGAAGAAGGAAAACCTTTGCCGGAATTTTTGGTAAGGGTATGGAACGAAGAGTCAAGTGCTAAGATAAGAGTGAGGGCAGTCAGCAGGGCCAGATGGGTTTTTGATCAGCCAACTAGGGCCTCATGGGTCAGTCATCTTACGTACAATGAATACCCATTAGAGGTCATCTCGATTAATTACGAGGACTCAGAGGGGTCGAGGAATGAGAGTGATTATGAGTGGATCCACGGCAATGCAGAGCATGCATGGGGAGTTCTTCATTAGGTGATAGAATGGAAGATATAATCAATAATTATAGATCGCAAATAAATATCCAAGAAGTCAAAAAAAGGTTTCCTGAAATGACAGAATCGGAGACCCCGGTGTGGCATGGGGGGCCAGCAATGATGTCCATGGTTGGAAAATACGCTCTCTCAATATTGGTGCTACTGGTGCATATGGTTTTCTTTTGGGCGGCTAAATTCGAAGATGTAGAAGGGGAAGGCAATCTAAATTTGGTGGTTGGACTAGCTAAAGTAATTCTCGATGTGTCAGGTGTTTTCGGATTTGTCATTGTTATGATGCTTATAGCCAAAATCAACCACTTCTTGAATACCTCAACATCAGGGGGATGGACCACATCTTGGCTTGTCATCAATGGCTTAATCCCCTTTACAATAGTCATATTGGACTGGGGCGGGAAGCTAGTTGGCAATTTTACCGATGGCGTTCCGGATACGCCAATGTGGCTAGATTGGTATTACCCTCTTCTAGGAGTACTTTCTGCATCTTTCTCCGTGGCAATCACCACTCACTATAGAAACTCATTCCAGTACGCAATCACCGACAAGAGAGTCCATCTCAGGAAGAAGTTCTTGTATTTCGATTCAAGCACATTGGGAATACCCTTTGAGAAGGTTGAGAATCTCAAAGTCGAGCCTTCTGTGATAGGCAGAATCTTTGGCTTTGGTAACATCCACGTCATCACTGATGGCATTCAGTCGGAAGCAAATATCGAAGACAAATCGAGAGGAACCCCTTCTTTCCCACTATCTTTCCTACTTGGATGGATTTTAATTCAAAGAAAAAAATCTGCTTCTACGGAAGATCCGAGTCAATGCCTATTCTGTATTAAGGACCCCATGTCGGTTTACAGCTTAATCAATGAGCTGATTGACAATTCATAGTTGCCATCCGCACCGTTCTTAACTGCATGGCGTCCGATTAAGTCCGAGGGGAGCCAATGACGGACGACCAGATAACACAAGCAGCCCAGTTAATAGCCCAAGGAGATTTCATGGAAGCGATGAGAATATTCGAGAGTTTCATAGAGTCCAACCCAGATGATCCCGCAGGATACCACGGATGGGCCGAAGCAGCCCTATTCGAGATCCAAGTGAATGGAAACTTTGACGAAAAAGGAAATGATAGGATAAATGAGGGGCAGGTTGCCGCATACTACAGACGAGCATCATCGATGGATCCAGAAAACCCAGAATATTTGGCGTCCCACGCCAAGGCGTTACTAGAATTCGACAGAATATCGATGTCTGTGCGTGAATTCAGGAAGCTAAAGGATCTCGGGGATAAACTAGATGACTTGGATGTTTCCTCGCATTTTTATGAGGCCGCCAAGACCCTAATAGATCTAATAGACCTAAAAACAGAATTTGATAGAAGTAATCCGAATGCAAGACAGTTCATACCAATTGCCCTTGAATTTGCTATGCTAGGACTAGGATTTTCATCTGTGGATGAAGCCATGGAGTATCTAGTATCAGAGGATTGAAGGAGGCATTTTCTCTGACTAGCGACTGTTTCCTAGTCGCGATAGGTTATCATGGGGAAAATTTCCATGGCTCGCAAATTCAGCCCAGTGTCAGGACGGTCCAGGGTGCCCTGATTGATGCCCTCAAAGAAATCGGTTGGTGGTCCAAGGGTTGTCTTTGGATATTTAGTCGGACCGACTCTGGAGTAAGTGTGAGGATGAATCTGATAAGACTTGATTTACCCGACAGGATTACCAACTCAATCAAAGGGTCTTCGGTGATTACAGCCCTTAACGACCGCCTACCGGATGATATTGTGGCTTGGGGAGCAAGAAAGGTCCCTTCAACCACATCATCGAGACCAATCATTTCAAGAAAATACTTCTACAGGTGCGAGGTGATGAAGAACTGGCCTCAGGATGTTAATCTTGACATCCTTGAGGAGGCGTGTAAACTATTTATTGGCACACACAATTTTACCAATCTTTGCAGGCTCGAAGAAGGAAAAAATCCAGTGAGGAGTGTGGTTAATTGTGAACCATGGCTGAATCACGACGGAAGGCCAATCGGAATTTCCGTTACAGCAGAATCATTCCTTTGGAATCAAGTTAGAAGAATGGCCTCTGCCATCACAGGGGTAGTTTCTGGAGAACTTGAACTTGAATTAGTTGCCAATGCTTTGAAAAATCCCCAAACTCCTATCGATATGGGGATGGGGACATCAAGAGGTCTGATACTTTGGGAGATAGAGCACGTCTCCCTAGGAGGGCTCGGAACGGGGGCGACTCCTGATACCAGAATTTTCTCAAAACCACCACTATCGACCCGGCATCACAAAACTTGGATGAGTCTGAGCTCCTTGGAAATGTCCACAATGATTAATTCAGAATGGATTAGAGAGATCGGTCTACCCTAATCCAGACCTCATCGCCATCAATGCAGGGAAGATCTTCTCTGAGGAAAGTGTTTGAAATTATTTCTGCCGTTTCGGTGTGCCTGGTTAAGTCTGGTATTAGCAGTGCGCATCTAATCCACGTCTTGGAATCAACGGAAATATTTGCCAGAAATGCTGTAGCCCCTCCAAACGACTTACCATCTCTTTCAAATCCCTGAATTCTGATTGGATTAAGGCCGACAATTTGCGTTCCTCGATCCAATCCTGAAGCCACTCTTAGCTTCCTGTAAGGATTCAGACTTTCACTCTCTAGGTTGACATTTAGAGTCCCCGGCCATGCACTTGACCCTAGTACCTCTTTGAACTGCTCTTGATAATGTGGTTGTGCCATGAAAACATGTGCCCTACCAAGGCCACTAGATACCGCACCATGCAGTAGCATGCCCTTTCCTCATGCACATCCCTGATAAGGTTCCGCTTCAAGTCATAGATAGAAGACACTGCCCTCTTTGCAAATTTCCCAGCCCATCGATACTAACTTCTCCGATTGTAAACTCCGCTCGTCAAATAGAGGGTTGGTATGGTTGAGATGGGTGAAATGTATCTCAGGGTCCTTGTCACCCTTTATTCCTAGTCTTCTCAAAGTCTCGGTTACAGTGGGATGAGGAATCTCCGTAACATCTCTATTGGAAATCTCACTGTAGTCCCAAAATGTCCCATCAATCAGTGCAATATCAATATCCATTTGCCTAAGCCACTGTAATATATCTACGTCTCCAACCAGGGTCTCTGACCAAGAGTCTTGATCTGGCATGAATAGCAGGCTTCTTGTGCCTCCCCTGATTATCAAGGCGTGGTTATCAGAAAGCTCAGACCTGTGTGGGACGGGGATAGGTGTGATCGTAAATCCACAACCTTCCGATGGTTCAAAGGGCCCCGTGGAATTCCAGATAACCAACTCGATTACTCCTTGATCAATCATAATTTCCCACGACGGTGTTTTCTGGATTAGTGCACTCATTGACTCGCTACAATGGACTTTAATTCCGCTGAGTCCCATCACCTCCCTGCCAAGTAGGCCGAGTCCGTCAATGTGGCCAAGATGAGCATGGGTCAGGGAAAAGCTGGAAGGGGGCCAATCTAGATTTCCCAAAGAAGACCAGAGACCGAATTGCTCCGACATCATTCTACTGGCTTCAATCATGTGGGTCGACCCATCTGTGCCTTTCAATCCTAATGAGACTGGCATCCTAGATAGTGTCGGGTCATCTCTGGCTTTCGCACAGCAGTCCTTCAAGCATCCAACTTGTGGATATCCACCGTCCTGAGCAATCCCAAGTACAGTGACCTCCACGGATACACCAGTCATGACTTCGGATAGAGCACTAGGAAATGAAGAACTCGCTCCGATGGAGCCATGTACCCCCTACCTAATCGGGACCCATGGCGGCCGACCTGTCATGGATGTCCGATAGGCTAGATGAATTGAAATCACAGGATTTGGAATGGAGCCCACCGGTATTGGAATCCGCGAGTGGACCTCATTGCAAAGTTGGTGGAAGAGATATGATCATGCTCTCTGCTAATAACTATCTGAATCTGACTACTCATCCTAAAGTAGTCGAGGCGGCTTTGCAGGCAACAAGGAAATATGGTGCTGGATCAGGTTCAGTAAGAGCAATAGCTGGGACACTGGATATCCACCTAGAGGCTGAGAGGAAAGCGGCAGAATTCAAGGAAGTAGAGGCCTCCCTGATTTATTCAGCGGGTTACACAGCAAATGTTGGCCTTATACCGACACTGGTTAGGGGGAAGCAGGATGTAATAATTTCAGACGAACTCAACCACGGCTCTATTATTGATGGAGTCAGGCTCACTAAGGCAAGTAGATCAGTATACCCACACAATGACATTAGTGCCCTTGAAAGTACACTTTCACAAAATAAGGACGCAGAGAGAATACTAATCATTACTGATGGTGTATTCAGCATGGATGGCGACATAGCACCACTCGATCAGATAACAGACGTAGCAGAGGATTATGGAGCTATGATAATGGTCGACGATTGTCATGGTGAGGGAGTTCTAGGAGACGGTAAGGGAATAGTAGCCCATTTCGGACTCCAAGGTCGGGTAGACTTTGAATTGGGCTCATACTCCAAGGCTATGGGGGTCCAAGGAGGAATATTGGCCGGATCAGATTTAGTGAGGAGATACGCACTAAACCACAGTCGTTCATGGCTACTCTCCGGAAGCCAACCACCAGGAGTAGCGGCATCTCAGAAGGCGGCAGTCGAAGTTCTAATGGATGAACCCGAACATGTCAGGAATCTCTGGAAAAACACGAACTACTTCAGAACCGAGCTACAATCCATTGGATTCGATACAGGGTTATCGGAAACTCCAATCATACCGGTTATGTGTGGCGAAAGTAAGGTGGCCAAGGATCTCTCTTCGATGCTATCCAGAAGTGGAATTTTGGTTGGGGCGATAGTCTTCCCAATGGTGTCTAGGGATAAGGCTAGGGTGAGAACACAAATGTCATCCGGACTCACAAGGGATGACTTGGACAAAGTCCTATCTGAGTTTGAGAGATGTGGTAAAGAATTGGGTTTGATTTGAGGTAGAAAGAATGGCGGCAATAGAATCAGATATTGGAGAATTGGATTGGGCAGTATCCACTGATATAACGGTAAACTGGGGAGATATGGATTCTTTGGGACATGTAAACCATTCTGTTTTCGCGAAATGGATGGAAACCGCTAGAATGAGATTTTTCTCCAAAATAGGCATGATGGATCTCTATGAAAGTTCTAACATCGGCCCGATATTAGCGAGAATACAGGTAGATTACAAGGCTCCAGTACTCTTCCCCGACGTCGTCAACTGTAAGACATTGGTTTCTAAAATTGGTAGGAGCTCTTTCGATATGAGGTACGTTATCCATAGTTCAAATCAAAAAAATGATATTGTAGCCGTCGGAAAGGTCGTATGCGTTTTGATAGATTATAAATCTGGAAAGCCTGTTGAGATTCCCGATACATTAAGGAGATCGATGCTGGGTATCGAGGAATAAAATCGATATTTATCCTAGATTATTCCCACGACTTCATCTAATTCTTCGTCTTCTGGATTGCTAAGTCCAGAGTTGCTTCCATAAATTGTCTTCCCCATTCCCTCGAAAGGATCTAGCCCTCTATCTATTCTTTCTATAATTCTCCATCTTGGAGCATAGGAAAGATGTACCCAAAGTGGACCCGGAAGGATATAGAGAAACCATCCAAACTCTAGAAAAAACTGTCCTCCAAATCCATAAATGATGGATACAGAAACCATCGAAAGACCCATGAAAGGAAATACGAAGAGTATTTTCTTCCAGTTCTGCAGTCTCGCAGGGGGCCTCTTAATCAAGATCGAAGTAATGATTGAGAAAGCTCCTAATATTGATGTTATTGATATTATAATAACAGATTGGAGCCCCCAATCTCTCGCAAGCTCGAGAAAACCATTCTGAGTATTATCATGGTATATAGGTAATATCAGTGCTATTGAAATCATCAATCCATAACATCCACCAACAAAAACAGGATGACTGAGAGTCAATGATTCTCTCAGAAAGAAATTACTTACAGTTCCACCTCTGAGCATGTGCTCATGCTCGTTGTCCATGGATCTGACCACTTCTTGCCATCCATCCATGGGTCGTCGGCCGTGTCGATTCAATTATCATCATTGGGGTCTTTTCTTACAATTTTCATAATTTAGCCGGAAAATAAGTATTATTCGTTTTCCATATTTTCATGCTAAAAAACGGAGACATTATCATCTCTTCACTCGTCCCCCGTTCCCGGTGCCTATATGGAAGAGGATGAGGTATTATTCAGTGTGAGGGAATCAAACCTTGATAGTGGCCTCAGAGGGATGCCAGTAGGAACTTGCGAAACATCCTATGTTGACCCACTCAAAGGCGTTCATTACGTTGGATATCCAGTGGAGGATTTGGTTAATCTTGAGGAAGAAGACGTGGTCTTTCTGTTGCTGAATAAAGAACTCCCGACCCCGGAGCAGTCTGAGAAATTCAGAGCAGAACTCGCTCTTAGAGGGGAAACACTACCAACAGGGGCGTTGAGAGTCTTGGAATCACTCACGCCAGGAAGTGGGCATCCGATGGACTGGCTCGCCATTGGGATTATGGCTCTCGGGACAGCTGAGCAAACAGGAGATCCAAAGTCAGATTCGATGAACTTAATTGCAAGAATGCCGGAACTAATGGCCCGTGTATTCTTACTTAGAGGTGGCAAGAAGGAACAGCTTAGACCCAGAAAACCAGAGCTTGGACTTGTCGAGAACTTTGTCCATATGCTCGGAATTGATGGTGAAGAAGCTGAAAGGATGTGTAGAGTGCTGAGATTCTTTTTCATATTGCACATGGATCATGGGGGAGGCAATCTTTCCACGTTCACTGGGAAAGCTGTTGCTTCAGGAAGGGCGTCTGTGTATGCCTCAATGGCCAGTGCGATGAATGCCCTGTCCGGGCCATTACATGGTAGGGCAAATCAGGCTGTTTTGGAATTTATACAACGTATAGGGACATCCGATAGAGATGAAATAGAATCATTCGTAAATGCAGAGATAGATTCTAGAAGGCCAATTTATGGATTTGGACATGGCGTTCTAAGGGCGGAAGATCCACGAGCGAGGCTCCTGATAGGCCTCGGAGATGAGATTTGTCCTGATAGTGAACTATACAAGATTGTCAAAGTCTTACGTGAAATCACTCCTGATATTCTAAAGGAAAGACTTCCGAAGATAAGAAATCCATATCCAAATGTAGATCTAGGAAGTGGAATGCTACTTCATTCCGTAGGTTTCAGGAAGCCAGATTACTACACCACATTCTTCGGATGGGCAAGAGTGGCTGGAATATGCGCACAGATATTGGATGAGAGAAACTCAAGAGATGGCAGGGGGACCCCTATTTACAGGCCTAAGTACGTTCCAAAGAACCAGCCATTTAGGAGATTAGACTAGTCACCTCTTACAGAAGCCAGAGCATCTTCAACAGCTGCCATGGTTATCCTGTCCCCACTTTCCCTCACAATCTTTGCGACCTCCTCTACCTCACTACCCTCGGCTCCTGCGGCTGCAACCATATTCATGAGATGCAATTTCATGTGTCCAGCTTGGATACCTACAGTCGCCAAGGCCCTTAGAGCTCCAAGATTTTGAGCCAAACCAGCCGCTGCCATGACTTTTGCAAGATCGTCAGCAGTCCTCAGTCCCAATAGGGCCACGTTAGCTTGGGCACCTGGGTGTATCCTAACTGCGCCCCCAACTAGTCCAACTGCCATTGGTATTTCTATTGAGCCGACCAAGTTCCCCTCACTGTCCTTTTCCCAATGAGTCATTGATCCATATTCTCTTCTATAAGATGCGTATGAATGAGCACCAGACTCTATTGCTCGCCAATCTTGTCCACATGCTATTGCTATTGGGGAGATTGCATTCATTATTCCCTTATTGTGTGTTGTTGCCCTGAATGGATCTGCAGCCGCGAAGTGATACGCTTGAACAACTCCATCGATGACATTCAATCCGCCTTCCCTATCTAAACCATTATCGGACATTTCTTCTGGAGTGAATACTGCACTTACTTTTGCTAATCGATGAACAGCTAAGTTACTTATTATTCTCAGAATCACAGTCCCTGTGCTCAGCTCTTGTATCCTTGGAGCTATGGTTTCTGCCATTGTATTGACCGCATTTGCCCCCATCGCATCTCTGCAATCAACCAAAATATGTACGATAACCATGGGCCCAGAGCCCGTCTCAATAATCCGGGCCTCGACGCCTTTGCATCCACCTCCAAATTTAACGAGTATGGGATCTACTTCATTGCATGCCTCAATCAGTTCACTCTCAGCTGAAAGTATAGCCATCTTGGCGGCCTCTGGATCTTCACAACCCACAACTTGAATCTGTCCTATCATAACCGGCTCATCATTGTCAGAAACAAAACCTCCCTTGGAATGACACCTTTTCGCCATGTTAGAGGCCGCGGCCACAACACTCGCCTCTTCGACTACAAATGGAATTAGGTAATGCTCACCATCAATAATGAAATTTGTTGCAACTCCAATAGGGAGAGAATAAGTTCCGATCACATTTTCAATCATCCTGTCAGCAACTTCCTCTGAGAGCTCACCAACCGAGGCCCATGCACCCACCATCTCATCATCTAGTCCCGCTATATCTGCTAGCAAGCTCCTCCTCTCTGGGACAGATAGTTTGTAAAATCCTTTCAATCGACTGCTATCAACTGGCATGTTATCATGTCTCTTAGGCAGAAACACCCTTCTGTACATTTCGCTTCATTTTCTCATTTAATATCATTTGATCGACATCTAGTATGTCCTCGAAATGAATCACCATCCTTAATTTAAAGCGTTAATATCTCCGTTAACGCTTCGTTAACGCATCATTTAAGCGTTAGAAAAGCGTTAATAATTATAGTACAAAATCGTACTACTAGTCTTATATCGAAAAAAATAATTATCTGAAAAGCGTAAATATATGTTAATTTACATACTATTTTCCGTAAATAAACGTTAATATTATTTACTCCTTCATTCGCATTGTGTCTGTGAAGAGTAGTATGCCAGAGGAACTTGGGCTACCATTGCTCAGAGGCAATCCATTCGATCTCAGGCCAATCGAAAGTGGAAGGGCGGAATACTTGGTTGGAAGGGACCGACTTATTTCATCATGGAGGGAACACATAGTTTCACAATCCCCGAGAATGATGTTGCTAGTCGGAGAGACGGGCTCCGGGAGGTCATCAATTGTCAGGACTTTGGCATCCCAAACCAAAAGGAGTTTCGTTGGGCAATTTTGGCCAATGAAAGATCCTGTTAATTCCATAATACATGAGCTCTCCATTCACTTCTGTGGTTTCGAATCCTCGGGATCCAACCAGAAGATGATAGATGACCTGGTCACTAATTTGGAGGAGTCTTCAGGTAACCTTCCAGTAGTTTCTCTAGACTACCCCTCTAATGTAGACTTAGCCCCAGTCCTTTGCTCATTGTCGCCAATACTTCAAAGACTCAGAGCTTTGGTGATTGTAGTACTTACTCCTTCTCAGCTATCTACATTGGACGAAGAAACTACTGAGTTATATGATGTTCCTGAATACATCCCAAACCTGACAAAAAGTCAGATACAGGATCTTTCAAACAGACTCGTATCTAGGAAGGCTAGGGAGAAATGGATTATTGATGATGCCCTTCTTTCAAGAATCCACGAATCAACCTCCGGCAATCCTAGAGATGTAATAAGGCTACTCAGGGACCTTACTGATGAGAGGAGAGACGTAGGCGCCAAGGGCACTTTAGAGAGGCTAATGCGTTGGCAAAAATCTACTATTGGGATCGGAGATGCCTCAGATGCCATAGGGGCATCGCAAAAAATTGTGGCTGAGGATGAAGAAAAAACTCGTCATGATAGTATTGGCGAAGAGAGTGAATATATCTCATCTCCACAACATCTACAGGAAAGACCCAGTCCGGTAGATGAAGCTGACGAAAAATCGGATGTAGATGATTTCTCTAATGAATCGGACATCTTAGACGTCACAAATAAACAATATGATTTATTTAAAGAACCAAGTGATTTATGGATTCAGGATACAGAAGAATCTGAAAATAACGAAAAAAGCAGGAATGAGATGGGTAGAGAAACTGTATTTGAACAAGGTACCTTAGATGATTTTGTTTACATGGAGCCGGGTAGTGAACCTCCAATGTTTAATTCCGGTAACGGTTTCAAAGGACTGGCCAGTAGGTCTAGAGTGGCCCAAAATTCACAGCCCAATTCAGAGGAAGGTGCCCCATTTATTGAATCAATATCGGAGGTCCCGTCTCTATGGCCAGATAAGGAAACAGAATATCCTGAGAACGTTGAAGCTCAAGATGGTATTTTTTTGGATGACAGTTACGATGGCGATAATGTAATCAAAAATCCGAAATCTATCCCTTCCAGTGTTATGTCCACGGATTCTGCTCATTGGTCGGTGGAGCCTTCTATGAAATATTCATTACCTAGATTAGAAGATAAAAAGCCAGAAGCTTCACTTTTCGGTATCGATGATTCGCCGACCGGTGAAATTTCCAATCTCCCTGTTCCTAAAATCGATATGAGTATGGACGCATATGAGGGAATCAATGCTTGGGAACCCGATCAGCCTCTAGATGAGATTCGAAAAACTCTTCTCAACGAAGCCGAACTCTTAGTAATCTCAGTCGCGGCAAAGAGGGAGATATCTCCCTCCGATGCTGAACTACAAGCTAGATTAGAAGTTGGAAGGCCCAGACTTTCTCAGATATACAATGGCCTGCATAAATCAGGATTCCTGTCTGTAAGAAAACAAGGAAGAAAAAGACTATTCAAAATTACGGAAGCGGCTAAAAAACTGGTGGAGGCATAGATTTGAGTGACAATGTGGTTGTTACGCATGATCTGGTCAAGAAATATATTGCACTGACAGAGGCCGCTAGGGAAAAGGCAACTCCTGCCAAATTAAGTGAAGAAAACTCAGAAAAGCTATCATCAATGATTAGAATGTGTGATGATTATCTCTCTGATGCCAAGTACTTCATGCAAAAGGGAGATATGGTCAGAGCTTTCGGTGCGATAAACTATGCCCATGCTTGGATAGATGCAGCTGTGAGAATAGGTTTCATGGACGGGAAAGGAGATGACAACCTCTTCACACTCCCTTAGCCAATCAATCTTAACATCCTATCCGATACGACCTCGATATACTGACATCCAGATTTTGATAGCTTCTCTTTAAGCCGGGTATCAACTGTTAAAACCGGCCATTTATTTTCTCTAGAAAGCTCAACCAGCATCCTATCTGTATGATTTTGCCCCTTTGGGTCTTCGATTAATTTACATCTTGATTTCAGTAACTCTAAGAGAAGACCACGCTTATTTTTAGCCAGATCTTCCAGCTCTTCCCAGACACTATTTATGACAATTAGCTCCGGTTTCCCTATTACTTTGGACATCTCTGAATCTAGATTTAGTCCAGATTTTACCAAGGCAACCCATCCACACGTGTCGACGAGAATCCCCGTCATACAATCACCCTTTGATGGTACCGTGTCCGATCAGTCTCCAGCGTGCGCCGACCCTTCTTGATAATGTAATCCTGCTTCCCTTTTTAGCACAAATTGGCAACCTCAATGCTAATTTCGCCTCCCCCTTCTTGGCGGAAGAAACAGTCCCCACGCTTGTCGCAGTGGCAGAATTTACCATCAACATCTCATTGGTCTGTAAGGGCTTAACTAATCCCTCGTCGCCATCCCCTCCCGATACCATCTTCTCAAGAAGCTCAAGCTTCAAATCGAGAGACTCCCATACTGGGGGAAGCTCACCATCCCTTGCCATCACTTGTCCAGAGAGATCGTCCGCCTTTGTAGACATTGGGTCCAGAGGAGTTGCTATCCCACAAAGTCCTCCTGCATGAGCAGTTTCTAGATCTAGTCCTCCAGCTTGAATGTTCTCTATGACCGTCTTCAATGGTTCCCATCTTGTCTTACTGCCTTCCACAATCCTTCTTCCTGGGGCTATCAGTATGGAATCTCCCACACTGAATGAACCTTCGACTATACTACCTCCGACAATTCCCCCTTTGAGCTTGCTTGGCCTCAATCCTGGCCTATTGACATCGAAAGACCTAGCAACATACATCAGTCCCTTCTCATCAGAATCGATAACCGGACTCGGAATGGTATCCTCTATCGCTCTAATTAGCATATCTAGATTGACATCATGATGAGCTGAGACTGGAACAATTGGGGAGCCTTCGGCAATCGTGCCATCAATGAATGACAATATCTCATTGTATGATTCTACAGCCCTTTCTCTAGTTACAAGATCAACTTTATTCTGAACCACAACTATATTCTTTATGCCAGCTATTTGGAGTGCGGCAAGGTGCTCTCTGGTTTGTGCCTGTGGACAGGTCTCATTAGCTGCAACCAATAGTAAGGCCCCATCCATGATTGCCGCCCCGGAAATCATTACGGCCATCAGAGTCTCGTGTCCGGGAGCATCAACGAAGGAAATCACTCTAAGGAGGTCATTTTCAGAATCATCCCCTCCCTTCGGATTTTTGCCTCTGGCATAGTACTCGCCATCCTTGTTCTTGTAGAAAGCGGTGTCCGCATATCCTAGCTTAATGCTGATTCCACGCTTCCTCTCTTCGGAGTGGGTATCAGTCCACGTTCCCGAAAGTGCCTTTGTCAGCGTGGTCTTCCCGTGATCTACGTGTCCGACCATCCCAATATTTACTTCAGGCTGACTTGGTAAATCGTTCACCAGTTACACCATCTCCCAATATTCATTCCTCTTCACCGGAGGACTGATTGTCAGGAGCTTCCTCTTCCACACCAAAAATCACACCCAGAGGCCTCTTCCCAGCCTCAACTATTTTCAGATTGATTTGCCTAGTCTCTTGACTTATGACATTTCCACGGAGATTCCTCCTTTTCCTTAGCCCGTCATACTTGTACCTGTATGTCTTGCCCTTTTTGTTGACCTTCTTATCGCCTTTGTACCCTATTCCGGCAGTAATCAGTACCGATTTAACTCCACTGCCATCTAAATCCGGCCTCATTGGTCTTCCTGTAAGATCCGAACCTCCTGTGATTTCTAATCGGTATCCGGTTAGTGATTGGTCACCCTCTCCGACGAACATTCCATCTACTGAGTCTCCTATCTTCTTACCGAGGAAATGGTTGTAATTTGAACCAGTAATTTCCATGGAGAAAGCACGGCCCCCATACTTCGGATTAGTGTCGTTAACGACTGCCTTGAATGACTGCTCGCCTGCCATATTTACTCCTCGGACGGCAACCCGACATAAGGCCCCTATAAGAGCGGTTCGGAAGCCAACCGAATATCAATCAGCGGTTCATGAACTCCTTCTCTATCCTGCTCCCTATTGTGGCAGGTGAGGTATTACTCATTGTAATGTAAGTAGTTCTGCCCCTTCCAACAGTGGTATTGGTCGACCTCGCTTCCAGTAGCCCTTTGGTTTCTAAAGACTTCAGATGCTTCCAGAAGGTGGTATAACTCCTAGTTTTAATTGAAAACTCTTCACACACAAGTTCGTATAGCTTACGAGCATCACCACTGGATATTTCCTCCACCTTACGCAACCTCCTACAAATCCCTAGGAGAATCAGTTTTTGATGAGTGCCAAGGGAATCAACTTGACTCGGCTCCACTGAAGCTGTCCTAAGGGTACTGGGCATAACATCACCAATATTCACCTCTCCCCTGCCGTCCATCTCCGCTCTTCGTACAGCAGCCTCAAGGAGCTCAATAGCTAGGCGCGCATCACCGGTCTCAGAAGCAAATCTGCCGATCTTTTCCAATACTTCTTCACTCACCGAACCGGGCTTACATGAAGCCTCGTAACGCTGTCTGGATATCCCTACAAGTCCCTCGAAGTCATAAGGCTCTAGTCCCAAAACATTACTCTCCCCCAATCTAGAGATTATCGCCGGTTCTAACATGCTCATCAAGGAAGGGTCCTGACTCACCAGAATCAGTGAAACCGTCCCCTGATTACCCTGCCCCTCGTCTATTCGAAGAAGTTTGTATATCAAATCACTACTGTCTCTCCTAACAAGCACGTCCACCTCATCCAAAACAAGTATCATGTGGAGCCCTCTCGATCGAATGTTTCTCCGTATTGACTGAATAATCTCTCCAGAGCTGAAGCCTCTCTCGGGATGCCTCGAGTCAAGAGACAGAGCAATCTGTTGCAATACTTGGGAAGTGGAGGGGTGATTCCTACAGTTTACGTGCGAAAGAACAATCTTTCTGATGCCATCCATTTCCCTTACTACATCCTCCCCAAATCTCCTAGTCAGAACCGTCTTTCCGGTGCCTACATGGCCAACAACTACTGCCCGACCACTGACATTTTCGTTCCCGATACCCATGAACATCGAGGCTAGTGATTCCAGCTCTCTTTCCCTGCCAACCAATAGAGGAGGGGTCCAATCGAATGATAGGGGCCCTCTGTCTAGAAGGACTTTGCCCGCTCCTATCCTGTCTAAGTACCCCGCCATCAGAGTATAATTACCAACATCGTTCTTAGACATATTCTTGCTCAGCTTTCAAACAAGTATCGATTATCGCGTTGAGCACTTCTATGGATCAATGTATTTGATCAAACCGATACCCATTTTCCCACTTTTTCTCACCCAAAGCGACTTCCAGCTCGTAAGGCGTAATCATTGGTTTATCGTACTTTACTGCGTCATCTATAGCAATTCTTGGACATGCAGTGTTCACGAAGACGTCAACAGGATAGAAGTCAATTAATTCAGGCCCCACGTGTTCAATCGCCAGCAGAAAACCCTTTTTTCCATGCTTTTCCAGTTTTCTTTTCATTCTTAAGGCAAGGTTCCTCCTCATTTGTCCTGGCTTAGATCCTATAATGATGCCAAATCTATCTTTATCCATTGAAGCCATAATCAAACCTGAGCGCTGTCTAAGTATCCTCTCTATTCTTTCTCGCCCCATCTCCCGAGCTTCGCCAGTGTACGGATCTAACATTGCAAGTGGCTTCCCTGTATGGAGAACCAGTCCTATTGGATGAAAATCTCCACTTCCGAGGAAGATATAGTGTCCAACAGTAGGATCGTCACCAGAATAATTACACCCGAGGACTTGTCCAGGAAAAGTCAGTCTTTCTCCGCCAATTGGTATCGTAACATCAAATCCAGCTTCTTCGAAATGCTTCTTGAATGTCGGCAATAGGTGGAGGTGTTGAATGCTTCCAACGAGTCCGAGCTTAGTATCTGTCAGCGGGGCGACCCTGCCTACCATATCTTCGAATCTATCAAGAGCCTCTAACTCAGATAAAACCGGCCCAGATCCTTCATTTAGCCTGTTAATGGCAATCTCACGATGAGCATTAAGATATGGCATCACCGGCGCTATCTCAGGATTTCCATCGTAGGTTACTGCAATAAACTGCGTCGGCAAGCCGGAATCAATATTCATCTGTGAATGCCCCATATGGGCCACCAAATCAATCCCAAAATTTTGCATCTTATCATGAACTAAGTCACAGGCCCCGTAACAGGGGTCGGCAGAAAGAATAACTCTAGCGGATGTCTCAGTCTCTATTGTGTCCATCATTTCGAGGGCTTGCATCTTTAGTCCCTCTGGAACTTGTAGAGCGATCAATCTGTGGTCATTTAGCTTGATCCTGTTAACCAGTTCATCCAGTTGGAAGTCATGTCTATCAAGATCCATAATAATCACTCAAGTATTTTCACTCGCCCTTCCACTATCTCAATCCTTGCTAGTGTTCTTATTGGCCACTCGGGCCTCTCTATTGAAAGCCTTTCACGTCCATTACCCTTTTCAATTGCTATGATTATGTCTTGGAGAGTTGCTCCAATTCCCTCAATGGCTTCCAGAATTGGCTCTAGAGTCCCACCAGTTGAAATAACATCATCAACTATCAATATCCTTTCTCCCGGCTTAATGTCATTTATGTAGGTCGTAGATTCAGAATAACCTGTTGAAACTTCAACTTTAACTTCACCTTCCATTCCATATGAGCGCTTTCTGATCACCACTGTCGGCTTTCCTGTAGCCTCTCCGACAGAAGCCAGTAGAGGTAGGCCCATAGCCTCGACACTTACAATTAGATCAATCTTGGACCAGTCGACCATTGATACTATCAGGTCCCTAGCGGCTCTCAACACACTTGGATCCATCCTAGGTATCCCATCGGAGATTGGATGAATGAAGTATGGATAATCTCCCTTCCAGATAATTGGTGCGCCTCTGAGGGAGTCCTGAAGGATAGCTAGGGGGTCACCGGGCTCCATGCCCACCAACCTCAGACTTTGCCCTTCAAGTGCTCGGTCCCTTTGACTATTTTCTGGGAGCAAGGAGTAGGGAACTTGCAGCTCGCTTTACGAAGGGCTTCCTTAGCCGCATCATAATTTTCTGGATTCATATGGATGGAGACTATCGTTTGGCCTCTCAAAACTCTAGCAGCGGTTCCTACATTCTTTCCAAAGGCCTGCCTCATTCCTTGGGATACACGGTCCGCACCAGCACCCGTTGCTTGTTTGTTTTCGCGAAGTATCTGATGTGGATAAACATGAATCCTGAGTGCATAACCATCAGCTCCAGCAGAGTTCCTGATAGTGGAATTGGCGACCTGTCTAGCGGCCTCTAGCGCAGTATCTCTAATCTGGCATGCGTTGTCGGAGGTTAACTCCATGACTACAGGGAAATCACCAGCTTCAGCCGCCTTTCTGTTCCCCATGAAGTACCTGAGGATTCTATTGTTAGGGACCCCTCCAGTGTACTCTCTTCGTGTGAAAGATTGCCCCTTTACTTGACGATACATCTTCGCCGGCTTGCGTGCCACATGCTCACCTCTTTGGCCGGCGACTGACCCCCCATATTTAACCGTGAGGACAGAGACATAATTTTATTCACTCGCCAGATGCAAGTTTGCTCTGTCTCTGGACCTCCTTAACTCCAAATACTATCAGGAAAAATCCTATCGCCATCGTGATTCCTACACTCTCATTCAGGAACAGCCAGCCACCGAGTACTCCGAACACAGGGACCAAGAAAACATACGATGATGCTGCCGTAGCCCCAATTTTATCGATACCTCTTGCGAACCACACATAGGTCAAAACAGTAGAAACTATGCCCAGATATGCTACAGAAATCCACTCAGTGGTACTGGGCATTGGAATTCCAGACTGCCATACCTCGACCAGCATCCAAGGAGTGAGGAGAAACCATCCCACAATGGAGTACCAGACAACAATCTCCAGAGAGGTCCCTATTGTTCCATCAAGAAGGGCCATTTTTGTCAGATTACTCGTAGCTGCCCACATCAGAGCAGCAAGACCTATCATAGCTCCTCCAATCAATCGGTGGTTGAATGGGATATCAGTATTGGGGCTCCAGCCAATCACTATGGCTACCCCAATCAATCCTGCTAATAGGCCAAGAATCATCCTCGGACTGAGTCTCTGGCCAAGAAGTGGAACTGCGAGGAGTACTGTGAATACTGGATTCATTGGGATGATCATTGATGCATCACCAGCAGCTGTCCATTTCATACCGTTCATGAATAGGAGTTGATACCCCATTGTGCCCAAGAGAGCCATCAAGAAGGTGTATTTCCATGCCTTCTTTCCTCTGGGAAGTATGCGTGCCCCCTGTTTATTCCTGTAAATCCAGCACCACACCAAGAATCCCAACACAGCGAAGACATACCTCAACCAGGCAGAAGTAGCAGGTCCCATACTAGCTCTAGCATCTTCTAAGCCGTAACTCAAGAATCTTCCAACAGCCCAAGTAGATCCCCAGATAGCAGAGACCAGTAGGAGTAGTAGATGAGTCCTAACTTCTCCCGACATCGTGTAACCCTACTCAAATTTTAGATCATCCGCAGATTTCTTCCAACTGTTCCACAAATCTAGAATCCGTGGCATTGACACATTCTGGGCCCTCTATGGTCCCTCCTACTTTCGAAGCCAAAATCATGGCAGTCATTGCCATTCTATGGTCCGAGTATGTCTCTACTGGATTTTCAGGACATCTTATGCCCTGATTTCCGGGTATGATTATGCCGTCATCAGCCTCTTGAGTTTTGAGCCCAAATTCTCCAAGCATCTTCACTGTCTTTGAAATTCTATCGCTCTCCTTGCCCCTTGCATGCGAGCATCCGGTTATTCTTCCTCCAGACCCTAGCGCCATTATGGCGGCCGATGGGGTGATTATATCTGACGCATCTTTCAGATTCAGAACCTTTTGGCCGGATTCCATCTTCCGAATTGCGAGCCCAAGGCCCCTGATGTCCTCAGTCCTGTTTGTCCTTATGTCCACATCGTGTAATCTCGAGAACAGGGTCCCCATGGGACTTAGGCTCTGCTCACCATAAACTGAAATTTCTGTTGGGGCGTTGACTTCCCACGGTCTTAGGCTTAGTATTCCTTTCTCAGTGTTTATTTCAACTCCCGATTTTAAGCAAATTTCTTTTGTCAATTCCCAATATCCCAAACTCACTGGGCTTCCTCTCAACGATAGCGAAATATTTGACTCTAGATTTGGCGATGCAAGAACCATTGCCGAAGCCCCTTGGCTTGTTTCCCCCCAATCGAGATTGGCCTTATCGAGACATATCTTGCCAGAAATCCTCCTAGGAATCGAGTAATCACTGACATCGCACCCTAGCTCTATCAAGGCCTCACAAAGTCCTCGGGATTTTCTCCTCCTCAAGGAATCGTCTCCATCGATAATTGCAGTGCCTTCAAGACATGCAGTCATGGCAGATATCACATTAGCAGTGGTCCCAGAATTCCCGCATTGAAGATCATAGTCCGGAATAAATAAACTATCCCTTTTTCCACAAATAAACCAATTATTATCATAAAAGTCAATCTCTGAACCCATTGACATTAGGCATCTCGCCATCGAGATTGAATCTTCTCCCGGAATTCCTGAGAATGAGATCCGAACATCGTTTTGTCCCTGTGAGCAAAGAGCCAACCATCTTATTATGTGGCTCTTCGATGGAGGTAGAGCCCAATCAAAGGAGCCACTGAGACTCACACCATCGAACTCCCACATGATACCACGTGACGCTCATTAATGTTGAATCCTCGTATCCACACCTCTAATCCAATCTCCAAAATCACTGGAATAATCCCATTTTTCAGAAATAGAATCAATCAAGCTCGACTCCATAGTCTCATCAATATTGCCGGACGACTTAACCAAGTTATTTCTAAGCAACATTTTCGGGCTCAATCCGGGCATCATTATTGCTATTGCCCAAGGTACTCTTCCAGGATATACTTCATTCACATGATTCACTATGTTTGTTGTGCATGTATTGGTTATTGTGTTGTACCACTCAGGATCTTTTGCCAGCTTATTCGTCCTATGAAGGTATGACTCCAGCATCCTTCTTTCATTTCCGGGCCCTAGAACTACCCCTTCGAATAAATGAGTTTTCGACTTTCTTCTGCATCTGGATCTGACTCCAATAACGTCACGCTCAGTTCCCCAAACGTAAATCAATTCATATGATCTAAAAATGCCTTTCAGAGGGTGATAACGTGAACCCTCTTTCCTTCGTACCTCTATTGAGCATGCAAGCCTCCTCCCATCCTCAAATTCATAGCTCAATATTGTGTGTGCCATTTCCTTCCTTTCAGGACTGAAGTATTCCAAAACAAACCAAATCTTTCTAACCTCACTCAAATCAATTGTTACATCAATCCATCTTTCATCATAATCTTTGGTTGTTCTCCAGTTGAAGTCCCGCACATTCTTTATGGTCGCTTTATCCCCTTTGATTTCAACTGTAGCAAGTCTTCGATTGTCATTCACCCAAGACCTATCATTTGACGGAGACATGGCAAAGTGTCTTCTAAGAAGAAAAAACCCAAGGAGGAATAATATGGTGACAGCTACAAATGACAGCTCTGTAATCTCTACCACGACTCGTGGAGTTGGTTAGGACGGATAACTGATGCCCAGATTCATGGCGCGGCAGGGGAGATTCGAACTCCCGAGGTGAAACACCACTGGATTAGCAATCCAGCGCAATGGCCAGGCTATGCGACTGCCGCAATGAACCAACGACCGAAGGCCCCCGCTTAAGTGGAACGGTGTTACTCCTCTTCTGTTACATTCATATCTACCAACGAGGATGGAAGCCTAGCTACGAAAATAACCTCATCAGAATACCCATTTCTATCCGAGTTTCGTAATTCCATTATTCTGGTACCTTTGGTAACCTTGCCCAATGTCTCCTTAGTTTGTTCCGATGCCATCCTGATCATCATTCCTTTCGAGGTTAGTATGAACAGTTGATCTTTGATGTCGGGGATTTGTTTTACAGCCACGATCTCATCATCTGGATCCAATGACATTGTTCGAACTCCCTTAGTCCCCCTGTTTGTTCTTCTATATCCATCTCTTTCGATGACAAGCTCGCCATTCTCATCCACTAACTTTTCTCCTGTGGTCTCGTCAACAACCGAAACCATTTCTCCTGAACCTAGTCTACTTCTTTTCGCCATACCATGCTTCGAAATCGTAAGGACACTCGTGTCAAAATCTTCCGTCACTATCATCCCAATGACCTTATCGCCAGTTCCGAGCTTCATTCCAGAGACTCCCTGGCTAACTCTACCTTGTACCCTGACAAGGTGGGTCGCCTGCTCCATTCCGGTCGAAGGGTCCAGCCTCTTCTTAATTTCAGCCGGCTTGAACCTGCATGCATTTCCCCTAGCTGAGACGATAACGACATGGTCTTCCTCTGTGGCTGGTTTGACTGATACCAGTGAATCCTCCTCACCTTCTGCGAATCTTAAGGCATATTTTCCATTCCTATTTATTTTGACATACTCTGATAGGTAGCTCCTCTTTATCCTGCCATTTTTAGTGGCAAAGATCAGGAAGTGGCCTTCCGGATTGTTGATCAAATCCCTGTTCATGGGAAGTATCGAAATGACCTTTTCTTCATCCCTGATGCCGCCAAGTAGGTTTCGGATGTGAGTCCCTCTTCCATACCTGCTGGCTGAGGGTGTTTCCCACGCCCTCAGGCCATAGACCCTACCTTGGTCCGTGAAGATCAATAATCTGTCTTTACTGAAGCAAGTAAGTATTGATTTTGGAAAATCCTCATCCTTGGTAGTTACTCCCTTCAGCCCCTTGCCTCCTCTGTTTTGAACCCTAAATGCCTCTACCGGCATATGTCTAATGTAATTGTCTTCAGAGAGTGAGATAACTATTGCCCTCTCCTCAATCAAATCCTCCCTGTCCATGGAAAGAGGCATTGGGTCAATCAACGATCTCCTCTCATCGCCATGTCTTTCCACCATCGTCTCCAGTTCCTGGACTAGAATATTCAACCTTCTGGACATTGAAGTAATTATGTCCCGTAGATCAGATATTCTTACCTTTAATTCCTCATGCTCTTTCTTTACCTTCTCAACGTCCAAGCGACTGAGCTGATACAGACGGCGTTCGGCGATCGCCTTTGACTGTGCTTCTGTGAAGTCAAAGGCCTGAATCCCAGAAATTTTTTCCTTGCCCTGTAATACAGATTCGAATTGTTCCCTGCTAGAACTGGCCCTTCCAGCTTTAATAACGTCTCCAATTCTATCTTGTGCCTTGACCAGGCCATCGAGAATATGGGCCCTAGCTTCTGCTCTTTCGAGCTCGAACATCGCCCTTCTCTTGACGACTGACTCTCTGTGTTCCACATACGTATGTAGCATAACTGGGAGAGTAAGAAGGACTGGCCGACCATCCAGAATTCCCATCATATTTGCAGAATAAGACTCCTGAAGTCTGCTGGATTTGAATAGCTGATTCAGGACTGCATGGGGGTCAGCGTTATTCTTGACTTCTATTACTACTCGTATCCCCTCTTTTGATGACTCATCTCGGATGTCCCTTATGCCCACTACAGTTCCCTTTGAGACAAGATCCGCGATATGAACAAGCATATCCGATTTTTTGACCTGATAAGGAATCTCGTGAACTATGATCCTCTTTCCTTTGGAATCATCATGAACATCACATTTTGAACGGACATGAAATCTGCCCTTACCTGTCATGTACATGTCGAGTATTCCATCCAATCCGTGAATTGTGGCACCCGTTGGGAAATCCGGACCTTTGACATGACCCATGTATTCGTCCATCGCAATATCTGGCATTTCCAACTCATCTCCACCTCCTTCCAAGATAGTCTTGACGTGCAACCTTATTGCACCCGCCACTTCAGTTAGATTGTGAGGGGGAATTCTAGTTGCCATTCCTACTGCAATCCCATCACTTCCATTCAGCAGGAGATTGGGTAACCTTGCAGGTAGTACAGTAGGCTCCATCTCGGAATCATCGAAATTAGGTTGGAAGTCTACTGTTTTCTTGTCTATGTCCTCCATCATATGCTTAGATATTTTATCCAGCCTACTTTCAGTGTATCTCATTGCAGCTGGGGGATCGCCATCAATAGATCCGAAGTTCCCCTGACCATCTACAAGTGGATATCTCAATGAGAAATCTTGCGCCATTCGGACCATTGTATCATAGATCGATAGATCTCCATGAGGATGGTATTTACCCATCACCTCTCCAACCGAACGAGCCGATTTACTGTATTTCCTTTCAGAGGTATGTCCTGCTTCGTGCATCCCATACAGTACACGTCGATGAACCGGTTTAAGCCCGTCCCGAACGTCAGGTAAAGCCCTACCAATTATCACAGACATGGCGTAGTTGATGTATGAGGTTTTCATTTCTTCGACAAGAGAATGATTTAGAATATTTTCATTACTAGAAATGGACTCATTATTTTCTTCAGATGTCAAGATTGGTCACCTCCTTCGCGTATTTCTCGATAAACGCCCTACGATCAGGGACATCTTCTCCCATCAGTATCTCGAACAGCCTATCTGACTCTTCAGCATCTTGGACGGTTACCTTCAGCATTGTCCTGGTCATTGGATTCATTGTAGTTTCCCATAACTGCTCTGGATTCATTTCTCCAAGACCCTTGTACCTTTGAACACCAATCTTTGCACTAGGATTGTCAGCTTGCAGTTCTAGCATAACCCTATCCCTTTCTTCATCTGAGAATACGTATCTGCTCACCCGTCCTTTCGTAAGTTGGTAGAGTGGTGGTTGGGCGATATACACATGCCCATCTTCTATTGCCGGCCTCATAAATCTCCACAGGAAAGTGAGCATAAGCGTCCTGATGTGTGCACCATCAATATCTGCATCACACATAATGATGATCTTGGAATACCTTAGTTTGCTCGAATCGAATGCCCCCTCCTCTTCACTATTATTCCCCACTCCGGCTCCAAGGGCCCTTATCATCGTCTGAATCTCTTGATTCTGGAACACCTTGGCGGCATTATGTTTCTGCCTTTCAACGTTCAGTATTTTTCCACGTAGCGGGAGAATCGCCTGTATTCTCCGATCCCTCCCAGTTTTTGCAGATCCTCCCGCCGAGTCTCCTTCGACTAGGTATACTTCACATTCGCTCGGATCTCTGGATTGACAATCTGCCAGTTTGCCAGGAAGACCGCCACCTTCTAGAACTCCTTTTCTCCGAGTAAGGTCTCTGGCCTTTCTAGCGGCTTCCCTAGCTTTCGATGCCAGTAGTGCCTTTTCCACAATTTGCTTAGCAACTGAGGGATTTTCTTCGAAAAATTCTCCAAGTTTATCATAGACAATTGTTTGTACAATTCCTGTGACCTCGCTACTGACTAACTTATCTTTAGTTTGGGACGAGAAAGAAGGGTCAGGATGCTTAACACTTACTACTGCAGCTAACCCCTCCCTCACGTCATCACCGGAAAGACCATCCCCCTTCAGGAGCTTCTTTTTCTTGGCATATGAGTTGACAGAGCTGGTGAGTGCAGTTCGTAAGCCAGACAAATGCGTCCCCCCATCCTTGTTCCGGATTATATTTGTGTAGCATCGAATCGACTCACTGAATGCGTCCGACCACTGAAGGGCGAGCTCGATCTCTACATTCCCCTTCTCAATCTCCTTCTCGCCTCTAATTTTGATGACCTCATCGTGCAAAACCTCTCTTCTGTTGTTGAGTTGACTCACATACTCCGATAATCCTCCTTCGTATAGGTGCTCAGAAGTGTGCGGGTCCTCCCCCCTTTCATCAAGAATTGTCATCCTCAGCCCAGCATTTAGAAATGCTGTCTCGCCGACCCGAGTGTTGACCTCTTCGAAATCAAAATCAATTACATCCGTGAATATTGACAAATCGGGCTTGAAGGAAATTTTTGTCCCCGTATCTTCGCACTTCCCTATTTTCTTGAGGGACTCAACTGGAACTCCAGTCTCGTATCTTTGAAAGTAGATATTCCCATCTCTGTGGATCGTCATTTCCATCCATTCAGATACAGCATTGACTGCAGAAACCCCTACTCCGTGGAGTCCCCCAGAGACTTTGTAGGAGCTGTTATCGAATTTTCCTCCTGCATGAAGTTTTGTCATTATTACTTCAGCCGCTGATATTCCATATTCTTCGTGAATCCCAACGGGGATTCCCCTACCAAAGTCCCTCACGGAAAGGGAACCGTCTTTGTGGAGGATGATCTCTATTGAATCTGTATGCCCTGCAAGATGCTCATCTACTGAATTGTCAACAACTTCCCAAATACAGTGATGTAGGGCCGAACCGTCATGAGGGTCACCAAGATACATACCAGGCCTTTTTCTAACTGCCTCTAGTCCTTCAAGGACTTGTATGCTATCAGCATCATAGTCTTGTTCCACAATAATCAACTCGAATCTTTGAGGGTTCCGTAGGAACCCTCAATTATCATGCTACAACCTAACGGTAGGGGGTTATTCAACTCTGCGAATATATTTAGAAAAATATGTCATTTTTTACTACTTTTTTCTCTTTGTGAAAAGGTAAATTACGACTTCCTCAAACATCTCCAAGTATGTACTAGAACACTGCCTTAATCCTGTGATGAGATGCTTGAAAAGGACTAACCAATAGTTTTTCTTTATTCATAATCTAGAATATTCCACGTCCAACTTTACTAGCTCCTCTTTTTTCAAATCAGGGAAATTGTGAGCTACCTCCGTTCTCTAATCACACGACACGATTAAACAGAATCCTAGGGTCGAAGCATCGGATGGAGTTGCCGCTCGTGTGCGTTGTGTTGACCGGTTGCACGGTTGATGAGATGCTCAAGGATGCCTCCCTGGCCACAGCTGCTGGGGCGGATTTAGTTGAAGTTAGGCTTGACAAGCTTTGGACCAGGGAAATGGAGTTGGAGGAATCTGAAGAGGACGATGATGCAAAGAAATCCCGTAATGGGGAGGTTGAGTACGAGGTTCAATCGCTCGATTCAGTAGATCTAAAATCAGCACTCTCATCGTTCAAACAAGGGATAGAATTACCGGTAATTCTAACATGTAGGCCAGAGAGACAGGGTGGTTACTATCCAGGGGACGAATCCAGCAGGATTGAGGTATTGAGAACAGCAATTGAGAGCGGGGTTAGTTGGGTTGACCTTGAAGTAGACATCAGTGCAACGGATAGAAAGTCATTGAGGGAAAAGGCCTCGGGAAAGACCAAGATAATAGCCTCCTATCATTCTGAGGAGCACCCTCCTCCGGCGAGTGAGATAGTGGCTGAGGTGGAAGATTACTCAACTCAGGGTGACATGGTGAAGATATGCTATCCGATTCAAGGATCTGAGGGAGCATTGAGGATATTTGAAGCCGCATGGGAATTGAGGAATTCGGAGATTGCGATGTCCCTGATGGGAATCGGTTCGGGAGGTGACTGGGTTAGAATTCACGCCCCCTTACTGAGCCAGAATATGGTGTATTCAACAATGCAAGTCGGTTGGCACCTAACCCACTCAGGGAAAATAAACGTTTCAGATTTGACAACTGCATGGAAACTTCTTGGCTATTCTTCGTAATCCCGTGTGTCACTCTGCTCATCATCTAGGTAGGGAACTTCGCGACTTCCCTCCACATCATCTCCCTCTTTTCCGTTTGACATGTACCTAGAATGAACAATTAATGGTACGATTATGCAGGCCAAAGGCAATGAACCAACTAATAGAGTGGCAGTGAACTTCGGAATATTCAAACGATCCTCGACATCTATGAGAATTTCGACGTCAACATCTCCGCCCGGTGCGTCAGTATTCGTGTGTCTCCTATTATTCCAGCCATCAATTACAAGATAATAAATCACGTCACCACCACCAAAGAAACCGGCACCGCTGGAGTCAATTGCAACTGAGAACTCTTGATACGTAACTCCCTCATATGCGTGAACATCTCTGAAAGGAAGCCAGTCATCCATGTCCCGCCACTCAACCGGAAGCTGGTCGAAGGCTTCGAAGAAGCCGGGGTCATCCCTAATTCGGTAGTACATCTTGTACCTGTCCCAATTTGGCTCAGTCATCAAATAAATATCTGAATTTGGATTCAGAGGTGGATCATCCTGGTTACTAGCAATACTAATGCAGAAAGTGTACATGTGCCCGGGTACCAGCCTCATTCCGATGGCAGTTGCTGTGTCATTGTCTACTGTGAAGTCAGTGAATAAGTCGGTGTCTAAGTCAAATCTTGGATCTTCAACGTTATCCCACCAACTATCTTCGACCGGCTCTACTGAGATTTTGTAACTAGTGGAGGGGTCATTTATTGCAGGAACATCACAAGATCCTGTGCTCTGAGCAGATACTGCGGGAGAAAGTACCAGCGCAGCAACAAGAAGAAAATTAGGTGCCGCTAATAAGAAGCTAGTGACGAAGGGAAAAAACCCCGCCCTGGTTCGTGCAATCATTCAACGCCTCCTAGTTCTGATTGGACGTACATAGCCTGAATCAGCGTCTCTCCGCTCTTCCTCTGAAAGGTACTTTGGCTGAGGAGGGGGTTTGTGTTGGTCCATTCCTGGCAGACCACCATCAGCTTCGACCTCATCGACATCATATGTTTCCATCATATCCTCAGCTTCAAGCTCCTCTTCATCTTTCTGCCTCATTATAATCCAGCCAAGGAGTAGAACTAGCCCAACCAGCGCAAGAAGGCCCCCACTCTCCCTGTTGGGAACTATATCTTCCCAAGTCAGATCCGACAGTGACTTTGGCACGTACTCATCTTCAGTAGACAGTACGGTGATCACATAGTCTCTCTCCGTACAGACGTTCAAGGCATCACAGACTTGCATGGTGATTCTAATTTCCCCTTCTTCACTCCACGTTTCTGGATTCCAATCCCAGTCATTCTTGTAATTCCCATCGCCGTCGGAATCCACGGATGCATCTAGATCCCACCTGACTAGCAGATCGTCAGATAGGGACTCATCCATATCATTTGTGAAGTCCCCATCTCCATCCGAGTCAATCGATGTATCCAAATCGATCCATGCAACAAGTCCATCTTCTAACTCTTTATCATAAACACTGTAGTTCAAGTAAACTGGATCTCCCATATTGACATAATCGGAAGAAATTGGGCTATCGGTTAGAATCACCGGGGACTCTGAAACAACCACTTCAATGGATGTACTGTTCGTTTCCCCCCCTTCAAATCCATCCACCACTGTCAAAGTGACTGTGTAAGACCCCGGCATAATATAATGGTGCCAAGCTATTCCACCCTCTACCTGAGGGCTTGCATCTCCGAAGTCCCAAATCCATCTGGTAATACCATTCCAGTCCGTATCTTCAATGTCCATCGAGGATTTCCCGACAAAGGCGGGGTCCGAGTCATAACTCCCGGATCCATCGAACCTGATGAAGCTCATCGGAGAAACAAATACATCTCCCGATTCTGTTTGAGGGACTTGCCAGACAACCTGCTCGGAATCAGTTGGCTCCCGTTCCAGAATAGATCCATTTAGGTTCGGACAAGAGAAGTCAATAATGGGAACAGGCAGCGGATTTTCTATCCTCAGACTAAATGATTTCTCAGCTGAAGAGAGTCCAAGAACGTCAACGACTCTCAGGGATACGGTGTACAGGCCAGGCTCCATGAATGTGTGACTTACCGATGTAGTGTTCTCTATTGTTCCAGATAAATCTGAGATGGACCAAATAGTGGAGAGCTGAGTCGAGTCCCCATCGGGATCAAACGAGTAACTCGTGAAGGTATATGTTGTGTCCACAGTACCGTCGACGGGCCTTGAGAAGACTGCAACCGGCCTCTGGTTAATCACATTGACCTGGATGGTAGCAGAGGTCGAGTTCCCGTCATCATCGATAACAGTCAATCCTATATTTTTCAGCCCAGGAGTTAACCATCCAACTACTGGATTTGCCAAGTCAGAAGACAGATGTGAGAAATCTGAGGTCATAGTCATGCCTCCTCCATCAAGATTGACCCCCTCCTCAAAGGTCCAATCATAGCTAACTATCATCCCATCACTATCCGTGAATACTGTGGGTAGCTCCAGCGGGGTAAGGGTATATGTCTGAAGTTGGCCATCGAAAATCTGTTGCGGTACTCTGTTCAGTATCCTGATGAATATAGTATGCTCCACATCGTGAATTCCATCGCTGACTAGGAGTGAAAGAGTATAGATTATCCCATCAGAACTTCCATCAACCCATGAGTGACTGGATTCGTATAATCCGATTCCAGATTCTATCTCCCCATCTCCCCAGTTCCACTCAAAGTAGAGTTCTTCAAGGGGTAGATTATCTGTGGTTCCTAGTGCGGAGAACATCACCTGTTGATTCGTCATGAGGATTAATTCTTCTGTTACCACAACTCCCTCTACGGAAATCTCAGGGATAGGATCGCTAGTATCCTCGACTACCAGATCCCATGTTTGCGCTTCCGAATAGTACCCACCTTGATCCATAACGGTCAGAACTACGGGGTAAGTTCCCGGCTCCAAATATTGGTGTACTGGATTTTTGAGAGTGGACGATACATTATCCCCTAGATCCCAAAAATATGCAATGGGTGTTTCGTTATTCGAGAAAGAGCCGTTCTCCATCCCAAAGCCCCATTCATCATAACCAGATCCGAACATATTCACAGGGAGCCATGTCTGGGTGGAATTAACCGAGACGGAAATTGAAGCTACTGGTTCCATATTGGCTAGTTGAACTGGCAAAGAGAACGCTTGATCAACCAAGGACGATGTAACATCCCTTATTTCTACTCCAAAGGTCCATTCAGAGCTATACGGGGGGGTGAACCAGATGCTCTTCTCGGTTGCAATACTATTTCCAGCACTCACTGAGAAAACTTTGGAATCCACGAGACTGTTGTTTGAGAAGGCATCCACTGTCACTTCTAATATTTCGAAAAATGAGTTTGAAACAATATCAAGATCTATTTGCACACTATCTGACAGGCCATCACCATCTCTGTCAAACCCATCTATAGTGTCTATTGATACCTCGGCGGGATCAGTGACCAGCATTGCTTGGACCGTGACAGTAGCGGTTGGATAGCTCCCAGACGTTATCCCGCAAGTGGCATAGTTGTAATCGCAATCATCAACAGTTGACTCATACCACGTTGTCATCCAAACCTCGTCAACATCGGACCCAAATCCATGGACCAGACCAGTAATTGAGCCAGTTACTTGATCGACCCTCATTCTACTCATGGACCAACTTCCAGTACTGCTGTCCTTGGCAAGCATGGCTCCTTCAAACCCGAATTCTGATGGTTGGGCCATGATATTCAAAGGGGCCCCAGATCCCTGGTTGAATTTGTAGGCCCTCATGCCCCACCCCTCCAGTTCTTGCAGAGGACTTGTCCATGGATTCACCCATTGATCGTTGAATCCACTCATCTGGACCTTGCAAATAAAGGCAGATATGCAACCTGTGCTAAGGTCTAGATTTGAGAAACCAAAGGCCCCCTGATCGCTATCTATGGATACTGCGAGAGTAAAATTGGCGAAAATGTCACTCATTGTTGTTCCAATGGGAGTTGAACCCGGAGGAGCATTAGATGCCAAATCTTCAATCGCGCTTCCACCAGTATCTGTATTTGCCACTAACGTAGAGATTGATGAAGCTCCTCCGAGCTTGTCTGATAAGTACATCATGAAGAGAAATCCGGCGCCATAATCTGCAATTCTCTGGTTCCACCACCTCACACTCATGTTTGCGTTCTGAGACCATGCGTTAGCATGTCCAGTTAGAGTATTAGTGACTCCAAAGCATAAGTATGCTGCCATGTCGGCCGCACCTTCATCAATCCAGATAAACTCAAAAGGATCTCTGGCATTGTGCAAAAGATGTTGGAATTCGTGAGCGATGATCGTATTTCTCCAGCTTAGGTCATCAATATCGATGAATAGTGAATCCGTGGAAGAGGAGAGCCCGGGAACGAAATACCCCCCTATGCCCCCTGCCCCATCTATTGAGAAAATCACAATCTCTATTTGACAGTTATTATCAACATCGGGAGCAGTTCCAAAGTAACTGGTAACTGTTGGAAAGATCGTCGATTCCCAAGTCGAAGCGATATCATTCAGGGTCGTGGAAGGTATGACTTGGCCATCTTCAACAATGATCGCCGAATTACTGGAAATCTTCTGGACTGTAGCCGCAATTGTCCCTCCTGCAGTAGAGATATCTCCGCTATCTCCTACGCTCCATGCATTATCACAATTTCTTGCCATGCCCCTAGAGTTGAGATAAGATTGAGAAAAGGGAAGTACTAGGTCAGGATACCCCTCAGCCCTCCATTGTGACTTGAGGAATCCTGTTGCCGAATATATTGGGACTGGGGAGGTCGAGAACAAATATTGCTTGCCATCAGTAGCAGGATCAAAATCATTCAGGTTCCCTACGATGCGGTAATTCTGATCCTCGGAATCATCATCTGCAAAAGCCATCGGTGACAAACTTGTCAGCAAGAGGAGGGCCACTAGAGTGATGCCACTATTGGAATAATATCGACGCGATCGACCTAACATACTCAACACTCCGTGTTGTACCTGATATCAAACGATTCTAAGACGTATTTTAACACCGATGGAGCATCGTTCATACATGAGTCGTACGAGGGGAGGCTGTTTAATGCTGGCCTTGCTAATATTTCTAAGCGTACTTTTGCCTATTTTTCATGCCGAATCAACCTCCAATTCCGATACTTCAGTTGAATATGAAATCGTCTTACTAAGCGAACATTATCACGATAACGAGGCCTTCACCCAGGGTCTTGAAATGTATAATGGAAGTATCTATGAAAGTACGGGATTATATGGTAGCTCATCTCTTAGGGAAGTAGATCCATGGTCAGGACAAGTGATTAGATCGGTTAGCTTGAATGACACTATCTTTTCCGAAGGTATTACAGTGTACAATGAGACCATCATTATGTTAACATGGAAAAGTGAGACAGCCTACGTTTTCGACATAAAGAACCTAACAGTAGTATCTTCATTCAGCTATCAGGGCGAGGGTTGGGGGATTTGCTATGACGGCGAATATCTGATTATGTCAAATGGCACATCGTCTATTTCAATAAGAGATCCAGACTCATTTAATGTATTAAGAGTAGTTACCGTGACCGATGAGCTAGGGAATAGAATCAACAAAATAAATGAGCTCGAATGTATATCCACCACCGAAGGCTCTAGAGTTTTGGCTAATATATGGCAGGATGATAGAATTGTTCTATTCGACCCCTCCAATGGAACTTTGCTGGGAGATTTTGATGCTTCATCCATATCTGAAAAAAATAAAAACGGCATCAACAATGTCCTGAATGGAATAGCACACCACAACTCTTCCGAATTTTGGATAACTGGGAAGAACTGGTCGTCTATGTATCTCGTTTCCATGACCAATCTTTCTGGGGTCGAGGAAGGGAATTGTTTCACTGTTTGTGGCCAAAACAATAATTCTGTATTGTCAGCCGTTAGTCTGGTACTCTTGCTGGCAGTATTTTTTTCCATCGCTTTCTTGTATCTTAACCAAAAGACCCGTAACGAGAAGAATCAGGAAATCGATGAATCTAATAATCGGCATGATGAACTGCCTGACGGTATTCCACTAAGTCAGAGGGGAGGGGGTGTCCAAGATGATTGACGACCGAGTAGATGAAATTGACGATATGTCAGGTCTCGAACTATGGCTCTCGGATCTCTCCACCGACTCAGCGACAAGGAATCTGGGAGCGGTCCTACTAGGAATTGGAGGGGCATTAGGAATCATAATCGGAATCATGCTTATCTCTGGCAATGTAAGCGATATTCTTTCGGGCCAAATGGAAGAGTCAGGAGGTACTGCCGATATCGAGGGGATAGTAATTTCCGAGCTAGTGGGCAACTCATCTGGAGGAAATGGTGTTGAAGGGGTTGACGTTACATTGTTCGATCAAGAGGGATTGGTGGCAGGTAGCGATTCTACTGACTCAGGAGGTAGATTCTCAATTAGCGATGTCCCTAGAAGGGCCGTATTACTGGAGATAGAACATCCTGGAAATGTCACTGTTCAGGTTTCACTGGTTCCAGGGGACCACTCTCAGATTTCTATAACACTAGTAGAGGGAGACGGAATTAAAGAAATCGACATGTTAGGAGAAAGCCATCTCGGAGAATCAGTTATCATTGCGACAATATTCGCAGTCTTCGCGTTGTTGACTGGATTCGCAGGCATTGCAGGTGCTCTGGAAGCCAACAAGGGGACTAGCTACAGAAAAACATGGTGGCTGGCATTCTTCAGTCTCTGGAGCGGGGGGATGATCTTTGTTGGGCCCTTATTCACCCTTTCCGGAATGGGGTTAGTAGGGTTGTCGAGAAATCAATTCTATGACGTTTACTCGAAGGAGGATTAGTTGTGTATCTAATCACAATAGAGGGCGGGGATGGAAGCGGAAAGGGACTCGCCACCAAGGTGGTTTCCGAAGTAATGAGAAAAGAATTCCCTTTCGTTTCCGTAAGTGTTACTGGAGAGCCCAGGAGGGAACACCCACTTGGAAGGCTGGCTATTGACTCAGTCAGGAGAAAGACTACCACTCCCGAGAATGAGGCAGGACTTTTCGCCGCTGACAGAGTCGATCACTCGCATGGTTGGATTCTCCCCAGATTGGAGGCTGGAATAGGCGTGGTGAGTGAGAGGAATATTCACTCATCCCTAGTATACCAGGGCATTGTAGGGGGACTTGGGGTAAATAGAGTAGCACATATGAATTCTGCAGCTTTAGTTCCAGACCTATGTATTTGGGTTGATTGTGACCCCAAGGTAGCACTTAGTAGGATAAAGAGCGGAACTCTGAGGGCCCACTCTGACAAGGAGGAATACTTCGAGACCAGCGTACTCCAAGAGCAAATCCGCGAGGGCTACAGGAAATTACTATCCGGAGACGTGGAGATGCCCACTCCATTCGACATGGGTGCCATTATCGGGCCAGTATTGAATGAGGGTTCTGAGGATGATTTCAGAATGAAGCTAAAGTCTCTAATCAGAAATTTTATGCATTCCAAGCCAGAACCAGTTAATGTACGGTCAGAAGAAGTCGATAAGAATCTTGTCAGGTCACTGATTAAATCCTCTAGGGGGCAATCCACGTTGGAGGGTCTCGGTGTGAAACCAGCCGTTAGAGAAGATAATTGGTTATGCGGGGAAGCCCCTTGGAGAGTCCTCAAAAATTTCCAGGCTTATCACTCACAAGTAATCGATAGCTCGCCGGACAGTGAAAGGATTGATGTCCCCAAGCACGTTTTGTCTCATTCAATATCTTCAATCTGCGGCACTCTCTCTCTAATGAGATCGGCCGACATTAGAGAACTTCGCAGATCATTAGGCCCTGTTAGATCCGTTTCAGAGAGGCATACTCAGACCATAGTAAGTTACCTTAATCGGAAATTAGGATGCATTCACCAGCACAAGTCACTAATTGGAAGGGAGGCACCGCGTTCACAGATGAAGGAAGAGTATCGATCTTTTGGAAGACTGGTAATTTCGATATGGCCCTTGAAAGAGGCGTTGATAAAGTGGCGAAAGAAAAATCCTCGCACACATGTCAGGTTCGCAATGGGGCAGATAGTTAGATCAGGAAATCATGCCTCGGCAATAATTTCCACGATTGAGAGAATCTCCATCTTGGGATCTGGTAGTTCTAAATTCGAGGCGCCCACTACCGAGGAAGAGCTCATTTCATGGTGGTCTTACGCATCAGGATGATCCACGAGAGAGAGCCTTGAATTTGCCGGAAGTACGACAGACGACGGCGACTCAAATAAATCCGGCTTGGATGACAATGCCGAGCAGACAAACCACCCAAGAACAAACCCAGCCATGAAACCGGTAATCACTCTAACGCCATTGGTAGACTCATATCCCGTGAGTAGTTGAGTAAACCCATCAATTGCCATGGGAAAAATGCCCAACATAAGTAGAAGCACCATCAATCTCATTCGCCTGTCGGTGAAATAAACAGATTCTATGGAGGCGTCATCAAACACGGAAAGGAATGAATCTCTAACGGTCCATCTATTCAGCCCTCTCAATCTGAAAAATAAACATCCCATGAAAAATCCCGAGAATATCCCTATGTCTCTGGTGCATACAGGCATTTGATTATCATTCAAGCTCCAAGACCGATCATGTTTCTGATGGCAATTAATATCTCCAAAGGCATATACAAATCCAAAGACTGGATTCAGTTCGGACCATGAAAAATACCCCCCATGTGCAGATTGATTATGCCCTAACTTGCTATTCTCTGGATGGTCATCATTCCCCCAGCTATCCTCATTCATGTAGTCGATTGTATTAGCTCTCCCTGATAGCTCTGGAACAGTGCCTTCTTCAAGCATCAAAGGAGAAACAAAGAACATCAAGAGAAGCAAGCCAGATACTATGCCCAAGACAGAAGAAATCTTGATTTCCCTATCCCTGTCCATTCTCCCGTTTTTGAGATAATTAGGGATAAATTCGTCATCAGAACCATCTTCAAGGGTATCTTTGACCATTGAACCGCCCTTCAAAGCACATACTGTTACGACCACCGATCCCGCAACTAGGACAATCGGCGAGTCATCGACTAGTCCGCCAATCAAACCTTCTTGCTGGCAAACGATGCACACACAATTCCCAACAATTCTTCGCAAATCAATGTATCCCTACCCTCTAACTCTTGAACGATTGCCACCTAGGAATAGCGTGACAGACATTTCGATCAAGGACGCCATTTCGATTTCTGTGGTAGCTGGATTGATGGTTGGAACAATGGCAGTGTTCATCTCAATTTTTGCCACCGGACTAGAAGATCCAGATATTTTGTTCTCTCTAAGAATCGGCTTGATTACCGCCTCCACAGCATCAATTCTGATTCTCACCTTCGCGATATATAGAATCAATGAAATCTCCTCTAAAGGCGATTTAAGGGAAGAAAAGAGAAGGGAGGAAACAGACTTCCTAAGAGCCGTTCTTTCACCAATCGAAGAAAGAATAAGTTCGGATGGTAATTCGTGGAATGTACGTCAAAGGATAAGGAGGGAAAGGGGGGTACTTGTAGTTGATTTATTGGGATTGGATCCTTCCAGTGCAGCGGCCATAGGAGAGCGTCTGATTGACTCTAGAGGCGGGCTTAGAAGAGTAAAGATAAGGACTGGCATAATCGGAAAGGAATACGATTCAAATTATCAACCAGGAGTTAGAAATGCCATCATGCAGAGGTTGAAAATAGATGCTGAGAGAGTGAACTGGCAGGTCATTCAGAAGTCTTCATCAATTACACTAAGGCCTATGGGAGAGTCTCCTAGCCTGCGATTATGGGTAACTAGATTTGGGATTTTTTCCATCCCCGTCACACTTGTGATGGCACTCGCATTTAGGGATCTGGCTGGCGAGGGCTTGGAGTATCAGGGATTACTATTCGGGGCGTCCAGTGGACTTGTGATCGCGGCTCTGGCGGCCACATACAGGGACCGCTCTTCTTAGTCTCCAAGCTCGTTTAAGTCATCTTCCAACTCAGATATTAGCCATCCATGCATTAAATCTCCGCCCATTTCGGACAGAGTCGAATTGAGAAATGCTGCTATTAGTGTACTTTTTGATTCACTTGGCGACATCCCTCTTGATCCCAGGTAAAACATCTGATTTTCATCGACTGGCCCACTTGCCGTCCCATGCCCACAACCCACTACATTGTGCTCCGATACCTCCAATTCAGGAATGGAGTCTGCCCGGGCATCGCTAGATAGGAGTAGGTTGCTGAAAAGTTGCGCAGCATCTGCTCCGGCTGATCCCTTCGATACTCTTAGCATTCCAGTACCAACCGTCTTACTACTTCCACCACATGCAGAGTTCCAGTCCAAACGACTGAATGTTTCAGGAGAATCGTGATAGATTTCAATATGATGATCGAGGCTCATTTCACCCGCCGATAGTATGGAGCCCAGAACATTAAGACTTGCTCCAGGTCCAAACATTCGATATCTCAAATCAGCCTTTGTTAGCGTTGAGCCTGAGGATACAGTTCCAGATTTGAACTGGGAATCCCTAGGGATTGAAATCGACTCTACTCTAAGTGTGACTCCCTTGGAAAGTTTGTTGACTAAAACATCATTGCAAACAGAGCCCTCTCCAGTTAACCCCGTCCTCATCAGCCCAAACCATTTGCATTCTCCTCGGATTACAGTTACCAATTCAAACTCAGCTAACCTACCTATTTCTAGGCAAAGATGAGTCGCACAATAATCCCCATCAGTTTGTATATCCACCACTAACGGCGTTGTCGATTTAAATTTAGGAATGACTGATAAGGTGAATTTTGAGTCTTTGGTTACAGACTGCATGAAGCTCTTGGTGATAATTTCCTCATTTGGCAAATCATCAAAATCTGTTTGTTCATGAACAAGAGAAATTCCCTCAGGGAGAGAACTGCCATCAATGGTCTTCAATACAATCTTTGGCGTTGAAACTGCATCGGGTATCTCTCTAACATTTCCGGTAGGGTGGGCCTTCTTCCAGGAGGTATACCTCCACAAATGATCCGCCCTGTCTGGCATCTCAGAAGACAAATATACTGAATCAGGATTCATTTATCTACACTCAACCTATGCTTCCTTCCATTTCCAGTGACATAAGCTTGTTCAGTTCTACTGCATATTCCATTGGGAGCTCTCTGGTGAATGGCTCGAAGAAACCATTGACAATCATACCGAGAGCTTCGGCTTCTGTGTGCCCCCTGCTCATTAGGTAGAACAACTGCTCGTCTCCAACCTTTGAGACACTAGCTTCATGTTCGCAATGTGCCGTGGAGTTGGCAATCTCCATTGTTGGATAGGTATCAGTCCTGCTCTCTTCATCGAGTATCAGGGCGTCACAAACAATATTCATTCTGCAATTTTCTGCTTTGGGCATTACCTTGGCCATGCCTCTGTACGATCCCCTTCCCCCATCTTTGCTAATACTCTTGGACAGGATATTGCTGGTTGTATTTGATGCCATATGATGTACTTTGGCTCCAGCATCCTGATGTTGTCCATTTCCTGCATAAGCAACTGAGATTACCTCTGCATGAGATCCCTCTCCTTTTAGAATAACGGCAGGATATTTCATGGTCAGTTTGCTTCCGATATTCCCATCCACCCACTCAATTTTCGCATTCTCATGGGCTACGCCTCTTTTGGTGACTAAATTGTACACATTGTTGCTCCAATTCTGTACAGTAGTGTACCTTATATGGGCTCCGGGGAGAGCGAGCAACTCTACCACAGCCGAGTGTAAGGAATCAGTAGAGTAAGTTGGAGCAGTGCATCCTTCGACATAATGGATGCTACTTCCCTCGTCAGCGATAATCAGGGTCCTTTCAAATTGGCCCATGTTCTTGGCGTTTATTCTGAAATAGGCTTGGACCGGCATTTCGACATGAACTCCCTTGGGGACGTAAATGAAGGAGCCACCGGACCAAACCGCAGTATTGAGTGCCGAGAACTTGTTGTCGCTGTATGGGATTACGCTTCCGAAGTACTTCTTCACAATGTCCTCATGTTCCCGTAATCCAGAATCCATGTCCAAGAAAATCACACCCTGTTTCTCCAAGTCTTCACGGATACTGTGGTAGACAGTCTCGGATTCATACTGAGTAGTTACTCCGGAAAGCCACTTCTGTTCTGCTTCAGGAATTCCGAGCCGATCAAACGTATGCCGGATGTCTTCAGGTACGTCGTCCCACGAGCTACCTATCCCTTCGGAGGACTTGAGGAAATAGCATACTTTGTCGAAATCTATTTCCATGAGCTGTTCAGTATTTCCCCATGTCGGCATTGGCCTTTTCACGAAGTGTCTGTATGCCTTGACCCTGATTTCGGTCATCCACTCGGGCTCATTTTTTATTTTGGAGATGTCTCTCACTACTTTCTCAGAAAGGCCAAAATCAAATCTTATGGTTGAATTTTCCGGATCGTGCCATCCTGCTTTGTAATCGCCTACTGCATCTCTGGCATCAATACCCTCACTCATTCGAAATCCACCCCCTTTGCAATTTGTTTCTCCAGCCAGTCATATCCGTTATCCTCCAATAAAATAGCGAGTGAGGGGCCTCCACTTGCAACAATTTTCCCTCCAATCATGACATGGACTCTGTCTGGGTTTACATGCTCCAATATTCTGGAGTAGTGGGTGATAATCAAGGCCCCATTTTCCGTACCTTTGACAACTGAGTTTATTCCCTTGGCGACAGTTCTTATTCCATCGATATCCAAACCACTGTCAGTCTCATCCAAAACCGCAAGTCTGGGTTTTAAAAGCATGAGTTGAAGAATCTCAAAGCGCTTCTTTTCTCCTCCACTGAATCCATCATTCACGTATCTAGATAAGAATGCCTTGGGAATATCCAGCTCTTCCATTGCCCGATTTAGGCTCTCCCTAAAGTCCGAACCTCTGGCGGCTTCCTCTCCTCTGACACTCGATACAGACTTTCTCAGAAAATTGCCTACCTGTAGGCCCGGGATTGATTGTGGATACTGAAAAGACAGGAAAACCCCTTGTCTGGATCTTTCCCATGGCTCCATCTCCTGAAGATCTTCTCCATCTAGAAGTATTTCCCCCTCTTCGATATCGTATGCTGGATGCCCCATTATGACGTTAGCAGTAGTTGTCTTTCCGCTACCGTTTCTACCCATTATTGCATGGATCTCCCCCTTCGGTATTCTCAAATCTATACCCTTTAGGATGGGCGTATCCTCTATCCCAACCCTTAGTCCTTTGACCTCAAGAATGGGCTCGTCATCGTTAGGCATGCTACTCCTCGAACTATGGCATACTTCCATCCTTTTGAATGTGTGTGGCAGACCGCGGCCTTTTTATTAGTAGATTTCTAAAGAGGGGCCCCCATGGAGTGCTATGGGTTCTTCCAAACCAGGAGGCGACGACTTGGTGGATTTGTATGGCTCGCAGATTGAAGAACAGATGAGGATTGAGGCCCTAAGAAGAATCGAATCCAGCCATGATAAGGATGAACTTGAGAGACTTAGGGGTCTATCCTTGTCAAGGCTAATCGAATCTAACGATGCCGATACCATCCCCGCTTTAATGGCCAGACTGGGGACGGTCAGGGCCGCATTGGACGGACATGGAGGGGAGCTAGTCCTTGCCAGCTGGGAATTTTCGGATGATTCATCTTCAAGTAAGGCATTGTCCTTGGTCATCGATTTAGATGGGGCCTGCGTTTCATGTGGGGCCGCCCCGGGAACACTGAAAGGAATTCAGGATGACCTTCTGATGGATCCCGAAATTGAAAGGGTAAGATTCTCTTCTGATATGTTAGACTGGTTTGATGACATCCAGAAGGAATTTGTCCTAAAGTTTGGAGGCGTAACTTTCGTTTGAGAGAATAGATTTCAGGAATTCTATCGATTCGTCCGAAATCCCCAGAACAGTGACTTCTTCGCCTTCGATCAGATGGCAATATTTACCAGCAATGCCTGCAAGGTCATAACCTCCTGCTTTGCCTTTCCATGACTCTGATGAGACAAGCTCTTCCATGGAGTCATGGTTCAAATCAGAGAACTCAACTGTAGCCGAGCTAGTGTAATTCCTCTCAATCCAGCCCCCTTCAATAACGTCGCCCTTTTTCTCATTACCGGG
>DANW01000019.1:0-4810 GCA_002501605.1 Euryarchaeota archaeon UBA28
AGTTTTACTCGATAACCTACTTCTAAGAAAGTCTCTGACCAAAGAAGAGATTGGCATCTCAAGTGATATTTCTGGTGGGCACATCCTAGTTTCAGGGTCAGATGCAATACCTGTGTGGGTTGGCGAAAGGGTCACTCTAATGGTCAACGATCAAGAAGTAATGATTAGGATGACTCAAAGAGGCCTGGATACCGATATTTGACAACATTCCTGAACAAGTTAACATTAATTTTCATTAATTTTTAGCATATGTTCATTAGCCTAATTCACCAATCAAGACTGTGGGTGACTATTTGATTGACGAAACTGACCGGAAAATAATACAAGTACTTCAGGAGGATGGCAGAGCATCTCTGAGAAAAATCTCAGAAATCGTCGGAGTAGCTTTGGGCACAGTAAGTAATAGGGTAAACAGGCTGGAAGATACTGGAATAATTACAGGGTATTCAGTTAGATTAGATCCTGAAAAGATAGGCTGGAACCTCAATGTGGTCATTGGCCTCAGGATACAGAAGGGTAGGCTAATCGAGATACAAGAGAAGATCTCAGGGGACCACAGGGTTTCGGGAGTATACGACGTCACGGGTGATTATGACTCAATGATCATCGCTAGAGCTAGAGATAGAGACGACCTTGACGACCTGATCAAGAATGTCATGTCTATTGATGGGATTGAAAGATCGCTAACCCAGCTCGTGCTAAATACTGTCAAGGAGACGATGACAGTGGCCCCTGAGTAGCTATTTTTGATATGGTAACAGCCCTACTAGAGTTCGGATATGGGGCCTCAGTGACTCAACGGTCCTTCCTTCCGGTTTCATACTCTTCATCAACTCTGTCCTCAGGTCTTCATCTACTTTCACATCTAACGATTCAAGACGCTCTCTCAGTAGCTTCTGTAGCCTCCCTCCCGTTCTATCCCAATCCATCAGTAGCATTATCGAACCGCCTCCATCAACTTGATTTCTAATCCCGTATTTTTCATACAGATGCGTGACAAGCCTGGGCATGCCCCATCCTCGGTTAACCTTCTCGATATCACCAGTAAAACCCAGTTCCCTCAATGCCTTGACGTCATTAATCCCCTCGACAACCAAAGGGCAACCACACCCCCCATTCTCGATGGAAGAGTTCCTGACTATGGATTCGTGAATGGATCTAGCAGCTCTGTTGAATCTGGAAAACCTATCATGCGGACCGGAGTTAATTCCTCCATTACCAAGGTCATTACTTTCCATCGGTGCTCGTTAAGGGAGCTTTTGCTTAGGAGTTTTCCCACTGTTATGAAACAAAATCACAGGCTACGCCTCCGTATCCCTTATGAGGGGCTTTCGTACCCGTCGATACGGGTTGTGTCTTGACTATACAGAGCTCTCTATTCCAAGGCCTGTGGGACTACTACATTGTAATCTCTATATTAGTATCTGTTTTCACCTTCACTTGGCTTTATCATCACTCTTTCTGGTATCGCTCGGAAGATTCGGAGGGCTATGATAATCCCGACGAAATAGCAGTAGGGGTTTTCCCGAAGCATAACGATGACATGAGGCTCGAAGTAGCTTGGACTGTCGCCCCGTTCATGTTAATAGTCTGGCTGACCTATGTGTCATGGGTGCCATTGGACGCTGTATGGTCTGAGACTGGCGAGGATGGCTACCATGGCGAAGAGTGTGAGGATGGCCAATCTTCCAATAACCAACTTGATGGTTATGGGGTCGTGACCTCCGAATGTTACCACGTTATAGAGATCACAGGAAAGCAATGGGTCTGGGCATTCGATTGCCTCGACCTTTCTACGGAGTTATGCGACACAGGTAGTGACAATGTAGAGGTCTATGGGACAGTTCCGCTCCTCTCTTTGAAGCAAGGCGAAACATATCTCGCAAATATGAGATCCGAGGATGTTACTCATGCCCCCTGGTTCCTGGGAATGGGCGTCAAGGAAGACACTCTATACGGGGCAGAGATAGGTCCATCCGAATACGAATGGCCAACCACCATCTGGTTGCCAATCAGCAGTGAAGTTGGGGACCAGATAATTCTCTGTACCGAATACTGTGGAGATGCTCACTCTGTCATGGCGGGGAAACTGGTAGTCCATCAATAGGAGATGACTGAATGAACAAGAAATCCGCAAGAACATTGCTGGTCTTATCAGCACTTGTCATGGCATTGGTGATATCACCAGCCGCAGTCTCCTATCCTAATGGTATCCAAGGGGTCAAAGACTCGGGGTGTAACTGCCATGGAGCAGTAACAAGCTCAGAGGTCGTACCCTCGATTACTGGACTCCCAGACCAATACAATTACTCGGAGACTTACGAGATAACAGTCTCATTCGTCGGAGGTCCATCAGATCCTTCCAACATCAATCAGGGTGGATTCAATCTTTGGGTCAGTGATGGGGAGCTATCCCCTTCTGATGCCACAGTCCAGTCATACAGCGTGAATGAGGTCAGTCACACAGAAGCAGGCAACGACCAGACATCATGGACTATGACCTGGACCTCTCCATCATCGGATAGAAATGTGGAGTTCGTCCTTCATACTAACTCCGTCAATGGCAATGCAGATGGCGCCAACGGTGGAAGCTCAGGCGACATGTGGAACAGACTAACCGCCAAAGTATCCCCCCCTGTTCTAGTACTGGAGGAGGCAGATCCTTATGTTGTCCTTACCACATTGATAATTGTCTCAGCGGTCCTCCTGGTCCTAACACTGGCGTACGTGTTTTACAGGACCAACCCTGAATCGTTCACATGGGAATACTTCGCACCTTGGATTGCTGACTGGCTCACCACAACCGATCACAAGAAAGTAGGAACGTTGTACTTCGTTGCTGGTCTTTTCTTCCTGGGCGTAGGGGGAATAATGGCCATGATGATCAGGATACAATTGGCTGTTCCAGGAAATGACTTCCTGACTCAGGATCAGTACAACCAGTTCTTCACGTTACACGGAACCACTATGATCTTCCTCGCCGCGATGCCTCTAATCAATGGCTTTGCAAACTGGATGATACCCCTTCAGATTGGGGCCCCAGACCTTGCCCTCCCCAGACTTAACGCCATGTCTTTCTGGTTACAACCAGTAGGTGCTTTGCTAATCTTCACAGGTGTCTTCTCGGGCCAAGGCGCAGATACAGGGTGGACAGGATATGCTCCATATGTCGTGAGCGAAACTGCTCACATGGGAACAACAATGTGGGTAGCAGGGCAGATTATGCTTGTAGCCTCCTCAACACTGACAGGAATCAACTTCCTGACCACAATTGCTGTCATGAGGGCCCCGGGAATGGGTTGGCTCCAGATGCCTCTTTTCACCTGGTCAATACTCATCGCGAACCTGATGCTTTTCCTCTCAATCCCAGCATTCGGAATAGGTCTTATCCAAGTCTATCTGGACAGGGTAATAGGAACAGCATTCTATGATGTCTCAGCTGGCGGAGACCCTCTTCTATGGAGCCACTTGTTCTGGTATTTCGGACATCCAGAGGTTTATGTTGTGATAGTCCCGGCTTTCGGAGTCATATCTGAAGTAATAGCAACTAGTGCAAGAAGATCGATATTTGGATACAGGTCAATGGTTTACGCAATGGCGGGAATAGGTGTTGTTTCCTTCATCGTCTATGGCCACCATATGTTCACCAGTGGAATGAGCCCGACCCTAAGATTCGTCACCATGCTAACTACAATGCTGGTTGCCGTCCCGACGGGAATCAAGATATTCAACTGGCTTAAGACGATGCATGGGGGCTCTCTTGTATACAGAACCCACACCCTTTGGACCTTGGGCTTCCTAGTTACATTCACTCTCGGGGGAATATCGGGAATGTTCTTCCCGTCCATCGCGATGGATCTTCACCTCCATGAGTCGTACTTCGTTGTGGCACACTTCCACTACGTCCTCGTAGGTGGAACGGTCTTCGGCTTCTATGCGGCAATCTACTATTGGTTCCCGAAAATGTCTGGAAAAATGCTTGATGAGAAGCTAGGCGTACTACACTTCCTAGTAGGATTCATCTCATACAATGCCCTATTCTGGCCAATGCACAGGCTTGGAGTCTGGGGAATGGCTAGGAGGCACCACACCTACTTCGTTACCACAGAGGAGGCTATGGGTGCCCTCCCCATAGAGGCCGCTGGATGGAACATGTTCATCTCTGTCTCTGCCTTCATATTCTTCTTCTCCAACTTCATCATGGTGGCTAACATGATCAAGAGTCTCATCCGAGGACAAGACGCACCAGCCGATCCATGGGGAGGGTGGTCATTCGAGTGGATGACAACTTCCCCTCCTCCAACCCCAAGCTTCGACCCGCATAATCTTCCCGTTCTGACAGATGCCAACGAGCACATCGCTAACGAACCAGGAACCTTGAGTAAGCTATTCAACAGACTCATGGTTAGTGAAGACGAGACAGAGGAGGCGGTACATTGAGCGTACACGATGACCACCATGCTAGTGCATGGGGTCCACACGACTGGAGCCATGGGGCACCTCACAACTCATGGGCGCCTTTCATCATGAGTGTCGGAACAGGAATATTCCTTTTCTCTCTAGCAGGTGTCTACAAATGGGGAGAGATGGTCGATGTTGCTTCGATCGGTGTGGTTTTCGCTGGACTTGCGATAGTCATGTTCGGACTCACAATATTTTGGAGGCAGGATATGTCATTCGATGGGTCATACGAACCCAAGGCGACTGGAACCCCCTTCAGAGGAATAGATATCAGAAAGGTCTCAATGTGGATTTTCTTGATGTCTGAGATGATGGTTTTCACATCACTATTCAGCACTTACATGAGGTA
>DANW01000019.1:5201-6297 GCA_002501605.1 Euryarchaeota archaeon UBA28
TCAGTAACCTGCTTCGAGCCCGCAGGTCATCTAATTGCCTCATCCTGGTTCCACATCGCCCCAGGCGCGATAAACACCTTTGCCCTGATAGTATCTTCATTCACCGTTGTTCAGGCACTTAGGTATGCCAAGAAGGTGGATCTTGATCATGAGGTTAGAACCAAGCTAGTAACCAGGTACCTAGGAGCTACAACAGTCCTAGCAATACTCTTCCTGTCACTGAAGATGATTGAGTGGTTCATAGGATTCCCACTCCCAGAATTCCTCGCTGAATATAATCATGGAGACACGACTATCAAATCACTATATGCAGAGGGATACTTGATCAATGCAGACAGCTACCAACACCACTACTACGATACCGCATACTTGGCTGATCATGGTCATGGGATATCCCACGATACTGAGCTCTATGCAATGATGGAGGCCGGGACCCACTCTGGTGGACAGATGATGGCTAATATCAGGGTCAGTGCCTCCACTTTCTACGTCACAACAGGAACCCATGGAGTCCACGTACTAGGTGGAATAATCGGACTCATTTACATGACATTTAAGGCCAGCAGAGGGGCATATACCCCTGAAAACGCGGTTTCGATAGAGTACTTCGGACTTTACTGGCACTTTGTTGACCTTGTTTGGGTCATCGTCTTCCCGTTCTTCTATCTGTATTGAGGTGATAAAATGGCGCATTATACTATACTCGGAAAAGACCCATACTGGATGAACTTCATCGGCCTTATGGTATTGACTCTGATAGAAGTAGTAGCGGTTGGCTTCCATCTTCCAGATGAGAGGATCTTCGTCTTCAGCAACTATACTTTGATGATACTAACCGTGATAGCAATCCCCAAATTCATAATGATTGCTTTGATATTCATGCATCTATACGGAGAGGAGGACTCAGGCATACTAACAGTCACAGCCCTTTTTCCATCATTCTTCATTATCATAATGATCTTATTCATTGGACTGACTCACCCTGAAGCCACAACAGGCCTCCCAGCGTGGTGTAGACCTGGGACCTACTGATAGAAAGGTTTCATTTGAAGGACCTATTCGGACGGGCGTAGCAGACGTCGCATAGCCTGGTATT
>DANW01000019.1:6606-12253 GCA_002501605.1 Euryarchaeota archaeon UBA28
GACGTCGCATAGCCTGGTATTGCGCCGGATTTGAAATCCGGTGTCCTAGTGACTCGGGAGTTCAAATCTCTCCGTCTGCGCCATCAAAACTCAATGGACGTTAGGAGGATCATTCCCGCCACGAACATTCAAGACATTCGAATGGAAATCAAATCTTACTGGGGTGGTCATTGATATCTCTCCATCCAGACTGATGTAGAGAGGAGGATTATGACCATTCTCGAGCGTTGGTTCACCATTCTCATTGAGCGCCCTAATTTCGAAGGTCTTACATGGCTCCATGGATATCTTCCCCCATTTCCCCACATGCTTTCCTTTCTCCAAAGGTCCCATGACTAACAGCATCTGAGCTTTCGATAGACCGAATCCTAAGATTATTCTCGAACTATCTCCGAAGGGATGCATTCCTGGAGCTACCCTATACCCTCCTCCAAAAGTCTCAGCTTGCATCATAGCGAAAAGACCTGTTAGGTCTACCTTTCTACCTGGTCCATCATCCACCCTTATCCATGCCATCTGACTCTTCCATGTGAGAATAGCCTTCACTGCTAGGGCGGTATACTTCTTCTGACCACTGATCCAAGAGAATTTTCCTTCGTCCTTCATCCTATTGATAGAAGATGTTACGCCCCCATCACACTCGAGAAAACTCCAGCGAACTAGATTCTCGTCCCTGGAAGGCTCCCCTGTAACCGGATAGTGCTTTGGTGAGGGTACTCCAGGATGCTCAGGAGCTCTCAAACCTTCTACTCTTATTCCTCCGACTGAGTAGTCGGAACCATCCTTTAGGAGGGAAACAGCACCTTCTAGGTCGTTGAGAGGAATTCCTACAGCTCTGGCAAAGTCATCGCCATTCCCCATAGGAATAATTCCAAGGCGTTTATCTGAGCCACGAATCCCATTCGCAACTTCGTGTACCGTACCGTCCCCGCCTACTGCCACTATCAAGTCATAGTCACTTTCTCTCAGATCGCTCGATATTTCAATTGCATGTCCTTTCCCATTTGTCATGAAGATATCAAATTCTATTCCAGAAGATCTCAGAGCATCCTCGACTTTCGGGAAATTCTTCCCAAGTTTACCGTCTCTTGCGTTGGGGTTGACTATACAGGCTACTCGTGCCACGATGCCTGAGCGACAGCATCGGACTTCAATACTGCCGAAGCAAGGTATGATATCGAAGATGGTACCGCGTTAATTCAGCAATGGACCATGATGACCGATTTATGAGGCTCGCTTTGGACCTAGGGTCTAGAGGTGGATACAAGGTCATGCCGAACCCTAGAGTCGGGTGCGTGCTCGTGAGGGACGGAGAGGTGATAGCAGAAGGGTGGCACGATCACATAGGTGGTCTTCACGCAGAGCAGATGGCGATTGCAGATGCCGAGTCCAGGGGTGTAGAGACACAGGGGAGTACCGCATATGTTACACTGGAGCCTTGTAATCACTTTGGAAGAACCCCTCCGTGTACGGAAGCACTACTCTGGGCAGGAATAGAAAGAGTGGTCATAGGGGCATTAGATCCCAATCCAACCGTTCGTGGGGATGGTGCCAATTCACTAATCGAAAACGGAGTTTCTGTGAGTACAGGCTCGCTGGAAGATGAATGCATGGAACAGATGGCCCCATTCATGCACTGGTGCGATAAAAGAAGACCGATGGTATTGTTGAAGGCGGCTACTGACTGCGATGGTAATACGGATTGTGACTCTAGCATCGAATCATCAAGGTTCACGTCCGAAGAATCATTGAGGCTCGCACATGACCTGAGAGCAGACTCAATGGCTATTCTGGTTGGGATTAACACGGTGATAAGAGATGACCCAGCTCTTACCGTAAGAGGTCCAGACATCGGACCCAGGGAACAGCCCTTACGAGTTATCATAGACCCAAAATGCAGAATTCCGTTGGATTGTAAGGTGATGTCTGACGGAGAGGCCTTGACCTTGCTAATTCATGCAGTTGAGCCAGATGACAACATTGACCCTTCGCATGTTGAGAGAATCATACTTGCTGAGCCCGGAGAAATTCCAGTTTCAAAAATATTGGATATGTTAGGGGACAGGGGAATCCAGTCAGTGCTGATCGAGGGCGGGTCTGACACATGGAAAAGATTCCTGAAAGAGGGGGGAGTGGACTTCGCCCAGATTTGTAAATCTCCTTTGGAGCTCGTGGGGGGAAGGCTCCCGTTCAATGAAGAACTCTTGGTTGAATCGGGGCTAGTGAAATACGAGGAGTTTGAATCCGGTGGAGATGTTATAACGAGATGGAAGAAAAAACATTAGATTTTCATTCCTAGTCTAAGTATGGTGGGCGATACAGGATTCGAACCCGTGTCCAAGCGTCCGAAGCGCCCGATGATATCCAGACTACACCAATCGCCCAGCTACTCACAATAGCTCTTACATTTTCAATCCGACGGATGGAAGACTGCGATAACTCTCACGAGACTTCTGTGAACTCTAACAGGGCATAGCAGATGAACTCTCCATCCAATACTCTCTATCTCAGACATCAATTCAGACCATGGTCTTCCCATCACAACAGCGTGTTCCAGGCTTGCCTTCGTCAAGGCCTCAGGACCAGCAGGTAACATTGTAGAAACGACTCCTGCAGGGTCAATTTTTCTTGCTTCCCCAAGGGTACTAAGAAAGACCTCTATTGAGTCATCGGACCTCCATGAACTACGCCCATAGGGCGGATCAAAAACAAAAGAAGAGCCTTCACGCTCGCCCCAGAGATTGAAGATTTCAGATGCGTCATATTTCTCCACAGTGCCTTTCTTTCCCAGCCACTCAAGGTTGGAGACGGTTCCTTCAACCATTCTAGAGTCAAGGTCACTTGCTAGAACCTCAATATCTTGTAAGCAACCCTCTATGGCAATACCCCCAGTACCGCAGAATGGGTCGATTATCGCCTTCATTTCTCTACCCGGTACATTGGAGAGTGATATCAGAAGCCTGGCCTGTCGTGGTTCAAGTGAGACGGGTTTGAAGAAAGGCCTCTCTGTAGGAGATCTCCCTGAAAAGTCCTCCTTCTCCCAGCTCATTTCCTTAATTCCCCATATGATCCTAGTCCCTGAGAATGGGATTGGCTCCGGGTGAGAGTTAATTTCATTAGAACCTGCAATAATCACGACTACTTCATTTTCTGGGCTTTCAAGGTCAACAATTCTATCGCGATTGGCGACGTGCTTCCCGATGGATCTTTCGAAGGCCCTGCTACTTAGAGAGTCAGGAAGCTCACCAATCTTCCTAGTCCGAATGGCAAAGCTTCCCTCACCCATCGAATTCATAGCCCAGTCTGCGATCTGATTGAAAAGGTGCTCATAATCCTCTGATGAGCCATTCAGCTCATGACATCCTCCAAAGATAAGAACTTCATCCAGAAGAGCTGATCCAGATAATCTTCCCAGTGTTTCAGCTTCAATTTTACAGGAAACTACACGAGGATGAAGGAGGTCGACCTCCCCAACTATGGCCTTCATTTCCTCCCTGAAGAGCCAAGAATGCCACCCCATTCCAAGAAGTGCGAAGCTCCCCATCCTCCTCCTCCAGCTACCTACCGAAACTTCAACCCTAAATGCCTTGACATTACCGCAAGCGTCAGGAGCGTAGGTTATGGGGTGTAATTTGAAGGATCTCGCTCCGGCCAAACCAATCGAGATTAGTGACTTATCTGGACAGAAGGTAGCTGTCGATGTCTTCTTGAATGCATATCAATTTATCACATCGATGACAGGAGATGACGGCAAGCCGCTATCGTATGAAGGCAAGCCAGTCTCCCATCTGATGGGATTTCTAGACAGGGCTTCGATTCTTGTTTCTGAGGGCATAGACCCAGTCTTTGTTTTCGATGGAAGGCCACATGACTTGAAACGGGATACCTTGGAGGATAGAAAGTCAAGGAAGGTTGAGGCCAAGGCCAGGTGGGAAGAAGCGATCAATGCCGGAGACCTTTCTCGAGCCAAGAAACTGGGGCCTCAAACTGCAGAGTTCACACCTGAGATGGTATCTGAGACAAAACGCCTCTTTGATTGTATGGGGCTGGTCTGGATTGAAGCGCCAATGGAGGCGGAAGGAGCTGCCGCCGTAATGTGCAGGAGGGGAGAAGTCGGGGCTGTTGCGAGTCAAGACTGGGATACACTTCTCTACGGTGCGCCTGTGATGATTAGGAATCTGACTGCACACGGAACGAGGAAGTTTGGTAGAATGATGCAGGCAGAGATGATTTCGTTGGAAATTATGCTTGAAGAATTACAGATTACCTACGATCAGCTAGTTGACTTGGGAATAATGATAGGAACCGACTTTCATCCAGGAATAAAGGGAATAGGTCCCAAAACAGGACTGAAGCTGATAAAGGAGCATGGCACCATGGAATCTGTCTCATCCTTCAAGGGATTCGATCTTCCAGGTAATTTAGATGAAATCAGATCGCTATTCCACAGTCACCCAATCGCGGAAGATCCAATACCCCAATCTAGGCAAGCTGTAGAAGAGGATTTGATTCAGTTTCTACAAATTGAGAGAGGGTTCAGTGATTCTCGTATGAAAAGGGCTTTCGACAGGCTAAGCTCAGTGGGTAAACTGAGATCAAAGAGCCGACCCACATTGTTTGATTTCTGAAATGTGCGGACACTTCTGGGACTGTAGTGCCCCAGAAGTGCCCTGTCTCCACCAGCATACAGCCGGCGGGCTGAACGAAGATTACAACTCTAAATCAAGTCATTGTTCTCTAAATTGTCAGGGATTCCGTCGCCATCGTCGTCATCATCTAGATGATCTGGGATGCCGTCGTTGTCGTGGTCAAATTGACCAGTCATGTCCCAACCGTCGTTCTGCTCAAACCAATCTGATAGACCGTCGTTATCGTCATCGTTGTCGAAGCTGTCTGTAAGTCCGTCATTGTCATGATCGTACCTCCATACACCAACAACGCCATCGGCTTCATCAACATCCAGGATGTCATCGTTATCATCATCAGTGTCGATACCGTCATTTAGTCCGTCATTGTCATGATCGCGCGAGTAGTCCTCGCCATTAGGTCCAATGTCGTTCCAGTTGTCGATACCGTCATTGTCGATGTCGAAATCCAGGTTGTCAGGGATGCCGTCGTTGTCGTGGTCATAGATGTCCGTGTTGGGGTTTCCGTCATCGACTTCGTCTTGGTCGTCAATTCCGTCACCATCATCGTCATCATCATCCGCATCATCGATACCGTCGTTGTCATGGTCTTCCGGACTTGAGTCTTGGGAATCTGGGATGCCATCGTTGTCATCATCATTATCCAAGTCATCAGGAATTCCATCACCATCGTTGTCGTTCTCTCCATTTTGGTTCTGGTTGTCGAGCTGCTGGTTTTGCTGCTGGTCGGACTGCTGAGTCTGTTGCCCCTGGCTGTCGCCTTGGGTCTGACCCTGCTGCTGCTGGTTCTGACCATTCTGGTTGTTACCATTCTGATCCTGGCTCTCTTGGTCGCCTTGCTGGCCACTCTGTTCGCCACCCTGCTGCTGCTGTCCTTGTCCGTTATCTTGCTGTTGACCTTGCTGACCTTGTTCGTCGTTCTGGCCCTGCTGACCGTCCTGGCCTGATTGTGAACCCTGATCCTGGCCCTGACCTTGCTGGCCTTGACCCTGGCCCTGACC
>DANW01000038.1 GCA_002501605.1 Euryarchaeota archaeon UBA28
TTTGCAATTAGTATAAATTTAACCGGGAAAAGCTCGTTTGGGTATAGGCCAGGTTTAGAGAACCTGTATAGCATTGCTGAGAAGAGGGGGAATGATGTGATTATACCCATCATTATGGAAAAGGACCATTTGACTTCTATCCAATTGAATGGGGAGTAGATGGACAATTGGTTTATGTTAACGTTATTATTGAATAGATTGGCCCATTCTGTCAATAATTGAGGGGCAACTACAGACCATCCTATTGCCGATATTGAAGCAAATAATATTGTATTTTTTACAAGTGAGTACAGTTCTTGTAAGTGATTTTCCAAAGGTTTGGGTTCGAGATTAATCATTTGTTCTGACATCTACAGCCGATCCTTGACATTTGGGTCCTTTCTAGCGGCTAATATTGTCCTATACACCCCATAGGCGAAAAGTGCGCTGGCTAGGAAAGCAGATCCGATTAGGAAGTCTGTCAGATCGGTCACCTTTGTCCCCTCTTTGACGACCGCAGGGGGAGGGAAATATATCGGAGTGTCGGAGGAGGCCCACCTGATAGCCAGCCAGAAAGAGCCTATGCCCATCAAGCCCCTTCTAATTGCTTGAGGGTATGCCAACTCCATGGCAAGGAATTCAGGGCCATCATCATACCTTCTCTCTAGAATCTCCCTTTGAAGTAACGCTCCGATAAGAAGCGCGGTTAGACTGGTCCAGAAAAATAGATTTCCTTGAGTGAAAACTCTCTGTGACAGTGCCTCCTGTCTTTCAGCTTCTCTTTGAGCTTCTGATTCTTCGACAACGAATAGGGTTTCGTAGTCCCCGACTGAAACTGTTCTAGTTTCAAGGGTGGCCCCGGATTCACTGGACTCTATTGTTCCCGGTGCGTTTACAGTAAAAGTTAGGATATTCCACCAGTCTTCATCCCCTGGAGCTCCGTCCCCATTGACAGAGTTGCCAGCAACCCAAAAATGGACCGAGCCAAGGTCTTCTGTTGGAGCTGTCCAAGTTATCTCCCATATGCCGTCAGAGTCGGTGTCCGAGTGTGATATGTCAAGGGGTGCATCTTCCGCAGCACGAATTTCCTCATCATCTGGCCATGAGAAGATTCCTACACCATCTGAGGTCATCAAAAATCCACCTTGTGTGTTCCCATTTCCTCCTGATAATGTGAGCGAGTCTGCAACCTTAATTGTCATTTCATATGAAGCCCCCAATTCATACATAACCGGGACGCCAGTAACCATCACTACTGCTCTTGTGGAGGCGGCGCCATTGTTGTGGCAATTACAGCCATATTTCACAGTGGGATCTCCGTCTGCATTTTCATAACCCGGGCCAGAGCTCATTCCCACAGCAGGGATTGAGAGAATAGATAGTGTGAGTGCAACAACTAGCAGTCTCTTGAGCCCAGTCATTTTACCGCCTCTCAATTGATACTCGGAGGCTGAAGACAAATAACGCTTGCTTGGAGACATGTCCATCACCTTGGTTTAAAGCTCCTTAATCGCGGAGTTCAGTTCATTCATCATCTTTTTACCGTCTCCGAATAACATCATTGTTTTGTCCATGTAAAAGAGGTCGTTGTCAACACCTGCATAACCTACAGAAAGGCTTCTCTTGATTATCACTACTACCGAGGATTTGTCGACGTCTAGAATTGGCATTCCCGCTAGTGGTCCCTCATTAGTCCTAGCGGCAGGGTTAGTGGTATCATTTGCGCCAATCACCAGTGCGACGTCGCATTCAGGGAATTCGGAATTAATATCGTCCATCTCAATTAATTTCTCATAAGGTACGTTGGCTTCTGCCAATAGTACGTTCATGTGGCCTGGCATCCTCCCAGCAACTGGATGGATGGCATACAGGACCTCGCAATCGAATGATTCCATAAGGTCCGCGAATTCCTTGACTGCGTGCTGACTTTGGCTAACAGCCATTCCGTATCCTGGAACTACAATTACTTTTTGAGCTCCATCCAAGACCATTGCAACTTCTTCCGGATCACTTCCGACTTTAGTTCTGGTAAGCTGATCTTTCTCCCCTGATCCCCCGAATGCCTTGAAGAGGACATCGAATAGCTCCCTGTTCATTGCTTTGCACATTATGAATGTCAAGATCAAACCCGCGGCGCCTACCATTGAGCCAGCAATTATCAAGACATTGTTGCCAATCACGAACCCTGTGAAGGCGGCTGCAATCCCAGAAAGCGAGTTGAGGAGGCTTACTACGACTGGCATATCTGCCCCCCCAATCGGGAGAACGAAAAGTACCCCTAGAAGAGTCGAAGTAGCAACAAGAGAGTAAACATACGTTTTATCTTCGGGATTCTGAATTGTCAGTATTATCAGGGCTAATGATGCAAGGAGCAAAGAAGCCTTGACCCAATTTAGCCATGGTGGCCCCCACGTTGGAAACGAAATCCATCTGCTTCTTCCCCTATCGTCTTTCTTAGAAAATGGTACGTAGAATCCCCCTTTGAGTTTCATCATTGCCATTAAGCTTCCAGATAGGGTAATCCAACCTACTAATGCTGATAGGCCGATTGCGGTCCATGTTGCATAGAGTTCAACTCCGGGATCCGGAACTCCATCGGAGATTCTCTTTAATGCCTCAGAAAGACCTACCAGAGCTGACGCAGCCCCACCAAAACCATTGAACAGAGCCACAAGCTCTGGCATTCCTGTCATCTCTACACGGGTAGCCATGATGTAGCCAATTACTGAGCCGATAGCCAATCCAGCAACAATCAACTCCCATCCAATAATACCTTCGGATTGCATTTTTAGTAGTGTAATAATAACTGCCAGTAACATTCCTTGGGCACCAAGCCTATTGCCCGAAGGAGCTGTCCTAGGACTTGACAGCCTCTTGATACCGACAATGAACATCGAGGCGGAAAGCAAGTATCCGACATCCCAAACAACGGGGTCAACCAATTAGTTACCCCCCTTTCTTTTCTTGCCTGCAATCATTTCCAACATTCTATTTGTAACCATGAATCCTCCGACGACATTTATCGTGGCCATGATAAGGGCTAGGAATGCTAATATTGCCGCAAAGGAGGTTTCCGTGCCATCAAATGTAGCATTAGAGAGGATTAATGCGCCCACTATAGTAATGCCGGATATTGCATTGGCACCAGACATTAGAGGGGTGTGGAGCGTTGGCGGTACTTTGCTGATTAGTTCAAAACCTAGGAAAATCGCCAGTACGAAAACGGTGATGCTACCAATTAGTGCCGTCAGAGTCAGGGACATTACAAAATACCCCCAAGTCTAGTTTGATTGCTATGAAGCTCCCCATTCATGCAAATCAGAACTCCTCCCATCCCATCGACGTAGAAATCTGATTCTTTTGATGGCCCAACTAAAATATCGTCTTTAAGATCCAAGGAGATATTGCCGTCTTTTATTAATGATATTACAAAGTTGGTAAGATTATTGGAATATAGCATACTGGCGGTCGAGGGTATAGTACCGGCCAAATTTTCTATTCCGATTATTTTTACTCCGTTGCTGTTAATTATCTCCCCGGGGGAGGTCAACTCACAGTTTCCACCAACGTCAGCATTCATGTCTACGATTACTGCCCCGGTTTTGAATTCTTCAACAGCGCTTTTGGGAATAGTAATAGGTGCTGGCCTTCCAAATATCCTAGCCGTGGTTATGATTACGTCCGCATCGCTTGCTACCTTACATACCGTATGGTTAACCTTCTGGATAAACTCTGGCGTGAGTGGCTTAGCATAACCTGATTCATCCTCGAAATCGTCCATACCCTCTACCTCGATGAATCTCCCACCGACGGATTCAATTTGTTCTGCGGCAGACTTTCTGACGTCGGATGCATAAACGACTGCACCCATTCTCTTTGCAGTTGCAATTGCCTGCAATCCGGCTACTCCACTCCCCATGATTACAAACTTTGCTGGTTTAACTGTCCCAGCACTAGTGGTCATCATTGGAATTCCTTTGGGAACATGTGAAGCACCTAGCAAAACGGCTTTGTAACCAGAGAGGTTGTCTTGACTGGAGTTGACATCCATAGATTGTGCCCTCGATAGCCTCCTAGGAATCATGTCCATACTGATTAGGGTAACTCCACGTGAGATTGCCTTTTTCACAATATCTGGATTTCTGAATGGATCGGCTACACACATCAAAATACACCCCTCTCTGACGTCATCCAAACTAGGTGGATTTATGGATATCAGCGCTTCACATCCTAGAACGTCCTCCCTAGTGGCCATCGTTGCCCCCTTACTCTCATACTCTCCATCCGAATGATTTGCGAGGTCACCAGCCCCATTCTCGACAAACACCTCAAGTCCAGACTTGAGTAGTTTGGGTATTGAATTAGGTACAATTGGTACTCTCATTTCTCCTTCTGGCTCCTTGAGAATACCGAGTTTCATCTTATCCCTCTGCAGTCCCAAGACCAATATTGAACCTCCGAGATGTAGGCGCTTATTGAAGCCGTCGGCTCAATATTCTCAATGTCATTGGAGGATATGCTGAGAATGATGTTTGTACCTACTTCACAAAGTGCTAATACCCTAATCTTGCTCGCCTACATGAGGAGAGATTGTGTCCGGAGATTTTGGAGAAAACGCCGAAGGGTTAACGAGTAAAAGTGATGGGATTAAGGCGATCCGAGTTGCTGTAACCGGAGCAGCGGGAAATATTGGATACTCCCTACTGTGGAGAATTGCAAGCGGGGATTGTTTCGGAAAGCGGCAACCAGTTATTCTCCAGCTACTGGAGATACCCCCTGGGATGCAAAGGTTAGAAGGCGTGAGAATGGAATTAAGGGACTCTGCATTCCCATTGGTTCTCGATATAATTTGCACTGATGATGCCAATGTAGCATTCCAAGGTGCCGATGCTATTTTCCTAGTTGGGTCAAGACCTAGAACTAAAGACATGGATAGATCAGATTTGGTAGCTGCTAATGGCCCGATATTCGTCGGTCAGGGGAAAGCAATTGACGACGTTGCATCAAAGGATGTTAAGGTGATAACAGTAGGCAATCCTTGTAATACGAATGCACTTATTGCCAATGTAAATTCCCCAAGCATACCATCGAGACAATTTACTGCAATGACGAGGCTTGATCAGAATCGTGCCGTCGGCCAGATGGCGGAACGTTCAGGCGTGCCAGCATCCAAAATACATGATGTATTCATCTGGGGTAATCATGCCAATACGATGTATCCAGACCCGAGATTTGCAACAGTAGATGGTAGGAGGGCTACAGACGTTTTTGATTCAGACTGGTTGAAAGGCGAGTTTTTGGACACTGTAGCTACGCGGGGTAAAGCCGTAATTGTAGCTAGAGGTGCCTCTTCTGCTGCCTCGGCTGCTTCAGCCGCTATCGACCACATGCGTGACTGGTGGCAGGGGTCCAATGGAAGGATTGTTTCCATGGCCTTGCCTTCTGAAGGCTGGTATGGAGTTCCGGAGGGGCTGGTATTCAGCTTCCCGTGTAGATGTGAAAATGGTCAAATTGAGGTTGTCCTAGATCTTCCAATTGACTCGTTTGCCCAGTCAAAGATTGATGAAAATGTGACTGTCCTTATGGAAGAAAGAGAAGCGGTTGCAGGGCTTTTGAATTGATAGTAAGGTGTATGAATGACGAAGCATATCTACCTCGAGTCTGATGGTAAATTACTTCTTGTATATGGTGATGGAACTGGACCTGCGATTCCTCAGTCCGGTAGAGCCAATCTAAAAGGTGAAACCGAGGTTATACGACTTCCAACCGAGGAAGAATTGACTGATTTTGGAATTGTTTGGGAGGAGGTTAGGACAAATAAATTCAGACTTGGGCAGGAATACCACACTGTCGTTCATGGCAAGCCCCTGATAGACTGGCCTGGAGAGTGGGCATGGAAAGATTCTGTAATCAGTGATAACGCGGTTGATCCAGTCGCGAGGGAATCTGTTTACAGAACCATACACAGAGTTGTCAGCAAGGTGATGATTTTGAACAGTCAAGACCGGGTTCTTTTGGCGAAGGTTTCTAGGGGATTTTTTTCTGGCTGTTGGACACTTCCGGGCGGATTCGTCGATTATGGCGAGCACCCGCGTGAGGCGGCTGTTAGAGAGGCCATGGAGGAGTTGGGGATTTCGATAGTGATAGACGATCCAAAGGGAGAGAATGGGGAGCCCCATGGTGCAGGTGAGGAGGCATTCATACGAGAGGAAATTTTCAATGAGGATGGTATCAACTGGATCTCGTTCACATACAGATGTCATGGAGACTTTGATGAGAGTGAGATTATACCGAAAGATGATGAAATTGAGGAGGCACGGTGGTTTAGAATTCCTGAAGCTATCGACATAGCAGTTTCGATCTTTGATATTGAGGCACTTAAGAGATTAATTTAGTGGTGGGCCCGCCTGGATTTGAACCAGGGTCAAATGCTCCCAAAGCATCTAGCATAGACCAGACTAACCCACGGGCCCTTGTCCACTCCCAGAGCATCTCTTGAATGAACGTTACTGAAAAACGGTCCACGTCCCATTAGAGTTTCTTAGAACCAAAGAGGATGCTTCAAGTATCTCAATTATGTCTTCAGCGGTGATTTTGGTTATAGATAGCTCCTTGATAGATTTAGAGATGGAATCGATGGAAATAATGTTTTCATCGGAAGTTGATGAAGCTAGTATTATTCCAATTAATTCCTTTCCAATTGATCCAGTGTCGCGAGTGGATTTCTCATATGTTTCTAGTCTTGATGTGATTTCATTTTCGATTTCTAATGGGGTGTTTGCCTTAGATATTTCATCCCTCAATGATTCCGATGAAGAGAACTTTTTCATAATTTTATGATTTTTATTTGAATTGCATCTGGGGCAATTGATTATTTTTTTTAGACTAGACCCAAAATATCTCCCACATTCGCATCTGACCATTGCCCAACGCTCCTGCATGAAGTTGCCTGAAATTCTGGGTTCAAGAGTTTGACTGATTAGTAGCCACCTTATCAGGACACTGTGGACAGTGTTAGGCGGAAGGTTGGTTGGTTAGCAACAATAGTCTTGATTCTTACGTCATTGTTGTCTGTTTATACATCTGGAGAGGTTGGATCTAACTCATGGATTTTCCTATTGTTAATTCCATTCACAATTTCATTGGCGTTATCTAGTAGCAAGTCGCATTCGACCATAGTGGAAGAGAGTTACGAGTGGATAGAAGATGAAGAAGAAATTGAAAAGAACGAGATCAGTGCTGGAGACTTCGGTTATGACACACCCATACTATAGATTCAGACTAGTCTTAATGTTTCTAGATTGTCAGGAGCGTATGTCTGTACTTTGAACTTCTCTCTAAGTCCCTTTCTGAATGCGTTACATGTTTGTGGGTCTCCATGATGACAAATAATCTTTCTAGGGGTAGGGTTCAGTGCCTTAACATAGTCCATCAGTTGGTTTCTGTCAGAATGGCCACTAAAACCATCAATAATGACCATGTTACACCGGACATCTACCATGAGAGTCTGTCCTTTGTCGACCAGGGGAACTTGAGAGTGCCCATCTTGAAGTCTCCTACCTAGAGTCCCTGATGCCTGATATCCCACAAAGCATAGGGTGTTACCAGGTTCAGGTGCCCAGTGCTTGAAGTATTCCACAATAGGTCCACCCGTCATCATGCCACTTGTTGCCAAGACTATACAAGGAGATGGATCTAGAAGAATCGACTCTCTCTGATCTCTAGACTCGACTTGCCTGAACCACTTTGAATTGAAGGGATTCTCGGCCCCTCCTCGTAACATCTTTCCACGCAAATCCTTGTTCAGGTAATTGGGATGACTGGTATGAATGGCTGTTGCTTCTGAAATCATCCCATCGAGCCAGACGGTTACTGGAGTTACCTTTTCTGATTTGAATAACTCATCAATTGCCATCATCACTTCTTGGGATCTACCGACAGCAAAGACAGGACAGAAAATTTTGCCCTTCCTAGATAATGTATCCATAATCAAATCCTGCAGGTCCTGAGTCGCTTGTTGCCTGGTCGGCTGAATACTCTGAGGGCCGCCATAGGTCGATTCAATGACCAAGGTATCGACCTTGTTGAATCGGACTGTAGCAGCGTCGAAAAGCCACGATTTCTCATATTTTATGTCGCCAGAGAATAGTAGCTTGTGTTCATCTCTACCCTCTCCGATTTGCATATACACACTAGATGATCCCAAAATATGGCCAGCGTTCTCCATTGTCATTTTGATGTCTGGAGCAATATCGATCTTCTCCCCCCAATTGACATCGATAACGTGTTTGATGCACTCCTGAATATCGGATTTTGAGTATGGTGCTTCATTTCCTTCTGCCTGTGCTACTTTGATGTAGTCCATCTGTAAGAGGGTCATCAAATCTCTAGTTGGTTGAGTGCAATAGACTGGTCCCTTGTACCCAAACCTGAAGAGAACTGGCAACATTCCGATATGGTCTACGTGGGCATGGGTTATCACTACTGCATCGATATTATCCAAAGGTAGCATTTCAGGGGCTGCAAAGAAGGGCTGAACTTCGTTCCTATTGGAAGTAGGTTTTGCACCACAGTCCACTAGTATCTTTGATTCATTAGTAGTGACTAGGTGCATAGCCCTACCAACCTCTCTGTATGATCCCAAGGCTGTCACTCTCACCCAAGAAGGACCGGGTCTCTGAGGCCTGTAAATTCTAGTCCCAAATTTTCTAAGAAGTGTTTTTCTTTCTTCTGCTAAATCCTTCCTGAACCTCCTAATATCTGTCTGTGTTCTACTCTCCCTAGCGGGAGCTCTAACGATATTCACTAGCCACCCAATTTCATTTCTTAGCTGCTGAATGTTCGACCCTTTTTGTCCCACTGCGGACTTTGGATCGTCTGCCTCTATAGTAACTTCGGACAATGCTGGGTCGAGCCAAATCCTTCTTACTTGTGCTTCCTCAGGCAATATTCTGGAAATTGCTTCGTTTACTTCGTCTTCTGTGGAGAGCATGCTTGGATGGGGCCTTATTACTACCCTCCTTCTGATTGCTTTAGCGATTTTTACTGTTAGGCTATTTCCTCCAGCCCCTCCGAAAGAAGCGGGTTCTTTTGTTATGATTAATATGGAGCCGGCCTCTAAATCCACATCATAATCTATACCCTCTGGGACTATCTTCGAAATTTTACTCTTAATCTCGCTGAATGTCAGTCTCAATTTATCACTTCCAGCTCACGCCATTCATCCTGTCATGACAGGGGATTCACTTGGTGAGTATTACAGGGATTGGATTAAGGAAGACACCTCTTCCTCTGTTAGTTGTCTATATCCAACTTTGGGGGTGATTACCGCTAGATCCATGCCGTTTCCGCTTGCCGCATCTCTCTGAGCGGAAGCCAATAGTGCCTTAGCAGCCACCTTGAGTGCATCCTTCTCAGACATGCCGGGCTTGAACTGATCTTCCAAAACGCCGTACATGTAGGGGCTACCAGAACCCGTTGCACAGTATACATCTGGTATAGATCCGCCAGCGGAGTCTATACTGTAGACACTTGGTCCTGAGCTGTCCACGCCTACTATCAGCAGTTGAACATAATGAGGCCTTCCGACAAGGATGTTTGCGGTGAGCGTAGCCGCACCCTTAACTGTCATCGGCTTACCCTGTTTTAATTCGTAGAGTTTCAATTCAGCAGAAAGTGTTCTCGACAGCGATTGGGCATGCCCCACCAGTCCTGCAGTGGTTAAAGCGACATAGTCAGATATATCGAATAACTTCTTGACGCTTTTGTTTGCGATGAAATGCCCCATAGTTGCCCTATGGTCTGCGCCCACAACCACACCTCCATCGAATGTTATTCCAATGGTGCTGGTACCTGTCTTAACTGCGTCTAAAGTTGTATCCATCTAATCACCGCCGGTGAGTCCCGGCGTACCTTTCTCAGGTCAACCCCTTATGAATCCGACGGGAGTGTGGTCCGAGAAAATCGTAATCATCTAGCTTATTGATTTAACAAATAACCGGATATATCAAGGGGTAAATGACACCGGGGGTATCGTGGCTAGGGGTAAACGAGAGAGCCCGAAGTGGATCGAAGTGAGTAATTCCGACACTCAAAGAGAGAGTTTGGGCCCTGGTCAAGATTATCATGACTTAGCCTCTTCGTATCCAGATGCCCCCGTACCCAGAATAGTCGGTGACACAGTCATACGGAGGGCGGAGCTCCAAGATTTAACTGGAATATCGGAGATTATGAATTGGGTTTCGGAAGGTGACATTGTCATAGTTAAGATGGGGGAAATTATCAACAAGGACCTTGAATTGAATGTAGCAGTAAATAAAATTCAAAGATTTGTCGAGGACGATATCTCTGGGGAGGTACTAAGACTGGGTGAAAAGAGACTTTTGTTGCTGCCATCGAGTTTTTCAAGTACGACGAGCACATGAGTGATAATATGGAAAGTATGGTCGAGCACTCATGCCCAATCTGTGGGGTGGATAATTCTCTAAGGATGCTAGCTCATACATCTGAGATTCCCTATTTTGGGGAGCATACTCAAATCACAATGTCTTGTTCCAAGTGTGGCTGGAGAGTTACAGATTTCATTCCGGCCGAGGGAAAAAAGCCAGGCTTATGGAAGCTAAAAATAGAGGAGAATGCACACCTAAATGCCAGAGTAGTTAGATCCTCCTCATGCACAGTGAGGATATCAGAATTGGGATTGGAGGTCTCGCCGGGCTCAAGCTCTACCGGCTATATCTCTAATGTAGAGGGGGTGTTAGAGAGGTTTTGCGATGCGATTGGGACAATTAGAAGGCAGGCCGATAGTGAAAGTGATACTGAGATATTAGGGAAATGTGATAATCTTCTAGGCAGAATAGAACTCGTCAAAACCGCTCAAGAAACTGTAACTCTGGAATTGCTAGATCCCGTCGGGCACAGTCAGATACTACACGAGGATGCGACGTCAACAGAGATTTCCGAAGAGCAGGCTAAGGAGCTAGACCCCGGTCCAGTTTACCCGGTTTTTGACCTTGGTAGTGAAGAGGCTAATTAGAGTCTGGGGCTAAAAATTCACCTAGGCGATCTCTCCACATCTCCCTTTTTTCGGAGATTTCTTCGAGCCATTCGCTAGCCTTCTCTATGCAGAGTTGCTTCATCTCGCCTGCAAGCATTCTACCGCTTTCGTATTCCCTCTTAAGATCGTGAATAGCAGTGTCATCCTCTTCGAAAAAGAATTGCAAATATTGGAATGGCACATCCTTGCTACAATCGCCACCCATTCTTCTGTGCTCCTCAACAGTGGATTTTCCGCCACTCACTGCTCTCTTTACTTTCTTCGACATAGTGTCTATAGTATCGTTCATGAAGATTGTAGACTCAGGTTTTGAAGATGACATCTTGCCCCCAGTCATCCCGGGGGCGAATCTGTGATAGGTGGAACATGGCGTTATCAAACCGAGACCTCCAAGTTTCCTCTCAAGTTCTAGTAGCTTAAGTCTGATTGAGTACTTGTCTGAATTGGTGGCACCGGGTATTTCCAATGTCCCATGTTTAGGATTGGGGATGGAGTCGGCAAATCCGAGTGTTGAAACTATCTCAATGACTCTTTGAAAGATGTTTGCTCTGATTTCCCTGTTTATCCTCCCTCCGTTTTCTAGGCCAAAAATTTTGTAATTGTCGTCCTGAACGGAGAGGGATATGGTTAGGCCACCAGATTTTCTCGGATTGATGTTGAACCAATGTGTCTTTGCTACGATATCTCTTGTAAGTCTGAGATGTGGATCTTGGTCTATTCCAACTGGGACTACAATTGGCCTTAGTCCACCGAAATCTTCCAATTGAGGATGAACAATATCTCCTACTTGAACCAAGGGGGCTTGTACATGGGCTAAATTGGTATTCCCAGTAAATCCATAAATAGCTTCGAATTCTGAAAGATTAGTTCTTCTCCCCAGTTCAAATCCCAATCTCTGGACATCGGGCCTTGCGCTCTGGAAGTAAACGCTAGAGTTGGAGGGATCTAGACCTAAAGCAGCATAATTTAGCACATATTCTTCAATTGCAGTTTTACGTCCTTCTGAAAGGCTCATTCCTCTTGTTGCGAGGGCTTCAAGATCAGCTACAGCTACGGTGACGTCAGCACCATGTTGCTGGAACCACTTTACCTGCTCTATTACCATGCTGTGCCCCAAGTGCATTCCACCGCTTGGCATCAGTCCAGTTAGAACTCCAAAGGGGGAGCCTTCTCTGATACAACTAACGACCATATCAAGATCCCTGTGTGCGAAAACTATACCCCTCCTATGCAACAATCCAGGATTTGGTAGTAAAGACGAGTCTACCTTCTGAAGGCCGAATTTATTGACTATTCGAGAGTAATTGGTGTCTCCTTCCGAGGACCATGGATCAATGGCACTGTCACCATCCATGGGCCTTGGAATATGGACCACTCAATCAAGTCATCGCAGGAATATGTCTCAATATATCGAACCGAAGGTGCAATAGAGGACATCAATTACGAAGGGGCATGAAGACTGTCCATTGCTTCGGCGCGGGACTTGTAGGGTCTTATGTAGCGAGAAAATTAGCGGAGACGGGGCATAAAGTACAGATTTACGATCTTGACCCTAATATTTCTTTGGAACACCCCAACATTACCATAGTTCAGGCCAATGCTATGGATGTAGAGTTATCCGCATTGGGTATTGTTGATTTGGTTGTTAACATGCTTCCAGGAAATATTGGACACGACCTTACCAGAAAGCTATCTAATGGCAAGTGGCCCATAGTAGACCTGAGCTTCAGTGAGATTACACCGGATAATGCTTCCATGGAATTACAAAATGAGGCTACAAGAATTCTTTGGGATGTGGGTATAGCCCCTGGGTTGTCAAATATGCTACTATCCGAGGCCTACAGGGTTATGGGATATCTGACTAGAGCAGAAATTAGAGTTGGTGGGAATCCAACAAAACCCGACGGGGCTTGGAAATATATGGCACCATTCTCTCCGAATGACGTTATTGCAGAATATACTCGGCCAGCTAGGGTTGTTAGGAATTCTAGAGTAGTCACAATTCCAGCTCTCTCGGAAAGGCATCTTTTAGATGTTAGAGGAAAGGGTACTATGGAGGCATTCTTGACAGATGGCCTTAGATCGGTTTTGACTAGTATTCCAGCAGATGAGATGTCCGAATACACCGTTAGATGGCCGGGGCATATTCAGAAATTTATAGATGAGAGAGATAGTGGTGAGTTAGACGAGCGAGAGCTATTAGAGGAATGGTGCTTTGATCCCAAAAGACCAGAGTTCACATGGATGGAAGTTGTAGCTTACGACTCTAAAAATAGAGCTATGAGATGGGAGATTATAGATCATGGATCTGGAGGTGACTCTTCGATGGCCCGAACTACAGGATTGGTAACACTTGGATGTATAATTTCATGGCTAGAGGATCCAAACATGCTACCTTGTGGCATTCATTCTCCAGAAAGCCTCCCCAGAGAAGTTTTGATATCAGTATTGGAATTGATGAGAGTAAATGGGGTTGAAATTTCAGGACCTGAAATAGCATAATTAATTATCGATTCTGTCCGATTTCACCACTCTCCTGACAGCAATAGGTACAGCAATTAGTGTGGCTACTGCAAATACTGGGAGAGTCCAGTCTATTTCTTCCTCAGACGGCCTCTCAATCAACCAAGTAAAGGTTAGTGGGGACCCCTGAAAATCTGATGACCAATGGAAGAGATTCGTTGTGTGGTGGCCTACTATGGTTACGGCATTCCTATGTCCATTGAATGTGATAGCCGGCTCTATTGAAACTGATTCTGGCGTTTCACTGAGTTGGACAATTATGTTCGTTCCGGGAGATTGGGTCAGCAATATTCCTCCTGCCACATTCCTCCATCCGATCTGCAACTTTTTCGATTCGGCAGGAATCACAGGATATTGGTCGCCATTAGCGTAGAACACGCCGGAGATATCAGTATCAAATTGTATTAATGACGTACCGGGAACAGACCATGCACCATCACTACTCTCTGAAGATGAATGTATCTCTGACCCGATAACTGACAGAGAAGTATTTTCTGAAGAAGATTTGTGCAGGTTCCACTCGCCCCAAGTTGTGTACCAAAGGTCCTGCCTTTCCAGCCATGATATGGCATCCTTATCTTCTCTAACCCTGAGATCGTCAATTCTGGCCCTCCAATAAATACTCAGCAAAGAGTCTTCATCTATAGATTCGAATAAGGCCGTATCCGCAACACCTTTTTCGAGGCTCCCTCCATTCCTATGAGCTGAAATCATACCCTCTGGAGGTTCATCTAGCATGTCTCCAACAATCCTGAAACCAGATGAGATGAGTTGGGATGATGTTAGCGGATCAATTGTCGGGCCAGGGATTCCAAATGAAATCGGTATTTTTCCCCATCTAGAAGCATTCGTACTTTCTATCAAGTACTCTTTGCATCCCTCGATGACCCAGTTATTCTCAGAGATTGAAATTCCCTCATACCCATGACATCCAAACTCATCACCGTTTTCCAACCTCTCTGGTCCGATTATATTTGTAAGCCAAGTATCCTCGCTCCACTCCCCTACTACAGGAGAAGCAAGGAATGGTAATACTATCAATAAAACCAGGGAGCATCCTGCCGCCTTACGCAACTGCACACTAATCCGGAGGAGGTAAATGTCTAGAATACTTGTCATTGAATACCAAACAGTGAAACCGGGTTCGTCTTGGGAAGACTGTGCCTGAACTCAGCCCGGAAGATATCATTAATTTCTCCAACATTTCAGATATAGGAGGTACAGAGGAAGATTTTTCCGTCCCCCTTATGTACAAATTCCTAGTAAGATACCTAAGCCCCATCGTAAGATTCACATTCAATATTCGTTACACTGGACTTGAGCGAATTCCTAGTAAAGGGCCAATGATTCTTACCTCCAATCATGTTTCAAACCTAGACCCGATTTTCAAAATTCTTGCTGCCAGAAGGCAGGTATTTTATCTCGCCAAGGAAGGGCACTTTCAAAAACAACCTAACAGATTTATTATGAAAAGTAATGGGATGATTGAGACGCTTCGATCTGAGGGTGCCAAAGACGCGCTATCTAAAGCCCATGATGTTTTGATGAGTGAACACGCGTTGGGGATATTCCCAGAGGGGACTAGATCAAGGAATACCAGTCCCCCATTTTTACAACGTGGAAAAACCGGAGTTGCTAGAATTGCGGCCAGTTTCCCAGATGTACCAGTTTTCCCCATCTCAATCATAGGTTCAAGAGAAGTAATGCCCCCAGGTGCCAATTTTATTCGATTTTGGAAGAAGGTGGAGGTAAATATCGGCGAGCCTGTAACATTTGGCGAGTGGCTAGGTTCTGAAGACGGGGGTAACTTCACAAGCTCTCAGCTAGGAAACCTAATCGAAATTGATGAACATGGAAAGAGCTCAATAATGAAGGTACTATATCGTGATTTCACGGATCAGCTGATGTCAACTATAGAATCGATGGGAGCTCCATGATTTCCGCATCCTTGAAGGACTGTCATTTTTACGGAGACCCATGGAGCAATACCTTGACTTCCTCCGCCGTATCTTGGATGAAGGAATTTCGAAGGGAGACCGTACCGGTACTGGAACAATTTCAATTTTCGGACACCAGATGAGGTTCGACTTGTCAATGGGGCTTCCAGCAGTGACAACAAAAAGAATACACTGGCCAAGTGTTGTTCACGAGTTGTTATGGTTCTTATCAGGCGAGACTAATGTCGGATACTTACAAAAGAACGGGGTAAGGATTTGGAATGAGTGGGCTGATGAAAATGGGAATCTTGGTCCTGTTTATGGGAAACAGTGGAGGAAATGGAAATCGGCAAATGGAAAAGTAATAGACCAGATTAGCAACGCTGTGGAGACGATTAAGAAAGACCCAGAAAGTAGGAGGATTATTGTTTCTGCATGGAATGTGGGAGAGTTGGACGAGATGGCCCTCATGCCATGCCATGCTTTCTTCCAATTCTACGTCAATGATGGAAAATTATCATGCCAGTTATACCAGAGGAGTGCGGATGCTTTCTTAGGGGTCCCATTCAATATTTCCTCCTACAGCCTCCTGACATGCATGATGGCTCAGGTTTGTGATTTGGAACCAGGGGAATTCATCTGGACGGGGGGAGATTGCCACCTTTACAACAATCACATCGAGCAAGCCAAGAAGCAGATTATTAGGGAGCCCCTACCCTTGCCCACTTTGAAGCTAAAAGACGGCGTAACTTCTATCGATGATTTCGATTATTCATGCATAGAGATTGAAAATTACCAACATCACCCACACATACCGGCCCCAATATCAATTTGAGAGATGATGAAATGAAAATTTCTATGATTGTAGCAATGGATGAAGACGGTTGTATAGGGAAGCGTGGAAATCTACCTTGGAGAATTTCCAGTGACTTGTCGAGATTCAGGAGGCTTACGGAAGGGGATGGTTTCAATGCTGTAGTTATGGGCAGAAAGACTTGGGATTCCCTGCCCGATTCCTTCAGGCCTTTGCCCGAGAGGCTGAATATTGTAATGTCAAGAGATACAACATGGAGCCATGATGATGCTGAAAGTGCGTTGTACCCGGGAAGGGCAATAGAAATTGCATATGCTGATGGTTGCGAGGAATGTTGGATAATAGGAGGAGGGCAAATTTACGAAATGTTTCTAGAGCATGTCGATGAAATTCATCTAACGACTGTACATACATCAAATAGTGGGGAGGTTTTTTTCCCCGTTTGGGAAAGGAAAAATTGGATCGAAACCAAAATAGAAGAAACCGAAATAGATGAAAAAAATGAGTTTCGTACAACGTATTCTACATGGAAGAGAAAATAGATGGATCCTTATGTTATAGCGAATGTCACGAAAGGAGTTTCTGCCCTAATTGGGGGTTGTTTCTTCTTCTATGTGGGGGTTTTACACTTTACAGATACGAAGTGGTTTGAGCCCATAGTGCCACCAATATTTGGTTATGCTAAGTTTTGGGTTCTAATCAGTGGTGTGGCTGAAATAATGGTTGGAGTCGCCTTGGTTATCGCTGGGTTTGAGGTTATTTTTGATTACGGAACATACTATAGGGAAAGAGCCGGAGTCTCAAGTGCGGTAATTCTTGTCCTACTATACCCGGCCAATCTATACATGTGGATTTATGATGTCGAGCTGGGAGGTGGCGAATCACTCTCTCCTATCGGACATATTGTCAGACTATTACTCCAGATTGGAGGAATTGCCATTAGCCTGTGGATTTCTGGATTATCTATAGAGTCTCTAAAGGAACGCTTTAGAATTGGAAATTAGGGAATACGTTAATTCATTACCACTCAATGGCTATTGCATGAGCGAAATAATAGACGTCCTCACTCAAAGATTGGCAGATCTTTCTGGGATAGAATATTTTACATTCGCATTCAACATCTTTGTGTATTTGTTTTCGAATAGCATTGTTTCTCATCACAGAGACATAGATGAGGACACCATCAAGTCTAGAACTAGGATACTCCATTGGTTCAATCTTCTGGTCTTCATATCATTCATAGCCTCACTGGTTTTAGTCGATGAGGAATTCCCTGCAGACGAGGTCAGTAGAACTTCACTTACTCTTCTCGCTTCCTATCTTATTTTCAATGCCATAGAGGCATTGCTTCTATCTAAGTATGGCGAGGACATAGAGGTGATGGGAGTATCCAGAAAGGTAGAAACTTCAACCTCCAGAACTCTAGAATTAGTCGCCTTCTCGGTTATTGTAATGACCGTGATTATCGGATTAATCAACGTGTGGGATATCACCGGTCTACTTGAGACTACAGGGGTCATTGGCTTCCTTGCATTGATTGTATTTACCACCAAGGACTACTGGCTAAGGGACTTCCTGAGCGGAATATTAGTGATAGGTGGAAATAGTGCAAAGAGGGGGGATGTGGTCTCGATTCCTGAAGCGGGCATTCTCGGAATCATATTGGAGATTAGAGGTCTACAAACCAGAATTAGAGATCTAGCGCAGGGACATGAAATAGAGATACCAAATTACAATCTTCTGCAATACAGGACCGATTATCTGAGGAAATCTAAAGGGGGGCCATTCAAAGATTTTGTAGAGTTTCATATCGGATATGGCATTCCCAGCAGTAAGGTGAAAAGCTATCTGAATGCCATATACAAAACTGTCTCGGATTCTAGCTCCTCGCTCGACTCCCTCAGAGAGCCTAAAATTACTATCAGGGAAAACTCAAACAATGCCGTGATTTGGAGGATAACATATGTCCTTGATAAGCCATATCAGCTACTAAAGGTAAGGAATTCCATCAACATGGCGGCTTATGATTTGCAAGATGAGTATGATATCTACCTTAGTACCCCCCAGCTAGAGAAGCTTGTCGAGTCTTAATCACTATATTCAGTAACCCTAATTCCAAGGCCTCCCCTTTTTGATTCCCTTTTCATAATTTTATCCATTTTTTTGTGAAACTCGGATTCCAAGTCAATATTCATAGCTAGGGAATGACCTAGGATAAGTATGAATAAATCTGCCAGTTCTTCGGACGCCTCAGATTTTGGTTTTCCCTTTGTTATTGCGGCCGACAACTCCCCTAGCTCCTCTACAGTTAATGCTATTCTGTATCCCATGTCATGACCATTATTCTCAGCGCTACTGAATGAATGTTTTTCATGGAAGTTTGCTACTCTTTTCATCATGGTTTCCCAAGAGCCATCAGGAAGTGAATTTGCATCCGGTGAGGCCCAATCTTCGACACTTGTTTTTCTTTCCATGGATGGTCTGACTGCAGGAAACAAATCAACTTTGAGATTGGGTGTCTTGATATTCATTTTGAAGAGCTATCACACATGATGAGATTCGAGCTCTCATTGATGAGGCGAGTTTGTCCACAGAATGATGGTCTATCGGTGATTTTGGGTCTCTAGGATCCTTTCCAGCGGCCCAATTCGAGGAGCATGCAAGGGCAATATATGGTATTCCAATTTCCGAAATCAGCCTACTCTCTGGGCCCAGGGTCATTCCAACAGTATCAGCACCAAGTTTTTCCAAGGCTACAATTTCAGATGGAGATTCAAATTGTGGCCCTACGCATTGTGCCACGGTAACCCCGCTTGGTGAGAATCCTTGAGACTCGATCAGCGACCGAACGCAGATTTTGGAACATGAGTCATCGAATATAGACGTCCTATCGTGATGAACGGCATCCTCATCGAAGAAAGTCCATGGCCTGATAGATAAATCTAGGACATCCGAGGTAACTCCTACAGTCCCAGGAGGCATGTCTTCCCTCATAGTCCCTACAGAATTTACACTAACAATGATATCTGGATCAAGACTTTTCACAGCCATGACATTGGCTCTATGCTCAATACTATGAGGAGGAGTTCTAAAGGGTCCCGGTGAATGATGCCTGTCCAATATGGCAATAACCCCTTCTTCTATTTGTGATAGTGTAACTGGGACTTCTCCCCAGTTAGTTTCTATCCTGAGAGTGGAATTGGGCTTAGTTACATTGAATTCGTTGGATAAGTCACTCATCCCTGTGCCACAGATCACCGCGATGCGGGACATTTCATCACTCCAAAATTCTGGATATTAGATCAGCTTTCTTGCCGGATACTGGCTTACCTGATTCTTTCAGGATCGCCTTCAGTTCGGGCACGGTCATGCCTTCGTAGTCTGGAGTTTCTCCCTCATCAGCTGAGGTTTCAACAAGTTCTTCCCCATCTGAGTTCACCTCATCCACCTCGACCGCGTCTTCTGCGATTTCGAACTCTTCAATCTCTTCATCGATGGAATCCTTGTGCGCCTCTTCCTCAGCCTTTATTTGTTCTAAAGTAGGCCCATCGTTTATTGTGACTCCTGATTGGATTAGTTGTGTCCTTCTTATCATTACCATCCTTATTGGACTAATTTGTGATGCCTCTTCCTTTATTTTTGCCTCAAGTTCTCCATCCATAACCGATTTTTGCATTGCGACCCATGTCGATGATGCTCCAGCTTTCAGGATCGATTCTCTTGCGATTGTCCTAATCTGGTTCTTCTGGCTAGATTTCACCCTTCCTACTGTGAGGATTAGGGGTTTAAATCTAACATAAAAACCGTCTTCAGTAACTACATCGATAGTGTCGTCAATTTTTCCTCTGTCTCTTCTGACCTGCCTTCTGACATGGTCTTGCATCATTTGATGTCCGATGAACTCGGTGATAGCATCAGTCCCAAGTACCTCGGTTACCCTGAATCTAATCTTGACGTGCATCTTCGAAAAGTCCCCATCAAGCTCATTCTGCATGATTTCATAATTTCTGCCAACTAGCATTTCTGGCTCTTCAGCTAGAGTCTCTCCGATTACTCTGAATGACCAGGGATTTCTTGGCGCCCTGATGGAGTACCATCTCTTGGACTTCCACTTGTCTCTCTGCCTGCGTGCCGCTGCTCTTGCCTTTGCTCCTTTTGCCATTACAACGACCTCTTCTTCGGGGGCTTCCCCGCTTGCGCCCCTGCGACCTACACATAGTATTTGAAACAGGCCCTAACGAGGTAAGCATGGTAAGTGACTATCTATCAGTTCTATGTCGCAGATATATGGGGGTGCTCAGGGCTGAGTGGAGGGTCCACACTACAGCATTTGATGATTTGAAGCTTATTGGTGACTCTATGGATTGGCTATGCAAGAAGGAAAATTGTTTGGAGTGGTCTAAGGAGAAGTCTTTTCACGGCCCGATAATGAATACCGGATTGGCTAAGCTTAATCGGAAGAAAGTAGCACTAGATTGTCTGAAAAACTTGGGAAGCGAAGTACACAGGGCTTTACTCGCGGATGGCTTGGAAAAAAGAATCGATGGCGATAAAAATCTTCACATCCGGATATCCCTGTCTAAGCTTGTTAGAGGAGAGATTAGGCTAGTTACAACAGGAAATATTGAAACATCGGTCAAGGGTATTTTCAAGATTGAATCTTATCCGGGAAGTAGCCCAAAAGATATAGCCACCAAACTTATCGAAGGAATGATATAGTACTATTGTTATGTTTATTTGAGCAAGACTTCAAATGCCATTGCTATGTTCAACCATATGATAGTATGACCCACGTAGTTACCGCCGCTTGTGTCGATCACAAATACCAAGATTGCGTATCTGTTTGCCCAGTTGAGGCTTTTAGGGAGGCCGAAAATTATCTCGTTATCGACCCCGATGAATGCATTGACTGCGCTGCTTGTGTAGCTGAGTGCCCCGTAGAGGCAATTTATGCCGATACAGATGTACCTGATGAGCATGAAGAATGGCTAGATAGGAATGAAGAAGAAGCCCCCAACCTTCCCACTGCCGAAGGAGATTCTCCAGTTCTCGCCTAATTGTTAAGATTGTTCTTACATAGGTTCATGAGTACCTAGCAGTAGCGAGGTCCATGAGTGGTACGCTTGACTTGACAAAGATGCGCTATGGTACTGAGCTCCTGAAAAGGGGTTTTGCCAAAATGCAGGAAGGAGGGGTCGTAATGGACGTGGTGACTCCAGAAGAGGCACACATCGCGGAAGATGCAGGGGCGGTTTCAGTAATGGCACTGGAGAGAGTCCCGGCGGATATTAGGGCCATGGGGGGTGTTGCTAGGATGAGCCATCCAAACATGATTAAGGAAATCATGGAGACAACGAGTATTCCGGTGATGGCTAAAGCTAGAATCGGGCACGAAGGAGAAGCACGTGTTTTGGAGAGCTTGGGTGTTGACATGATTGATGAATCCGAAGTCCTGACTCCTGCCGATCCGTTCTTTCACATCCCAAAAAAGGACTTCACTATTCCATTCGTTTGCGGATGCACTAATCTTGGTGAAGCAATTAGGAGAATTTCTGAAGGTGCTGCCATGATTAGAACTAAGGGCGAGGCTGGGACTGGAAATGTGATCAGTGCTGTTCAGCATGCTAGCCTAGTAGAAGCTGAAATCAAGAACATTCAAACCGCCAATAAAGAGGAGAGGGAAGACATGATAGACATAATTATGCAAGGTTTCCGAAGAATGAATGATGCATCGGAATTTAAATTAAAACTTGAGAATCTACCGGGAGGGGTGACACCATTTGGAACGATGAAAGAGGTAAGGGAAGATGTGGGCTCCATACTAGACGAAGTTGGTAGTAATGGTCGCCTTCCTGTCGTAACTTTCTCCGCAGGTGGAATCGCTACCCCAGCTGATGCGGCTCTTATGATGAACAGGGGAATGGATGGGGTTTTTGTTGGTTCTGGAATATTCAAAAGTTCTGATCCATCTTTAACTGCAGAAGCAATCGTTCTTGCAACACACCACTTCAACGATCCGTCAATTGTTTCCGAGGCCTGCTCCATGGTAGGAGATGCAATGCCAGGGCTGGAAATAGAAACATTGGATGTTAGACTTGAAGAGAGAGGTTGGTAAATTACTTCCTTGGCTTTCTGAAAGACCCTACCTTTCTTGATTTTCTTCTTTTCCCGACTGATGATGAAATTGCATTCGGAGAAGCTTGGGGGTCTCCTGACATCGATCCTCCCAAGGTTAACGTACCCTCGGAAAGAAGTTTATCCGTAAGAGATTCTGCAAGAACCTCATCCTTGTCTGGGGTTTTGAGAGCATTTCTGACAGACTCGTTATGCTCCCTGATCACCCTAGCTCTTTCCTCCCTTCTGGCCTTCATTTCATCTCTGGCTTCATTGACCTCTTTGAGTAGTACCTCGATTTCCGCATGTACGGAATTAGCGAGCTCCTTTGACTCGACAAAGATGGTGTGTAATCTGTCCCCTTCAGACCTTAGGAAGTCTCTCTCTTCCAACATTGGTTTAACTTCCTCCCAGATTATATCTGCCTCTTCATGGGCTCTAATCATCTCTTGATGTTGTAAGTCAGCCTCTGCTTTGAGCGTTTGAATTGTACTCTCCAAATCCCCTAGGTCTATATTGATGGCTTCAAATTCAGTTGCTTTGGGAAGAAGAACATCCCTTTTCGAGGCAAGTATCTTGAGTTTTCTAAGTAGCCTATTCTCTGCTTTGAGAGTTAAAGTTCCATCAGTCATCAGCCTATTTTCTATATTGGATATCTCCGCCATGACCTCAGAAAGTTCGATTACATCTGATTTAGCCTTACCGGCCTCGGACCTCCTGCCTTTCTTGCTATTGATAATCTCCCTAATCCTGGATTGAATAGCGTCCCTCTGCGTCTGATGTGACTTTGCCCTAGCCCTAACTTCTTTTTGCTCGTTTAGTTTCTCCTCTATGGAAGCTCTAATCTCCTTAGACTGTTCTTGGACTGAGTTCCTTGAGTCAGCAGCTCTCCTAGCATCCTCATTGTGAGAAGTCCTCTGATCTCTCATTCTTCTGAGCCTTGCCTCCATCGCATGAAGCCTGGTTTTCAGATCGTCATCAGGACTTGGTTCGTCATCATTCACAGTTTCGGGAGAAGGGAGCTGTTCTTGAATGGAACTCATCAGAGAAGTCCGAGGACCGACCCTGCAAATGGAAGCAATGGCGATAGGATTGCAATGAGCGCCCCTGCCATGAACATTGCTCCTACGGCCCTCCTAGTCCTGGTAATCAAATCGCTTCCGACTTGAACATTCAGTACCCTCCCAGATAATAAATTTCCTGAGTCGTCCTCGAGTCTAACGGTTACAGTAGCCTCTCCCTTGATGGAGGGTAAAAGACTCTGCCAAACAATACTTGTACTGTTTGTCATTTCTTGGATCATTGTGGAGAGGAGAGGGGGGTTTAATGGATCGGAGTCCATATTTATTGGTTCTGAACGCAATCGATAGACACATTCGTTGGGTTTGAAATCTGGAGTCTGAATTTTTAATACTAAGTCTTTCGATTCGTTTCCCGAATTTAGTATAAAGGCAAATAGATTTGCTTGGCCAACGACTAGGTTCTCCATATCCACATCGAACCAGAAACCTGCATCTGAACTACTAATTCCACGTCTCATTCTCATTCTGTCATGTAGTCTAAAGAATGGTTTGCACTGGCTTCTAGCGTGTTGCAAAAGCCTGTCCCAAGTCTCTTCACCTACTTCTGGATGTCTGAAAAGGCCGTCGATAGCAGTTGGCTCGACCATAGTGGCTAATTTCGTCTTGAACTCTGACTCCGAGATCAAGGAAGACCTTCTTAGGTGGAGGAGCAATAATAATGACTCTTGCAATTCCGACATAGTATATCCCTCTCTGAGTTCAGACCTGACTGTCTTCAGGTACTCCGTAATCCTAATACCCAACAATGGATCAATATGAGCCTTGATGACGTCGTTAAACGGCCGGCTTAGTAACGCAGGGTGGATGGGCGGTGAGAATGCCTCAAGCATCCCCCAGGGCTCAGATGCATTGTATCTGGAACGAACTGAAATTAATTGCACACCGTGACCAGCTAGAAGACATCCTGTGGAAAGCGCCAACAAGACAGGACTCACCTCTTCGTTTCCAGAAGGAAACCACAAGGAGAGAGCTAGTAGTATTGAGGAAATGACAATCAAGGATGATGTTGCAGTAATCTGTCTGATTGAGCCATCAATTGTTGCCCTCATTTCTGCATAGCCATGTGAGCTCCTAAATGTTAGTCCGGCAGAAGTTAGGGAGTCGGCCTCATGATGGAAAATCGTCCTTGTGTATGTCATCATCCTCAGTAAAATGGACAGGAGGAAGATATCAGCAATTAAGATGAGGAGAGCTATAACGTATGTCGTCCTAACCAAGGATAAACCGCCCGCAGCATCCCTTAATGTCTCGTTCCACCACTCCGTATCATTCGAGCCATACGATTGAGCCGCTCCCAATAGCATCACAGCCAAAAGGGGGAGTAACAGCACCAGCCTAGCGCCTCCGCTGACAAGAAGCCTGTCAATCCTAAGCAAGGTGGATTCCTTTGACCTCAGAGTATCATCCATCCAACTACTATCGGAGGTGGAAAAATTAGAGACAGGGACAGAGGGGGCAGGAGGAGCGATTCCCGATAGGTCGTCAGCAAGATCAACAAGATGCTGATCTACTCCTTCTGAATCATCCATATTATGCCTCCTACCTAGTCAATATCTTCTTCATCAAGGACTCGCTAAGTTTCAATGTCTTTTCTTGGTATCTTATGCCATCTTTCTCTTTAGTAATGATAGTCCCTACCTCCAGACCCATTCCTTCAAGTGTTTTCTGATCAGTACTATCGAGTGCGATAATCTCAATTTTGGAAGTGGAGCCAACTGGTATGTATGAGAGAGGAAGCAGGTATTTCTTGGGCGACAAATCTAGATTCCTTTCTATGACTGGGACTTTTGTACCATCAGGTGCCCTCTCAGGATAGCCGAGCATCCTATCAATAGCCTCCTCCAGTTCAGATGACATGTCATGCTCCATTTTGCAGGCTGCCTCATCCACATCGCCTTCGAATCCGACCACCTCCGATAGAAGAATCTGTAATAGCCCCTCTCTCCTTTTTATTCGTGCGGCTATCTTGAATCCATCTGGAGTTAGCCTACAACCCTTGTATGGTATGTAAGTTAGAAATCCTCTATCAGATAGCCTTTGTATCATCTCTGTGGTGGATGCGTTGCTAACTTCCATTACTTTAGCAAGCTGAGATGTCTTTACTATCGTACTCGGCTCTGAATCATAAATCTCAAAAATTCTCTTCAAATACATCTCTTCAAACTCGCTGAGATCAACCATCTAATCACCTCTTAACGCCTTGAACTCAGCCCTACATGCGGGGCACCTAGACATAATTGGTCTCTTCTCAAGCGGGACCTTGAGTAGCTGTTCACATGAGGGGCATGAAAGGATATCAGAATCTGAGCTCGAATGCAAAATTTTCTCTTCAGATAAATCCTCCTTTTCTACCTGTTCTTCAATTTCGATACTACGCTCTTGCCGAGCGGGGTTTTTTTCCACTCCAACTTCGAAACTGTTGGTACATGCCGGACACCTCACCCTTCCAACGTGCCCACCGGGTATACTCAGCCTCTGGCTACATGTCGGACAAGAAACCTCAATGCTATCGGGCTCCCTCCTTTTTTCTATTCTGGAGACAGAGGGCCTACTCTCAGTGACTGTTGATGGTGTCCTTTCAGTGGCCACCCTCCACAGAACTAGTGCGACCATCATAATTACAACACCAGAGACAGCTCCCAGTAGAGCGGCAGTTGTGTCAAAGGGCAGCTTGAAACCTTCCGATGGTACCTGATTGGCCTGGATTGTTAAATTGGCAGTTGTCAATGTAGACCCAGAAGAATACCTTACTTGAAGAGGGGTTGAACCTTCGTTTTCCCATTCTTGAATGGAGGTTGATATCACCTTGGATTCTCCTGTAGATATTGAAATTGAGTTCTTTCCTGCCTCATCGTATAACATTCCATCAGATACCCTCATTATTGTTATATCTCCGGGTAACGAGTCTGAATTGCCGATATTCGAAAAGGTGCATTCCAAGAAAACTGTTTCATGAATATCAACAATTTCCGGCGTCTGCGTACAGGATGTAATCTGAATAATTGGTTGGGGCCTTGTTAGATCCACAAATAAATCGTCGATTTGTCCGGACGTCCAGTCCAAAGGAGATATTGCTATTCTAATTCTATCGAGATTACTATCAGGATTGGGGATTTTCAAATCTAGATTTCTGACACCCTGATCTAGTTTCAATGGAAACCTTTGAAGTTCGGTGAATAATCCTGCTTGATATTCACCAATGGAGATTTCTATGTCTCTTGAAGGCCCGTCGGAAAGAGATACCCAGTATTCCAACTCTATTCCACTAGATATGGTCCAAGCGAGAGACTTAATTCCAGATTGTACTTGTTGTTGAGGCATGATAATGAGGTCATATGAGCCATTTAGTTCCAATGAAACTCCTCCGATGCTACTAATGACCTCCCATCTGAATTCTTTCATCCCGGGTGTAGGAAATTCAAAATTCACAGAAACCTCCCTACTTGAACCGGGACTAATCCTGACATTTTGCCCGATGTATGAGGTCGAGGACTCATCATGAGTTAACCTTAGGAAGACTGTTCCCTCAACCTCCCCCTGATTCTTGACTAAAATAGAGCCAGTCAGTGTGTCGCCGACATAAGCGGGCTCACCTGTGATGGCAATTACTGAGTCCCCTGCTGAACTGAAAATAATTGGATTTGGAGCCACTCTTATGTCCCTTTTGACCGAGGTGTTTAGCGAGGGGTTAACCGTCTGAACTTCGAACATCAAGGATATTGTGCCCTCGACCATAGGACCGATGGTTATCTCTGGACTTTTCGTTTCATAAGGGAGCCAGGATTCATTCTGGAACATCGAAGTATACCAGACACCGTTTGAAAGAACCTTTAATTCCCATGTGCCATTGATGGAAAGGTCTACGTTGTTATAGACTTCCAATGAAATTCTAATGTAGTCCCCGTCAGATACAGTAACGTTCTCGTTCGAGGATGATGTTGTCTGATCGATTGTTTCAATAATCCAGAAATTGGAGTCTTGTATTGTCAAGGAAGGCGACTGTTCCCCCTCTGCCCTAACGGTGCAGGTAAAAATGAGGAGGAAAACTACAGCGATGGCAAAGTTAGTAGTATGCTTCACGCAGGCCCCTCAAAACTTCCGAGATGTGGAGGCGTATCAAACAAACCCCTCCCAAGGTCACATAGTGACCTTTAACCGACGGTCACGGGTGGGCGGGATTGCAATGGACGTCCAACAGTTGATGGAGGTAAAACCCGAAGTGCTTGCTGAAGGCCTTCTGGTTCGATGGAAGGCCTTAGAGGAGCAGTTGCCCAACGTAATTAGGAATCTGGAGGCTGAAGAAGAGGCCCTTGCCCCTAAAGTGAAAAGGGCGGTCGAAGCCCACGCCACTGCAAATAATGTTGTGGCCACCAATAAGCAGAAGAGAAATACTGCTCAGACACTAGCCCGGGAAATGCTGGTTGAAGTTAGAGAGTCCATAGACACACTATCAAAAACTGGAGGGATGATTAATTTGGATCCCGAGTGGAAGAAAATGAAGCTTCTAGAAGAGCTAGAGAATATAGAGTCCACAATAGAGACCTCTGCTCTGGACCACAAAGAAGAGGGTAGGCTAATTTCTAAGAGGAGGAAACTAATTGAGCAGAACGAGAAATGGCTTAAGGAGAGGCGCGCATCCAATCCTGAAATGTCTAATTATCTTGATTCTAGGAAAATAATGGTTGCCAATTTCAAAGCATCAGAGACTGCCCACTCTAGAATGATGAAGGCCGTAGAAAAGGCACAACCACTTTATGAGAAAATGGTAAGCCTAAAGACAGAGATTAGAGATACCAGAAGGCAATTAGATAGAGCCAAGGAGCTTTATTCACAATCCTCGGATGCGATAGCCCTTTGGGAAGGGAAGATTTCTTCTGGGTTTGGAGATGGAGTGAATGGATTCGATGATCTGCTTATTGATATGAACAGAGTTTTGTCTGGAGGGGCATCTTCCTTCGCGATGAGGAAGGGAAAGAAGAGAAAGGAGGAAGAGGAATGAGTGAAGGGATTAATTCAAACTCATTTCAAGATTTAGAAAATCTTGATGGAAATCAGGTCCATGATCTCAGAAGCGAGCTTGAGCGTGGGCTTGGGTCACTTGAAGGTGAAAGGAGGGACCTCAGGGCCGAGAGGATGGACTTAGTAAACAGGGTCAGGGTTCTAAGAAACATTGTTGGGGGAATGGAAGGGGCTGACTCAGACAGAAGGGACCTTCTCAGAAAATTTCACGAAACCAGGAAATCTGCGGACACACATAGGAAGAGAAGGGACGAGGTTAACAAGTTAATTCCCCCTCCTATGGAAGTCCTGAAAGAGTGGCTTTCCGAGACATATAGAAGGTTGACAATAATAGACAATGATTTAACGGCAGTCCCGACACTCCCAAGAGAGCTGGAAGCATTCAGAAGATTCTTCGAAATTCAGGCTTCGATTACAAAAAAATCCGAGTCGGAAAATGCGCACTCGGAATATGTCATAAGAGCGAAGGAAATGAGGGAAATAACACTAAAACTGGACGAAGGGAGAAGAGAAAGGAAAGGCCTGGAGGAACGTGCTGACTCCGAAGCAGGAGTTGAGGGTAAAGCGAATAGGGGCGAAGTCAGGAAAATCAGTAAAAGGATTACAAAGATCGACAAAAGGATAGAGTCCATAGATAGTGAAAGGAAATCTTTACGGAAGGAGCTTTCTCGGGTTAGGTCATACCAAAGGGTGACTGGTGGCAGGAATAGAAAGGTTAGATTCTCAGAAATTAAGGCAAAGGCAAAGACAGGCGGATCACTGAGCACCATTGAATTGGATGCTTTATTAGGCTCTGGTAATCTTTCTGAGCTGGCTGGCAATAAATCAGGTTATGGAGCTAAATCTGCAGAGAGAAAATCAGATACACCCAAAAAGAGGAGGAAGATTGGAGTATCACGGAGAGGGCCGAGAAAAGGTAATCTTGCCACCAACAGGGAAGATTGAGGTACCTCGATATATGTGCTTAAATGTCAGTTCAAATTCGAAAACAAGGAGGAAGGCAGTTGGAGCTAGAAGAGATTGACAAAGTATTTTCTCCTGTCAAGGAGGCTTTAGAATCTGGTCTTGAAGAGAAACGCGAGCTCAGAGATGAGCTGAATGCAAAGGTCAGGGCATATCTAGATACCCGCAATGAGGTTAATCGTCAGGTCAAGGAGCTAATTTCAGAGGTCAGATCTCAGAAAGACATCCGGGATGTCGCAAATTCAAAGGTCAAGGAGCTGAAAATAGAGAGAGCAGAGAAATCCGATGAGCTAAAGCTAATTAGGACCGAGTTGAGAGAAATACTTTCGAGGCTCGAGGAAAATGGTGACAGCACGATGCGCAGATCCGGCCCTCCGCCATCAAAGATTAGGGCAAAAATGGATGCCTTGGAAAGAAAATATGAGAGGGGCGGATTTACCGGGGCTAGCGAGAAGGGTTTCTTTAGGGAGATGAAAAGGCTTAGTCAGGAGTTGAAAGAGGCAAAGGCTTCCAACAAGGATGGTGGTAAGTTAAGTGATTTAAAGTCTGCAGTCCGTATTGCTGAGAGAGCCCAAGAGGAAGCTCACAATAGGGTGGAGAAAGCCGTCGTCGATGCTCAAGAAGCACATGATCTGATGGTAGAGCTCTCGGAGGAAGTTGATAGGCTTAGAGAGTCAGCTAATTCCGCTCACTCTGGCCTGACTAAGTCCAAAAAGGAAGCGGATTCAATACATAGCTTGTACATAGTATCACTAAGGTGCATCCATTCGATTCAGGATCTTGTTAAGGCTATGGAAGCAAGAACGGAGGAAGGAGAATCAGAAGATAAGACTGAGGTTTCGGATCTGATGTCTAAGTTGATGTCTGGGGACACGTTATCAACTGAGGAGCTGATGTCGTTACAGAGAAATTAGATGATTGGGTACGTCCTTCCATTAAGTCCGTGAAGGACAGTATCCTCCCTACCCTCAAGTTTGACCACCCATGCCGGTATTCCGATATTTCTTGGAAATATTACTGTAGAGCTAGCGTCTAATCTCCACCATTCTAACATTATACTTCTAACTGAACCATCTGTATCTTCCGTCTTACCCTGTCTTCTGGAATCTAATATTGATGGTAGTAGGGATTTCATTTCTTCAGTTCCTTTCCACTTTGATGGAGGAGGATCTAGGACTCTCAAATTTGGCGAGAGAGATGAGTTATCAAATCCATCAAATATAGATATTGTAGACGCCCATGGATCTTCAAGAATCATCCAAATTTTGCTTTCCGACTCTCCGGCGGGGGAGACAATAGTACCCTCTACTCTCCATATGATGCAATTAAGGAGAACTGGATACGTCAGTGCCCCCTCGTAGCCTTTCTGGGTGAGCCAAGACTCGATATCTACTATCGGTTTAATTGAGCCTACCATGTCATGATTTTGACCCTCTCTATCGTTATGGTCTGTATGTGTGGTATCCAGATTAGTTATTCGGGCAGTGACTTTTAGCTCGCCTGATAGAATAGCCTCACCAAGCCAAACTGACATCTCATTTGGTCCCCAAACTACAATCTCTAGACCCGGGGGCAATATAGAAGTGTACTCTTCCGGTAATTTCCTTTCACTCAGTATCCAATGCCTGCCTTGAGGAGCATCAACCACCCATCTTTCAAATTCGGCCATACTTACTGGTAATATATCGGATTCAAAGTGCCAGACATTTACTGGATTACCTCCCTTTTCACCAAATTCGGGTACTCTTTCAGCTACTCCTAACAGAGAAAATCCTGGAGAAGACGCTATGCTTGGGGAAGAATCTAATCGGACTCCCCTCGCGCTTAATAGTTGCCTTACTGCATCTTCCACGTATTAGTCTGAGGAGTTACCTGACTTGAAGCGTGCGCTATAACCCGGAGGCAAGCAAGCAAATCAACATCATATGTTATGTTTCAGTGACATTAATTCACTCTGGCCTGCATCTATTATGCAGAGTGCGCTGATTGAGAAAGGCCTCGCACAAGCTGCGCCTAATTGTCTGTTAACCATCTGAACCCTGTGTACTGGAACGCTTGGATGGGAATCTACGATGTCCGAGAGGAAAGCCTCAGGACAGTTTGCGGCTACTAGGACAAGTCTAGCATCCCCATTAGAGCATGCCCCCATTGTCTCCCTTTGACCGAATACTACTTTTCCAGTACTCAATGCCTGCTTTAGATTTCTCGTTAGATCCACTTTCTCACCTCATACCTCATCTGGAATATAGAACAAATCAACGCTTCCCGTGCCGAGAGCTATTGGCTGCCCGACTACGATATTTTCTGTTACCCCTCTCAACTCATCCCTTTCTCCGATGATACCTGCCCTTAGCAAGTGAGAGACGGTTACTTCGAAGGCGGATCTAGCAAGTATACTATGCTTTGTCCCGCTAACACCGTGCCTTCCGATAGCCCTTACTTCTCCACTACTCGTCATAACGTCAGACACTGTGATAAGATGCCTGACGTCGACATCAAGACCTGCGCCTTCGAGAGTGTCTGACATCTCGTTGATGATTGCCTGCCGTGCGGCCTCAATGCCCAGATATGACTGAATCTCATTGATATTATTGGTGTATGTCCTTGATCTGTCAATACCGGCAAATTCGCTCACCTTCGGAAGATTGGATCCTATTGTAGAGATGTAGTACTCGTCATTCTCACCAGCCTGAACATTGGCTCTTACAATCCCTCTAATCCCCTTCAACTGTAGTTTCTTGATTTTATCTTCAAGCTGTAGGAGGTCTGTGTATGTAGGAGGGTCAGTAGCTAGTGTTTCAAGGTCTTCTTTCTTAGCAATGCCCGGTATAATCTTCAATTCTGAAGGTTTGTCATCATTATCAGCCTGTATGTAAAGCCTCAAAGCCCTGCTAAGTTTATCTTGAACTTCTGCACCGGTCATATTTTTCAGCCTCATATTTGACTTATTCAATTTCAAACTTAGATACCTCTGTGCGACCTCAACATCGATGTTTGCAATGTCACTGGTAGTTGTAGCTTCCAGTCCAGCGGCTATCTCCCTAACTAGCTTCTCATTTGTTCTGAGGGGTTTCCCTTTCGAGTTCTTCTCATTGAGGTATATCCTCATCGTGGGCGTATTCGGTGTTTTTCTAGCATCCACAATCTCGATAATTCTTGGAAGCCCCTGAGTAACGTTTACTGTAGCTACTCCCGCATAGTGGAAAGTCCTCATTGTCATTTGAGTACCGGGTTCACCGATTGACTGCGCTGTTGTGATTCCTACGGCCTCATGAGGATCGGCCCGGGACATTACCAATGAGGACTTGGCTGATTCGATTACCTTCTTGGCTTTGGAGGGTGTGATTTTCTTGATTCCTCTGGCCCTTATTCCTTCTGTTAAATCCATGAGCATCCTTGGTGTAAGGCTTACATTAGCATTAATAGAAGCTGAATGTAGCTGTTGATAGATGTCATCTTGGTGATCTACGTCTCTGAGTATCTGTCCCATTTTGAAATCATCATCAAATCCCTCCAGAGGTAGCATCGATTTCCTTCTTCTCCTTGCGGCCGCAGATTTCCTTCGAACTACAGTCTTCTCTGTAGAGGCGGCGGCGCTTCTAGCAGATTTGGAGGAGGCCGCCATTAGGTCACTAATTCTCTGTGCAGTACCTGAGTCAATGCCACATATCTGTGCAATCTGACCTGGAGTTAGGACTTTGACATCATCCCATTTCCTGTCATCCGCTAGCTTGTGGGCGTATTCCTCATCAATCTGAAGATCCATGAGCTTTTTCTTGGTTGCACTCTTTACGACCATCAGTTTCCACCTCCAAGAGCGTCATCTAGGACCATTGTCACATCAAATGGCCTTCCTCCTCTACTCCTAGCTGGGTCGACGCCATCTTCGCCATATTCGAACTGTATGATTCTGTTAGCAGTATTTCGGACAGAGCCCATTCCATCGTCTACCACCTTGAGGTCGTCCATGGCATTGATCAACCTCCTTTGCATGTATCCAGACTTGGCGGTTCTTACCGCTGTATCGACTAATGACTCGCGTCCAGAAACAGAAAGCATGAAGAATTCTGTCGGCTCAAGGCCACGTTTGAAGGAAGAGCCTACGAATCCTTTCTCTTGTGCCCCCTTTGCATTTCTCGGGAAATGTGCCAATACTCTGTCTTGATATCCTCTTTCGAGTCTCTTACCGCGAACCTTAGGCTGGCCTATTGAACCGGCCATCATGGCAAGATTATCCATCGACCCTCTGGCCCCAGAGGTGGCCATCATTACTGCAGCGTTATCTGAACCAAGGAACGACTTGGCTACATTACCAGATTCAGTCTTAGCTTCGTCTAGTATCATTAGTATGTTCTCCTCTAAGGTTTCCAAGGGGGTTCTTCCTGGACGTGTCTCGTATCTTCTGCCATCTTTACCGAACTTCTCCAATTCCACATCTACTGAATCACTTCCCCGCTTGTTTATTTTGGCAATCTCTGACTTTGCCTCGGGAGGAAGGTCCTCATCGTCGATTCCGGTTGTAAATCCAAGTGAAGTGCAGATTGAGATAGTCATCCTAGTCATTCTATCCAGGAATTCTGCTCCTGCCTCAGGCCCATGTGTGTGGACGACAGCATCCAGAAGCCTTCCGTCCTCCGCGCCAATTCCCCTCTTGTCGATAGTACCCGATACATCTCCCTTGGAAACGTTGACATTGTCACCAATCCTACTGATGTAGTCCAACTTGAACCCTTCAGGGACAATCAGACTCAGGACATCACTACCCCTGTAGCCGATTACTCCATCCTTCTCAACCTCGGGAGGAAGTTCTCCGTCCCAGTTGGTGTCCCCCAATACCTGCATTACAAGATTCTTGGGAAGTACCCTATCACCGTGCGTCAGCAAGTATGCGCCAGAAATATGGTCATGTATACCGCCAATTACACTGCCGCCATATCTCGGTGTGATTATATGTTCTTGAACTCTCATCAGAATCTTAGCTTCGGCCCTGGCCTCCTCGCTCTGGATAACGTGGAGGTTCATTTCATCCCCATCAAAGTCAGCGTTATACGGTGTACAATCTGCTAGATTGAATCTGAAAGTCTTTCCTGGCATTACTCTTACTTCATGGACCATCATAGACATTCGGTGAAGAGATGGCTGTCTGTTGAAAAGTGCGACATCACCATCTATGAGGTGCCTCTCTACTACAACTCCGGGTCGCGGATTTCCATCGAGATCGAATGTACTCAATCTGTCTTCGATATCCGTTCCCACCGAGTTTCCGTATTCGTCCTCTATCTCAGGACTGCCACAGTGTGGGCATGTGACTTCTAGGTGCTCTGGGAAATATTCTCCTGGGTTCTCCATTTCCCACTTCCACCTGTAGTGGATTGATGCTCGAGGATCGTTTTCCGGCAAGGGTAAGCCCCTCTCGTCCTCGCCCCTGAGGTTGGCCAAAGTAGCATCTAGGTCTACGCCCCACTCTTCCTCGAGTTCTCCAAAGGAATTTCTCCTCTTTTGTGGTTTAAGGACCATCCCTGGTAGGAAGTTTGGTGCAGGTAAGACTTCATTCAAATCAGGCCTGTAGCCACTATATGGTTCGTCCTCACTTCCTGAGTGACATTGGGGATTAAGGCATCTGAAACCGGACCAAATGTACTTTGTCCGATCGGTAATTCTTACTCTGAATCTATCTCCCCTGATTATGTAGTTTACACCAGGATGAACGTCTGGCCCTCTAAGGATCATCTGCCTTAGTTGCTCTCTATTCCTGCTTGTTACCCTGATTGGTACAGTTAGCTCTTTTGCGGTTTGGACAGGGATTCCAACCTCATTGATTCCCAGATTAGGGTCAGGGCTGATTACAGTTCTAGCGCAGAAGTTAACCCTCTTACCCGATAGGTTGCTTCTGAATCTCCCTTCCTTTCCTTTGAGCCTTTGAGCGAGTGTTTTCAGCGGCCTTCCCGACCTGTGCCTAGCAGGAGGTATTCCGCTAGTCTGGTTATCGAAGTAAGTAGTACAGTGGTACTGAAGGAGCTCCCACAAGTCTTCGACAATCAGCTGTGGTGCTCCAGCGTCCCTATTTTCTCTGAGTCTTTGGTTTATCCTCAATACATCGACTAATTTGTGAGTAAGATCATCTTCAGACCTATCTCCGCTATCCAGTGTAATGGATGGCCTCACGGTGATTGGCGGAACTGGGAGAACTTTCATTATGGTCCATTCTGGTCTTGCAGCATCCTTGTCCATGCCAAGGAATATTAGGTGCTCGTCTGGGATTCTCTCTAGCCATTCCCTGATGTCACGAGCGTTGAGCTTGTGCTCGCCCTTGTTCTCTTTCTTTTCTTTGAATGTGGAAGGCTTGTCGAGGATTATTTTGCCCTGCTCAGCTCCACAATGCATGCATATTGTCCTCTTTTTGCTTGAACATTCCTTTTCGATGTCCTTGATGGTATTCTTGAATTCTGTAGAGCCGACTCCGTGTTTTATGATTACATCCTTAACCTTGTCGCGGTAGTAGTCCTGCTCTGACTTTTCTGGATCCACGGGATGCGTGTCCGGCTTGTCATGCAAGAGTATCTTACTACATGTGTTGCATGTGCACTTGAGGGCTGTCTTGATTAAATTTGTAAAACCGATGTGCATCACGGGTAATTCTAGAGCTATGTGTCCGAAGTGGCTTGGGCACTCATCGTGTTTGTTACCGCATGTCTCGCACCTGACTCCGGGATCTATAACTCCCATCTTCGGATCCATCAATCCTTGCTTGAAGGGGTGGCCATCATCTTTGTACGTATCCGCTGTCTTAACTTCTACAGATGACATTTTACGAATCTCATTAGGGTCCATCAAAGTGAATTTGATGGCCTCAATTCTCTTTGGAATCTTTGCTGCGTCTTTAGCACTCATCTTCTGTCCTCCAGTTCTAGTCTCATAGCCACCCCAAGACTCTTCATTTCGTCTAGGAGTAGTTTGAATGCGTACGATGTTTGGACCGAATGAACATCGGCACGGTCTCCACATGAAGGGCAGACCGTTGTCCTTCTCTTCCAGTCATAATATGCGATATGCCCACATCTGGGAGTGTTGCAAACCATTAGTGGCCATCCATCCGACTCATCAAGTAGGCGATCCTTAATTACCATGGATGCACCGTGGGAAATAAGGCAATCTCGTTCCATCTCACCGAATCTTAAACCTCCCTGTCTCGCTCGTCCTTCGGTGGGTTGCCTGGTTAGAATCTGTACTCTACCCCTGCTTCTGGCGTGTAACTTACTGCTGACTAAGTGGTGTAGCCTTTGATAGTAGATAACGCCAATGAAGACTTCGGCCGGATATTGCTCACCTGTCTCTCCGCTAACCATATTTTCTCTTCCTGTATGGTTGAATCCGTTTCTCAGAAGTCCAGCCCTCAAGGAATCCTCCTTTTCACCGGTGAATGCTGTCCCGTCTATCCTTCTGGCCTCAAGGGATCCAACCTTCCCCCCGATCATCTCTAGTACATGGGCGACAGTCATTCTAGAGGGAATGGCATGCGGGTTGATGATCAAATCGGGGATTGTCCCATCTGCAGTGAAAGGCATGTCCCTTTCCTCGACAATTCTGCCAATGATTCCTTTCTGACCGTGACGACTTGCAAACTTGTCCCCTAATTCTGGAATCTTATTTGTCCGAAGAGTGATTCTTACCAACCTTCCAGAGTCCAATGATTCAGTAACGAAAACGTTGTCGACCCACCCCTCCTCACCATGGCGGACCATCATGGAAGACTCTCTTCTTTCCTGTGCTTGGAGGAACGCTCCATGTGCTTCTTCAAGGAATCTAGGAGGGCTGGTTTTTCCGACTAGAACTGCAGAATCTGGACCTCCTCCACTAGATAGGAATTCTTCTGGTACTGGAAGCCCGTCTCTTTCTAAGTGTGCGTAGCTATCGAAAGATTTCATTCCTTTAACTTCGTCTAGACCAGTACCCGGGACTTCGATTCTTTCTTCTTGTCCACCAGGAAACCTTCTGTTTTCTGCATTGTAAGTCCTGATAAATGATGACCTTCCTAAGCCGCGTTCAACTGAGGCCTTGTTCATTATGACTGCATCTTGCATGTTGTAACCATGATGGCTCATAATTGCAACCACAAAGTTCTGTCCACCGGGTCTGCTGTTGAAATTGGTGGTGTCCATCGCCCTGGTTCCTACTACTGATACTTGAGGATAGTGCATTACATGGGCCCTGGTATCTGGCCTCAAGCGATAATTTGCGCTTGGAAGGCCTAGACTCTGCTTCACCATGGCTGTCCCCCCTGTAACACGGGGGGTGGAGTTGTGTTCTGGGTAGGGGACTAATGCCGCGCATACGCCAAGTATTAGCTGAGGGTCTATCTCTACGTGAGTGTATACTAGCACAGTGTTGTCCTTTTTCTCTTTCTTACGTAGGGTATCAATTTCCTTTTGGTGGTAATTCAAAGGTACTGAAAACTTCTCGGTGGCAGTTGACCCATCGGGCATCTTGACTTCGACTTTCAACTTGGCTTTGGAAATTTCTTCATCCCCAAGATTTGTCCATTCAACCTTTGCTGGGTCTATGGGCCGTTTGTTCTTGGGCGAGAGCTCGGGTAAGTCGAAAGGCCTTGGTGCTATTAGTAAGTCCTCTTCTTCTTCAGCGTCAACCCATTCTATGACTCCTGAAGAGACAAGATCCGAGAAGGTTATTTCACCAGTTTTCAAACCCTCAAGGTGGAACTTGGCGAGGTTCAGAGAACCATCTTCAAGCACTAACAAAGGCCTCATTATTCTACCTCTATCCGTATTGATGAACACATCTCTGTTCTCAGTGTCATGACGAATACTTACCTCGGGCCTAATCCTGCCTGAACGCCTTCTTCTCTTGAACTGTGAAACTAGTTTGTTGGGCCTCTTGTGAAGGCCGAAGATATCCCCATTCACATGAATTCTGGAACCATCTGCCCATCCTTCCGGATTAGGATTAACTCCCGCCTCTATTAGTAACTCTTTGACGTCGTCTTCAGGAACCTCCTCGGATACATCAATCATTTGCGCGGCATTTTTCACAAGACCACAATTCTGTCCCTCAGGAGTCTCATTTGGGCAAAGTCTGCCCCAGTGCGTTGGATGCAAATCCCTGGCTTCGAAGTGTGGCTGGCTCCTCACGAGTGGACTAGTAACCCTCCTCATATGAGAAAGCGAAGCTAGGTAAGTAGTCCTGTCTAGAAGTTGGCTTACTCCCGATCTACCTCCAACCCAATTTCCTGTAGCTAATGCATGCATAATTTTCGATGTCAGAACATCCGGCCTCAGGCATGAGTTGATTTTGAGTTCTCTCTTTCTGTTGTGATGTCTCTCTAGTTGGTACTTCAGATCTCTTGCAAGACCCTGGACACCCACCCTGAATAGGTCCTCCATTAGGTCTCCAGCGAGTCTGACTCTCTTGTTGGCATAATGATCCTTGTCGTTGGGGTCTCTATTAGTGATGGCCATCTCTAGAACCTGCCTTACAATCCTTCCAAGGAAGATTGCTTTCTTGGTCCTCACGGATTCGTCTGAGCCGAGATGGGGCAGTAGCTCCTTATCCAGAAGGTTCTGAATTCTAGATTCCCTATATTCCTTCTGTTGGCCGGCCGCGAATTTCTTCTCAAGCCACGCCATTGCCTCCTCGGTATTATCCACTCCGTATTCTGGGTTGTCTTTGACATCATTGAGGTTCGCTACTGTATACTTCATAGCCTCTACTGGCCCTGCGATAGCGGAGAAAATGTCCCTGTCGTTCTCCATTCCGAGGGCTCTCATTAGAAGAACTACTGGAATTGCAGTAGTACCTGCACTTGGAATTTTTACCATTAGCATACCATCGCGTCTCTTTTCAACATTGATTGGCTTCCTAACTCCATCTTTCTGAGAGAATATCTTGGCTACCTCTGTTTCATGAGCGTATTTCTTGTTCTTTTCTACAGTGACTCTGTTTGGAGCTAAGTCTTCCATTGAGATGAGTACCCTTTCTGTTCCATTGATAATGAAGTACCCCCCAGGGTCGAGTGGGTCTTCACCAGATTTCCTGAGTAGCTCCTTGTGCCTTTGGGCATCTTCAGTGGACGTAGTGGGCGAGAGTTTTAGCGACTTCTCCTGGGTTCCGGCAATGTGATCTGGATGTAGATTACACCTCCCTGATCTGACCATAATTGGGAGGTTTCCAATATGGACTCCCTCTTCCTCGATAAAGCCAATGTCGGAGTCTGTAGACGATGGGGGAAGGTCATCTCTGTAGATCCTAAAGTCCATGTATATGGGTGAGAAATAGGTCAGCTTCCTAAGTCGGCATTCCAAAGGAGTAGCTGGGTGCTCCGCACCATTGGCTTCTCTGACAGTTGGAGCCCCTAACCTAATGCCCTTCATGCGGATAAATATTTCTTTGTCGAGAACGTCCAGCTTGATCATACCACCGGCATCTTCTCCTCCAGGAACATCCATCAGAGCGTCGTCACTTCCTATACGAATTCCTTTGACTATGTCCTCCATCCTACTTCCTTTGCCATCGCCAATTGGGATGCAATCGTCATACGATGCAAGCTGATGGTTTACCATGCTTCTGTGCGCGAAATAACTCTCAACAATTTCCTTCATATTATTCCTCCTTAGTTACTCTCCACTATTAGCCTGTAAGCTGTACTCGCTCCAGCCGACCTACTGTATCTGAAGATCTTGACGACTCTATTTTTTAACCAGCCGGCAGGAAGGTCGGCTCTGTCTGCCTCTTCCATTTCCTTCAATGCTTGGACGGAGGGATCAGTTATCAGAATCTTTGGCAATAACTCCTTAGCCAGTCTGTCTTCTCCATTGTCACCCTTTTCCATTAGCCCCCAAGGCGAGAGTTCGGATGCTTCTTCCTCTTCGGGAACCAGAGAATGGTGTGGAACAAGTTGGTGGTTCAGTACATTGAACCTGTCCTCTCCAATTGGAATGTCTTCATCCAGAAGGGCCGTTCTGGATATTGTTATTCTACCGGACCTGCTCCTTCTTCTCGAAGCTGCCTGCTCCCTGATAATTCCCATAATATTCTCTAACTCAGATGCCCCTGACTCTAAACCGACCTTCTTGGCTACTTCTTCGACAGTCATTCGCTTGATGGCATCCATGTTTGCGTCGTCCGCAAGTTTGTGGGCATGTTCTTCTGTAACGCCTAGTTCTATTAGCCTCTTTTTTGTTGAGCTTTTTACCGCCATCTTCCACACTCCCCACAGCCCATTCTCAGTCATGGTCCAATAGCTGAGCAGGCGGGCCCGGGGGGATTCGAACCCCCGGCCACCGGGTTAAAAGCCCGGTGCTCTACCTGACTAAGCTACAGGCCCATGGCTGATGCTGGGCTATCATCGGACCGTAGGGGTATTTTTGAATATACCGGAAAGACATGGTTGGCACTGGGGCCGTTGGCCTCCCGAACTACCGGAAGCAAACCTAATTTAGGTGGGGCACAAATAAGGTTTGCTGACAAAAAATCGATGTTGGTAGGGAATTATGATGGGGATGGTCAAGACTATCAGGTTTTGTTCGGGAAGATTCGGGCCCTGGGACGTCGACTTAGCACCGAGTGTGTATCCCCCGAGAAGGGACACAGAATTAATTTGCAAAACCTTGTCTAAAATAGAGGGCAAGGGGCGGAAAGCCGTCGAGATAGGTTGTGGATCTGGAGTTGTATCAATGGCACTGTCTGAAATGGGTTGGAAGGTCCAGGGTTATGACATAAACCCCTACGCAGTGGCTTGCTCGCGGGCGAATATCGAGAAGCTAGGATACTCGGGTTCTGTTTCAATACATGAAGGAGGACTAGGAGAAAGTGGTTGGCGCATCCCTGATGATGTTGAGCTGGTAGTCTGGAATTTGCCATATCTGTCCCCGCCGAAAGAGGGAGAGCCTTTGCTAGAGCCAATAGAGGAGGCGTCCATGAGTGACATGGGTGGTAAAGGTTGGTCTTTTGAGCTCCTGGAATATATGAGAAGCCATGGGAACGAAAATATAGTGGTAGTTGCTCTTTTCAGAATCGACCCTGATAGCCCCAGCAAGCCTTGGGATTGGTCCAACTCTGGATGGTCTTGCAGAATTATCGATTCACTCAGGATGGGGGATGAAAAACTGGGAGTTTTTTGCCTTTGGAAAACAGGCTTTGGGATACCCGCAGTCAGGGTCGACTCTTGTGAATCAACCATGGACTATTCAGTTGGTCTTCCCGCAGAAGGTTGGCAGAGAATTGTTGCAGATAATCAAGTATCGGGAAGGGGCAGGAGAGGATCTAGGTGGGAATCTAGGGAGGGGGATTTAATCGCTTCATGGAGGATAAACAGAGAAATTTCTGAGCTTCCTTCGCCTGGGTTACTTCAGATGTCCATAGGGGCTTCGATTTCAAACTTGATTAAATGCGACTTGAAATGGCCCAATGACCTTGTTTCTGCTACAGGACAGAAAATTGGTGGCATCCTAATAGAGGCAAATAGCTTGGAAAGGGGTTTTAGATTGGGTGTCGGAATCAATTCGACCAGTAGAACGGTTGAGGGGGAATTGTGCCATGGGTGGAGGGATACTGTGGGTGAACTTCCAAGGAACTTCATATTTGATTGCGTGGATTCTAGGGTTTCGACTATAATTGAGAAAGATGACAGGATCCCTGATAACAGCCCAAAGTCACTTCAAATCGATTCATGGAAGGCACTTTCCAGATTGCTCTCAAGGGGGCAAGAGGTAGGATATCAGGGAAATGAGTGCAGAGTCGTGGGTATTGACTCTGATGGGTTTCTACACATTGTTTCCGGGGGTAAGAGGAAGGCTCTTTCGAGCACAGACGGCCTAGTGTGGGAGTTTGGCAATAACGTCGTTAACGAGTGAGTCTTTCCCTTACCAACCTAATTTTACCTGAGGTGGTAACGGTCGATAGCCCTTCAATTGAATTGACCCTTTTCCGAGCTTCCGAGGCATCTTCCAACAAAGTCCTGATTATGGCTATCTTCTGATTTCCATGCTCGTGAAAATCGAATAGCTTCCAGCTTAACCCTTGCAAACCTAATTCAAATAAATTAATCATTTCGGGCCGGGTAATGGAGAGGTTTGTGACGATGATTCCTATCCACCTGTTTTTCCCTCTTTTGGCCTTACTTGGCTTTGCCATGGCGTTGGGAGTATAAGTGAGTTAATTAATCAAATCTAGATGCCGCTCACTACAGCCACAAGCCTAAGTTTTCCGATCATTTCGTCACTTACCCTAGCTCCCATTATGACTTGGCAGTTGGGATCCATTTGGGATACGAATGAGTCTGTTAATTCCGTGAGATGGGAGAGAGTCATATCAGGACCGCCTTCAACCTGGATCATGCACCCCTTTGCACCCTCAATGGAGACATCGTTCAAAGGGGAGTTTCTAGCCATTTCGACTACAGAGCTGGGATTTTCAGATGAGCCCGTCCCTACGATTAGAGTAGCATTTCCAGTTTTGTTGATTATTGCCTTCATATCCATCAGATCGAGGTTGATCCTTCCCACACTGGCAAGTGTGGTCACTAATCCCTCGACCAGCTCTCCTATCCATCCTGATCCAATCATCCAGTCTGTCTTTCTTCTCCTCGATTGCCAGGCTAGACGCTCCATGCTCACCCTGATGCAAACATCAGAATTCGCCTCCAATGAAGGCAGCGCTTCTTCCGCAATAGCACATCTGAGTGGTTGCTCTGCGAAGGGGAGGCCGGCAACTGATAGCACCAAACACCCACATTGTTTTGCCATCTTCGCCAGCTCTCCTGAGGCTCCTGACCCCATCCCACCACCTAATCCGGCCATCAAAATCATAACCTCTGCCTTATCTAGAAGATTGGAGATTGATTCCATTCCATCCCTTAGTCTGTGAATCGCCATTGAGGGAAGTGCAGCAGCTCCACGTCCCTCGCCACCTGAATCTAAGAATAGACAATTTGCATCGCTAGCACCTTCAAAAGAAGACTCGTCGGCATCAATTAACAATAATTCTGCTAAATCTGGGCACCCTGAGTGTGCCTCAACTGCCCACAGACAACCTATGCCCCCCACTCCCACAACAAGGACCTCGCCATCCTGCACGAGCCTCGAATATGGGGCAGGCGTATAGAATTGCTTAATCATAGGTCGAATATCTGAGGTAACGTCTCCTCTCATCCCTAGCCCATGCATTATCTGGTTCTAGTTCTAGGACCCTGTCATAATATTCCACTGCTTTTTCAAAATCGGAAATATATCTTCCTTGAAAGTGTGCCATCACATTCAGAACTGGGATACACTTTGGATCATCTCCTAGCATGTCAATTAGTATCCTCTCAGCCAGCCCAAGCTTCATCATTTCCATGTTGTCTTCAGCCATGTCAAGCTTGGAAATTTGATCGTCCGTCAAACTGTATACATTTCTCCAAACTGGTCCTGACATGAGCTTGCCTTGAGGGTCCGACATATTAGTTTGGTGTGGCTATGGAACCTACAAATTGGCATGTTTCGGGGTTCGGTTTGACAGTCCGACAATGCAACGTTAATAGCCCCCTTTCAGGTGGCCTATTCACCAAGGGTGTTGTCCATGGCGTCGAGTATGCTCACTGTGAGGAAGATGCTGGCCATCAGCATAGTCGCTGTGCTGGCTGCTGGAGGCTCTCAGGCCAATCCCACTGGAATAGGGGGGGATGCAAACAATGAGGGCGATGTCGCTCTAGCAGGATGCACATGTCATGCTGAAGAACCAGATAATTCCGTGACTTTAATCCTAGACGATGTTCCATACCGATATGAGCCGGGTGAATCATATGAGATGGTTATTCAGATTATCGGAGGCCCTCCTGCAGATACCTCATCACACACCGGCGGATTCTCAATGCGAGTTAGTAGTGGATCCTTAGCTGGTTCAGCAGGATCCGAAGACCTAGTGTACAATTGGGAGGATGATGTTACATCTCTAACACACACTAACTCTGGATCCAAGGCCCCAGACAGAATGTGGCACATCACATGGACGGCCCCCCCAGAGGGAACGGGGGTGGTAACCATATGGCTAGCTGGAAATTCCGTGAATGGGGATGGTATTCCTTCACAACTCGATAGGTGGAACCGCCTCAGCGCTTCCATGGATGAAGGTGAGTTTGGCGGAGTCCGCACGGTGTTCGTCGGAAATGGGGATATAGAGCCCCCTGCTCCTATCGAAGAAGGTGTGGACTTACATCACATGGGAGCTGGAATGAGGGCTCATTGGTTAGGCCTGCTTGGATTCGCGGCAGTTGTGATTGTGATTATTTTCTGTGGCCTTATGTTGAGATATGGATTTTCAAGACATTATGAAGGAAGGAGTAACCTTCTGAGGTTGAGGATAAAGCATCAGAGAAGGGGTGATCAGTAATGAAAGACGATGTGGTCATGAAGATGCTGAGGCAAGTAGCTTCTGGGGAGGTAAGTGTGGAAGACGCCAGAGATGCCTTGGACGGTATATCGTTAACCGAAGAAGCATATGAGTCGGCAATAGAACATGGCGTGTTCAACGAGGCTCCAGCTGGCTCAATAGTAAGGGCCAGCGTATCTCCATCAGGGGACTCGTGGCTAATCATCCTAGTTGGACTATGGGGGATAGTGTGGTCGTTGTACTGGGCTGGATCATTATCATACGGGCTCTACAATAAATGGGACCAGCAAATGCTTGCTTTCTTCCTAGGAATGCTTCTCCTGACAGTGATCATCTTGGGCATGATATACATGAAGTATGTAATGCCAGATATAGTGATAGTCAAGAGTAGGCGAAATAAATACATCACATCGAAGGATCCCGAATCCTGGAAAAAATATGAGGTCTAGACCATGGCTAGGAAATTCACTCTGAGGGATAGTTCTGGAGGGGACGAAGGTAACGATTCAGACATTCACATGATTGACAGGAGGCAATTTATGAGACATTCCTTCAACACAGCCGCGGGAGTAATTACCATGGCAGGCCTAACCAGCGTAGGTTTTGCTGCACTCCTCATGGGCCAACCAGATTCTTCAGGGGGGGACACTGCTGTCAGATATTGGGTCCCAACTGGGGCTGAGGACTCAGTCTGGTATGGAGACAGACACTTGGAGCCTATGACATATCAATCGTTTATTGATGCGGCATCAAGTTCCTCAACGGGTATGTCGGCCGCTCAAGGTGTGTGGTCGGGAATGCCAGTGAATGCTGTTTACGTTCCTCATGAAGAAAACAAGGGTTCTGACCTCGTTCAAGATAAGCCCAGATTCCAGTTTATGGATGGTTACACGGTAGATGGCAAATATGTTGGCTCGGGTTACGAACTTGATGAGGACCCTCAATACGAAACACTTTCAATTCATGATAACCTGATTCTTATTTTCTCCAGGTGCACGCATCTTTGTTGCATCCCCGGGTGGCAACTAGTGACGAACGAGTTTACCGAAGATCAGTGGGTTCCAAATGGCACCGACTCTGGTGGAAATAAATTATTCTGTATCTGCCATTCATCTAGATTCGACCCAACTGTAATTGAAAAAAATAGAGCACGAAACAGATCTAGTGGGGCAGAGTTTGATTTCATTGGTATTAAGAGGGCCGGGGGCCCGGCACCAATGGGGATGCCACTGATACCCTTCGTACTTAATGGAGATTTGATAGAGGCACTGCCTGATTTCAAGGATTGGTACACGTACTGCGACTGAGGTGAGTAAGATGATTCAATTTTGGTTCCTTTGGGTTTTCATCACTCTGGTTGTTGTGATAGTGGCCCTCACTCTCAGAAAGGAAAGGGAAGAAATGCCGAGAAAGGACATCCTCCGTGCGGTGGAAACAAGTGCAAGTAGTATGGGGCTGGCCGAGAAGACTTTCCTCTGGGCCTTCTCTTGGTTGGATACTAGGTTCAGAATTCAAGACTACTGGGGGATGAGCAGAGATGCATACTACGGCATGCACAGACAGATGCCGATGACACATGCTGAGAAATACAAGCTCAGAATAATATGGTACTGGTACCCCCTATATTGCCTCGGAGGAATCTCTTTCCTCGCGTTCGTAATCCTTGTACTCACTGGCACTGTCCTCGGACTGTACTATGTCCCGGGAGGAGAGGGAGATCCGACACCCGCCTACAGTAGCATGGAATTCATCATGACCCAACTCCCATTCGGTTACATCATTAGATCAATCCACCATTGGACCACACATTTCATGGTTGCCGCTGTTTTCTTGCACATGTGCAGGGTATACTTTACCGGAGCCTACAGAAATCCTCGGGAGCTTAATTGGCTAATTGGTGTCGCCCTAATGTTCTTCACAATATTCTTTGGCTATTCAGGATATCTACTCCCGTGGGACAGTCTGGCGTTTGGAGCGGCCACTATCGGAATTAACATGGCCAACTCAACTCCACTAATCGGAGGATGGGTCGCCACGGCCATGTTTGCCGGCACTACCGTGACCGGACAAACAGTAACAAGAATGTATTTCCTTCATGTTTTCATCCTACCTGTTGTTGTCACTACCCTCATTCTTGCTCACTTGTTCATAGTTTGGGCACAAGGAATTGCGGAGCCACACTGAGGTCGATATTATGGGGATGATGGAGAGATTTGGTAGAATCGCTGACACATATATCAGCGAGAGAGATAAGCTCCTTGAAGCTGATAAAGAGAGGAGGAGGACCTTCACAGGGCATCCTTTCTGGCCCACAGAAGTACTCAGGGACACCATTATTTTCGCTTCCATTGTAATGACTATAGCATTCTATTCGTGGCTCATTCCACCTCCTTTGCATAGTGCGGCGGATCCATTCGCTCAAGCTGGTTTCGTGTTCCCAGACTGGTATGTTCTTTTCTCATATGGATATCTCAGATGGGGGGAGTATCTCCCTCAGTTCGTCATTCCTGCCGGCCCTATTGGTGAATTCCTAGGAGCTCCGGTGATAGACTGGAATGCAGCATGGTGGGGGGCAGCAATTACCGGGCTACCAGTTGGAATCTTGGCATTGCCACCATTTCTCCCCGGTAGAGAGAAGAGGGGGGTTGAGGACCCTTGGTTCGCTACCGCTGGTGCAGTCTACCTCGCACATGTTTGGTTCATCTCAGTGTTCTCAATCAACATATTCCTAGACTTGTACGCCAAGGACCGTAGTGATTACTGCTTCGTGGGATCACATTCTGAATTTATGTGTGGCCGACAGGCGCCCTGGACAGCAGAAGTTTTCAACGCCGTACCTTGGATACTTACTGGAATTTTCTTATTCGCCGTAATTTACTTCCCAACTAGAAAGTTCCTACTTAACTCTGTTGGATCCAGAGTGACTCCCCGCATAGGAAGACAAGTGGCGGTTGGTTCCCTAATTGCTGCAGTTCTGATTTCCGTGGTAACTTGGCCTGTCTATGAAAATGGATTCTGGGACTATGGGGGACTAGGGGCGATGGACGACATGGAAGATTTGGAAGCCCTCAGAGCTCAACCATCAGACACTCTCGTTCACGTTGAAGAAGGAAATGTTTGGGAGCAATGGGGAGATGAGTGCATACCATATGAAGAGAGTCAGGGATTAGCTGCTTGGAATGGCTTAGCCGAAGGAGAAGATGTAGCTGATTGGTGCGTCATAGCCGCCACACATTGGTCCAATTGGGGAATACACCAACCAACAAAATTCAAAATTATTGATTTCAATGGGGATAATGGACATGCTGACAGCGAAACTGGAAGAAACTCCGCAGAGGATAGGGCTTCTTTCTTTGGGTTGGAGGATGGATCTGAGTTGATTTACAGCAGTAGTTTTACCTTTGAGGTAGAGGACTTGGGAGTATCAGAAGTACCAACTGACATAGGTTGCCTATTCAGAACGTCGGTAAGATCTGCAGGTACACATAGTCAAAGCCTCGTGCTCACTGACTCTGCCGGATCAGAACTTTGGAGGAGTGATGGTTGCATTTCAGAAAGCATTTACCTCGATTCCGGGCAAAGTTATACCGTTGATTTCCAAACTACCTCGCAGGGGATTAATGATTCCGTGGAAGTCATTACAAGCTTCTCTGTAATAGCATATCAGCCATTGCTTCTGAATGAAGATGGTACTGCACTAGTTAGGTCAGAGTCAACCATGGATTTAGAGACGTTGTCTACCATGTACATGGAAAACCCGACCTTCGAGAAGAATCCGAAGAGCTTGGATGCGAAATTGATTTACTCGCTATTTATTCCCTGTTTAGGAGTGGGGGCATTGGTCTTCATGCTAATGAGGAGTATGGCTAGAGGATATGAGTATGAAATGAATAAGTGCTATGGATGCGATCTTTGTGACGATGCGTGTCCTGTAAGGCTCTTCAACTCCGGTGACAAGCTAAACATCATTTACAATACTTGGAACAATGAGGACGATGGCGTCCCTCTTTACTCGTGTCTGACATGCTCAGCATGTACCAACGCATGTCCCCAACTGGTGGACTATGACTCATACGTTGACATAAGGAGGAATATGATCGTTGGGGGGCCACCCGCGGCAGAAATTCCCCACACTGTGCTTCAGGCCGTTCTGGCCGCTGAGGCAGAAGAGGACGCCGATGAGGACTTTATGTCTGTAGAGGACTATCCAATTGATTCGAACATCGGATACTACCCTGGATGCGTAGACTACCTCGATCAGGAGATGATTTTCAGTCATGTGAATCAAGGCACAATGAATCTTGGGGACGCGACCACATCTGCATTTACCCTTTTCGAAGAAATGGGAGAAGACGTGACATATCTGGGTAGGGACTTCTTGAAGTGCTGTGGTCATGATCAGAAATGGCAAGGAATGACTGAGGTTTTCGAGAAGCTTAAGTCATACAATCAAAAGAAGCTAGGCGAGAGCGGAGTTGATACACTAGTCACATCTTGTGCCGAGTGCTTCAGAACATTTGCTATGGACTACGAGCTGGAAGACATGAAAGTTATGCACACCACTGAGTTCCTAGTTGAAAATGGCTTTGACATGAATCTCAGGTCAGAAGAAGATGTTACTGTAACTTTCCATGACCCATGTAGACTTGGTAGGCAAATGAACATCTATGACCAGCCAAGGGACCTGATATCGGGTGTGGAAGGTGTGGATCTGGTCGAGATGGAACATCATGGAGAGGACGCACTCTGCTGTGGAGTCTCAAGTATGATGAGTTGCAATGAGAATAGCAGGGCTCTGAGGGTTCAGAGGTTCGAAGAGGTGAATGCAACAGGAGCTGACATTATGCTAACTTCTTGCCCCAAGTGTGTTTCCCACTTCGAATGCCTCAAGTTCGAAGGAGACCCTAGGCATGACTTCGAGATTTTGGATGTTGTGAGTTTCTTAGCTAGGCAGGTAGAAGCCGGTCGCAAATGAAATTTAGAAAAATGCTACCCATGCTGAGTATGACGATAGCCCAGCATTGAGCAATATCCCATATATCGTGAACCTAGCTACACCATATCGCTGGTAGCCAAGCGCGGTCAACCAAAGGAAAATTCCTATCATCCCTCCACAAGCGAGAGAAATCCATGCAATCTCTAAAGAAATGGAGAATGCCATTACGGACCATATTATTACTCCTTGAAAGAGCCCCAATATACTAAGTGGATCACGAAACCAAGGCTGGTTAGATGGCATCATGGTGCTCGCTATTGAAACATGGTTAAATTAATGATGTGTGGACCGGCATATAGAGAGTGGATACTAGGAGGGGTTTCCTTTGACGAATATTCAAGATTTGTTGGACAGGAGAAAATCCGAGCAACGTCGGATTAGAATGCTTTTGGACGCTAGGAAATCAGAAGATCAAGCCAAACTGAAAGGAGGCGAAGACGCTGTGGCTTGGGTCAAAGAAGAGCAATGCATAGGATGTGACCAGTGCACTATCGTATGTGATGATGATGCGATCGAGCTATATGACACCCCGTTAGCCAGCCCTATTCTAAATGTAGATGTGAACAGGAAGGCGAAAATTTTGAGAGACCCTTGTACTGGATGCCAATTGTGCGTACTGGCGTGTCCAACAGATGCCATAATAATGATCGACAGGTGATTTCATGAGCAAGGATGACCCAATAAGGTTCGGAGCAGAGTTCGGCCCAAAGCGCACGGATAGGACTACAGGGGTATCACTTTCTACATTCAAAAATTTAGTTTGGATATCGAATGTAGGAGGACTGGTTTTAGTCGCTATCGCATTAGAAATGATGATCACTGGACAGTTTTGGCTAGGTCTTACTTTTATGATTGGAGGAGTTGCTATCGCTTTGTTCCCCTCCAATTATGAGATAGTGGGCATGGATGAAGGCTACAGAATGGAGGCTCCCAGTGATGAGCATGAATAATATGCGAGGTACGGATTTCCAGAAATTAGTTTGGAATGAGGTACTCTCAATCCCACTTGGAGAAGTTAGGAGTTACAAGCAAATAGCACAGGCAATAGGCAGGCCCCTGTCGTATCGAGCAGTAGCGAATGCCTGTGCCTCGAATCCGTATGCTCCAGAAGTTCCTTGTCATAGGGTAATTTGCGATAACGGAAGTATCGGAGGGTACTCAGGTGACGGTGGTATAGCGATGAAGATTGAACTTCTCGAGGCAGAGTCTAAAGTCCGTTTAGAAGTAAATTATGAAGATTGCAAGTGATGCTAATGACGCAATGGCCCAGACCATGACGTAGGTCGATTGATTCAGTTCGCCTTCATCCGAGTCGCTCATACACTCCCCAAGACAGATTTGAATGTAAACATAACCCGAATTCATC
>DANW01000031.1:0-1650 GCA_002501605.1 Euryarchaeota archaeon UBA28
GTATGGATTATCCCCGTATCCGTCAGAGTCGCTGTCGGACCATTGACTAGGCTCGTAAATGAACGCATCCCCCTCATCTGACCAGCCATCCGCATCGGTATCGATGCACCCGGACTGGTCTTGAGTGCTAGTACCCGCTTCGTTTGGGCAGTCGTCTGCTAGGTAGGCAGGTGGGGGGTTGTCTCCGAATCCGTCTGAGTCTGAGTCTTTCCACTGAGTGTACTTTGTAGGAAACGCATCTGCTCCGTCAGCCGTGGTCCAATCTGGTGAAGGATCGGAGTAGCCATCTTCGTCCGCATCGGGACAACCCATCCTGTCGTATTGAGAAAATCCCTGGATAGTAGGGCATTTATCCGGGTTAGTACCTGTTTGGTTATCTCCGTATCCGTCGTTATCGGAATCGGCCCATTGTGTCTCTTCCATGGGGAACTCATCATCCTCATCCGACCAACTGTCTCCGTCTGAATCCAAACATCCCAGAGACCCAGATGTCGAGGAACCATATGTATCAGGACAGTCATCGGAGATATTCGTACCCTGTTGATCGGCATAGCCGTCTCCATCATTGTCGGACCATAGTAGGCTGTTATTTGGGTACGCGTCTGTACTATCCCTAACCTGATCGAAATCCGCGTCTTCGTAAGGGTCTAGTCGAATTACAATATTGTTCAATGAGTCAACGTACCATAGCTTGCCCTCGGGGCCAACTTCAAGACCCATGATTGACCCAGCGTTTGTGTTTACTGTTCTAGAATTCGAGAATCCCTTTCCATCGGAATCTAGGTTGAAACCTGTAATCTTGCCATTACCGTTCTGAGAAACGAATAGGGTTCCATCATGTAATGCGATACCAGATGGTCGACTTAGTCCTGTGTCAAATATACCCCATTCTACGTCAGTAACTTCCATGTACTCAGCCAAATCCTCTACTCGAGACGGGTCATCATAAATATCCACTGAAGTTGTGGTAGTGTCACGTGTATTGACCCACAGAACTCTATTTGCACCTGTATCTGAGATATAGAGAATTCCTGTATCCTTATCAAGAATCATATGCCCTGGTACACCAGAAAAGCGACTCAACTCAATTTCAGAATATCTATGAACTATGCCATCCGAGTGGTCGTGTTCTCCAGTATCATGATCTTGTTGAAAATCGTAGCGTACTAATTCACCGTAAAAACCATCGTTATACCAGTAAACGTTGTCATAATCATGTGCAATTCCCATGCCTAATGGGGATTCGTGCAACATATCGATATGGCTTCCAAGGAGTCCATTTTCACCATTTTGATTCTCAACTGCAAAATGAGTCAGTGAAGAAGGCCAAAGTGCGGGTCCCATGAAATCATTCGGATCGCTCGCACCGTTGTACGTATTTCTTGACTCTTGGGCAGTCCCAAATTGATAATCAAACTCGTCATCATAAGCTCCAAAAGCCATTGCACTTACCTCTTCCATGAAATGATTTCTGTATGCATCTAAACGTTCTTCACTAGTCTGATCAGGAGTGCCGGTCTCATGAATAATCACCATGCTATCATCTGCACGATTCACTATCCATAACTCATCACTTCGTTCAATTCCTGGGTGAAATTCAAGGTCTCTTGGCTCATCCAAGCCGTCTGTACTGGAGGCAATTACTGCCTC
>DANW01000031.1:2031-6409 GCA_002501605.1 Euryarchaeota archaeon UBA28
TGTTCGGCTGATGCAGGGCCGGGAGCGTATCCAAGAACGCCTATCACAAGCACTGTGATGAGCAATGTACTCGTCTTCTCCCTGTTTGTCAAACTACCAAGCATGGGTTTGGGAGTGAACCGTGGTTATTGTGCCTATGTATGAATGGGTTCCCAAAAGATGGTCTGGGTCTTCTTGTATGGGGGGTTTGACCATAGCTAATTTGAGCGTTCGAGGGTGTTTTGCCGTGCTTCGATCAGTATTGCTTCCCACTTGACTCTTATCTCCGACTCTATGCCATTGAGGATCTCTTTAATCTCCTTTTTTGAGAGGTCCTCCTTCCTTGAGAGCTTGTCCTCTAGATTGGCCATCATCTCGGACTCCCTCTTCTTCGCTGCCTCGGCGACTCGTTGTTCCATCTCAACCTCCATCTCCAGAGCCATCTCCTGTCTCCTCAGTGCTAGAGCTGCCTCCATGGTCTCTCTCTCCGACCTGAACCTCCTTTCTAGCTCTGATAGCGAGTTCCTCTCCGAGGCCTCTTCCAAGACCTTGATTCGGGCCTCGACATCCGATCTCATCTCTGATTCCAGTGAAGAGCTCTCTTCGTCCAGAAGCTTCTGGAATTTCTCCTCATGCACCCTTCTGGACTCTGCGAGCCTCTCTCTCATCTGAATCTCCTGCTCGAGCCTGTGTGCCTCGATCTTTCGGTGCACCTGTGCCTCTGAGGACTCCCTCAGATCCATCTCAACCCTTCTCTGCATCCTTTCCTCAGCCTGGGATGCCTCGAGCTCCAAACGCTCTTTCAGAAATGCCTTTCTTCGATCTATCTCGATCTCCATTTCCCCCCTCAGTCTGCCCCTTAGCTTAGCTGTGTGCGCCTCTAGCCTCCTGTCTCTCTCCAGATCCAACTGCTCCCTGAGTCTGTTCTCCTCCCTTCTGAGACGATGTAGCATCTCCTCTCTCAGGAGCCTCTCTTCCCTCTCCAGGGCCTCGCTCTCTAGTCTCTCGATCTCATCCTCCAGCTCTGCCCTGAGATCAGCCTCGAGCTGTTGCAGTTGCTCGTCGAAAAGTATGTCATTCGCCTTCCTCATGGCACCATGCATTCCAGATAGTCTCTCTGTCATCTCGGCAATACGCATCCTGCGCTCTCTCCTGACCCCACTTCTGACCCTAGACTCCTCATCCAGGAGCTCTCTGGTTCTCGCCATTGAATCCATGCTGGGCGAGGTTGCCAAACGGTGTTGAGCCCTGAGAGCAGCGAGCTCGTCACTGCTTTCCGAATCGTCAGGAGTTGTCGACTTGCTCTCACTCACGGGTACCCATCCCCAGACCTACGCTGGTTTCACCCTATTTGAGGAAGGAGGGTTGGAGAGGGCTGATAAATGCTATTTGCGGACACGTGCCGTAGGCACGGCTCAGAAAGTTACGTTGAATGCAGCTTCGCAGGCGGGGCAGTTCAATTGCTTGGTTCCCGGCTTAGGCCTTATCCTGAGTTTTCTGTCGCAACTGGGGCACTCGATCTCGACCTTGTACGGCTTCTCTATGATTCTGAAGACTCCGGAGCAGGCCGAGCATGCCACATCCAGTGGCCTATCAGAGCTTCCAGCCTCCACTACCGTATTGCAAAGAGGACAGGGGAGGGTCTCTGAAGCCAGCGCATCTACGGTTGGCTGATGTGTAACTCTACATACTGCTCCGCAAATTACGCATGTTTTCTCGCCCAATCCATGTGGAAGCATATGACCGCAGTGAGCGCACTCCGCCGCTGGTGGGGTGTGCTTGGATTCTATCTCCGGTATCTCCGACATAACCTTCCCTCACGGCCCGGATTTATCAAGAGGACCCAGAGTAGCGCCTGCCTGAAGGCCAAAAAGGTCCCTGAATGCCTCGACGGTGTCACTGACAACGTCCTTGGCCAATTCCAACAGCGTATTCAGCCTCTGAACACCTGTTCCACCTACCCACATTCCATTCAGTATCACAATAAGGGCGCTGGCCTCATGAAGAGCCACCCCTGCTGCAAGATTCATCTCAAAGCCTAGCATGACCGCGACCACCAAGACTCCGGTCACTGCGACCGAGATTATTGTGTTCGCCAAGACGATGCTACGAGTGGTCTTAGCAAGAGAAATGAAGTCTGCTAGGACTCTTGGATCATCTCCCGGAATCAGGACATCCGCCGCATCGAGATTGACTTGCTCCCCACTGCCCACAGCAATCCCAACATCCGCGGCCGCAAGAGCCCCGGCGTCATTGAAGCCGTCACCCGCCATCAGAGTCTTGCCTGCCTTTGACTTCTCGGTAACCCAGAGGGCCTTACCCTCTGGATCCACCCCTCCTCTGCAAGAAGACGATGGGATTCCGAATTTCTTTGCGAATGCCTCGACGCTGGACTGCTCGTCTCCACTAAGAATCTCAACAGCGATCCCGTTCTCACCTAGCGACTCGAGAAGCTCTGGAACCCCATCTCTTGCGTCATCATGGTAGAAACTAAGGCATGCTATGGCCTTCCCTGCAATGGATAGGACACTTGATCCGTGACCGGCCTTCCTTGACTCTTCTAAGGCCTCGAGAATCTGGTCTGCGAATTCGACTCCCTCTGAAATCAGCCAATCTGCTCTACCCAACATCACCCTCTGGCCGTCGACAGTTCCAGTCACGCCTGCCTCACCATCTGATATTTCGGAAATTTTTGAAGGATGGATAGACCTTAGGTTAGCCTCGTTGATTATGGTGGACGCATATGGGTGATTGGACATTCTTTCTAGCCCCGCTGAAATCATGAGTGCATAGTCCTCTGACTCTGTAGGAAGGGTGGTCAGTCTGATCAATTTGGGACGCCCGCTGGTTAGTGTACCCGTCTTATCCAGCAATGCGAGTTCGACTTCTGCAGCGGCCTCCAAAACATCTCCCCCCCTAACAATGACGCCAAAGGACGAGGCAGATGATAACGCGGCGGCATGGGGAATCGGGGATGCCAGTAGAAGAGAGCAGGGGCATGATACAACCCAGAGCAATAGGGTTGTCAAGAAACCCTGCTCCGACCATCCATGAGCCAGGAATCCAACTAGTGGAGCCCCCAGAAGAACCAGTGGGACCCACCATCTTGTAAAATTCTCAATGATGGTCTGAGTCCTCGTCGGCTTCTCCCTGTATTGTCTAACCATTTCTATTAGTCCGGAGAGCCTGGTATTATTCCCTGTCGCTTCTGAGCTCACAACTATTGGACCCCTCACTAGGACCAGGCCAGCCTGAACATTGTCTCCCTCAGAGACTGGTATGGGAACCGGTTCCCCCGTTAGTGGAGCCTTATCGATAGAGCCGCTTCCCTTTGTTATCGTACCATCAACTGGTATTACCTCTCCTGACCTGACCTCGACTAAATCACCGACCAATACTGCCTCAATGGGAGTCTTCTCCGAGTCGTTGATAGTAGAGTGATGGACTGGAATTTGTGAAATAGTCAAGTTTATTGGGTGTATTCCTCCCTTAATTCGGTTGACGATCCTGGCAGATCTGGGTATTCTATCTAGTCCACCTTGCATGGATTCACGGGCTCTTGTGATCGCCCTATCCTCTAGGTGTGATGCAAAAGAGACGAGGGCTACCACGGTAAGGGCCTCAATCCACTCTCCTAGCACGGAAGCCCCGATAACCGCCAATGAGGTAAGGACTTGGAAACCTAAAATTCCATTCTGTATACTGGCAATAGCCTCTTGGAACATCTTGGCACCTGCTAAGATTACGCCGAAGAATCCAAGGAAGAGTGGAATCGAGCCAGGGAGTCCCATCGTTTCTGATGCGATGATAGCGAACAGTACGGGAAGAGTCATGACGGCAGATATGAGCTTCCACTGATCGGTTCTTAGCTTCCTTCTTGAGGAAACCGTGAATTGTACTTCTTCACCTAAAATGGTCGAAATCATAGATTGGGCAACTAGCCTAAGTTCTGAGTCATGAATCCAAACGTTTCTTATCTCGATGAAGCCGTCTTCAAATCTAACAGATAATATCCCTGGAACGTCCATTAAGGCATCTCTGAGGCCCTTCCTGTCTGTACCCAATTTAGTTGCAGCCTCTCCGGGGGTAATTCCGATAACCTGCATCCAATCCAGTTTTGGGCTATGACCAAGGCTTTCGAGAACAGTGTTGGTCTTTGAGACTCTACCTCTGGAAATGTCGAGTGATATTCTAGCGGACCCTTCTGTGACTGATATGTTGCATGTCTCTATGCCGGGAAGCCTGCTGACCGCCTTGGTCGCCTTCATTGCACAATCAGCGCAGTCCATACCTCTGATTTTCCAATCGAATTCATGGATTCCGTCAGGCACGAGGGAGGATGCTGGACCCGTCCCCTCCATGAACTTCCGAAAAGGAGGGGTCCCTTCAATATGATGAG
>DANW01000020.1:0-233 GCA_002501605.1 Euryarchaeota archaeon UBA28
GGGCACTTCCCCCCATTGGTCGAGATCAGCTACAAGGCTCTCCCAGTCGCTTGATGTGATGATTTTATCAGGTTCGATAATATCCGCGCTCATGCCTGTGAGTCCTCCCATTCCTACAACTCTAATCGGGGTAAATCCAGGGGGGGTATCGAAGTCCGAACTCACCTGCCTCAAGGCTTGAGGCCTCCATATGGGCTTGACGTCAGACATCTCAATCGTGCGCAGGAGAGGGT
>DANW01000020.1:646-14754 GCA_002501605.1 Euryarchaeota archaeon UBA28
CCACTCGCCGTGGATATGGACGGTACCCTGATACTCTCGGACATGTCCGTATTGAGTGTCAGAAGGGTGCTTACAAGAAAACCATGGCTCATCCCGTCGTTCCTTCTTAAAGAGATCAGGGGAAGAAGAGCAGAGTGGAAAAGGGACCTAGGGAGATTACTGAAATTCGAGCCCTCGGAGCTTGCTTATCATGAGTCATTCTTGGACTGGTTGACAGGTGAGCATGCCAGGGGAAGGACATTAATTCTAGCAACTGCTTCCGATAGAATTGTTGCTGAACGAGTTGCCGCCCATGTGGGCATGTTCTCGGATGTGATGGCTTCTGACAATGACTACAATCTGAGGGATACCAAAAAAGCAGAGGCCTTGGTTGCTAGATTCGGTGAGTCCGGGTTTGGTTATGCAGGCAATAGTCATCATGATATCTCGGTCTGGAAAAGGTGTTCCCAAGTCATTGTCGTGAATCCTGATTCCGGGGTCCTAGATAGATTAGGGGACTCAGTTGACATTGTTTTCGAGTAGGGGCCAAGAGCGACGTACTTTAGCGCGAGTATCTCTTGCCTATGGCATGCGTAGCCGGCGGAGAGTGCTCGGAAAGAGCTTGGATTCCTTAGCAAAATGGCTACTCAAGTTCAGACTGATATCTATGCCAGCTAGAAAAATTGCTAATTCTAGTTTTGCTTGGAGTGTGATTTCTAGGTCAGACAGAGTCAGGACTAACAGGCTCAAGGATAGAATTCTATTGAGTGAACTACCGAAACATGTATCCATCATAATGGATGGAAATAGGAGGTTCGCATGGAGCAAAAGCTCCCCAGTCGGCTTAGGTCACTCAGAAGGAAAAGAGAAGCTGAAGGAGGTTATGGACTGGGTTTTGGATCTTGGGATTCCTTATTTCACCGTGTATGCATTGTCTACTGAAAATATCTCTGAGAGGGAAGAAGATGAGTTGGATGTTCTCTACGATTTGTATGTATCGGGGTTGCATGAAATATCTGAAGATCCAAGAATTCATGATAGAGGAGTAAGAGTTCAGGTCGTTGGAAGGCTAGGCATGCTCCCGAAGAGGGTCAGGGATGCTATCTCCCACGCCGAAGAGGTTACATCACAATACTCCGACTTTACATTCACGGTCTGTCTCGCTTACGGTGGTAGAGAGGAGATTATTGATGCAGTGAAATCTGTGGCTATCGATCACGCCTTAGGCAATCTAGACATTGATTCCATAGATTCCACGGAGATAGCTAACAGAATGTATGCTTCGGAATTGCCTGATCCAGATTTAGTTGTAAGAACCAGTGGGGAGGAAAGGATTTCGAATTTCTTACTGTGGCAGATTGCTTATTCTGAATTGCACTTTAGTGATGTTTTCTGGCCTTCTTTCTCAAAGTCAGATTTGTATGAAGCAATAGAATCTTATCAATACAGAAGGAGGAGATATGGTGGGTGATGCATGTTATCATTGCGGCAGGGATAGCTATCGAAGTCCATCCGTGGTTGTTGACGCTGTGGCGACTAGAAACACAGCAAGAGGGAAGGAAGTTCTTCTAATCAGGAGAGGGCACGAGCCCTGTAAAGACATGCTGGCATTCCCCGGGGGATTCGTTGAGTATGGAGAAGATCCTGAAGATGCGGTGAAAAGAGAGCTATTGGAGGAGACGGGGATTATTGGGGCTAATCCTATCTCGATTGCTGTCCACGGAGAGCCAACAAGAGACCCAAGAAAGCACGTCATAGCCCTGTTTTACAGGGTGGAGGTTGACCCTGATTCAGTTCCAACTGCCGGAGATGACGCCTCTGAGGCTCACTGGATTCCTCTTGACCAAGTTACCGAGGAAGAGATTGCTGGAGATCACATACACATCATAAATATGCTCAGAGAATAGTCTATGACTTCCCATGTTATCCGGAATGCATGGATAGGAAGCTGAGGATAGACACAGGGGGCGAGACCTTCGCTCCTTACAGTCCGGGAATTAGCGTTAGAGACCACATTTGGTTGTCTGGGCAAATTGATGTAACGAGCGGCGATATAGAGTCGCAGACCAGAGGCACTCTAGCAAAGATAGATGCTTTACTCGAGGCGGGAAACAGCTCCAAGTATGATCTTGTAAAAGTCACCATTCTGATGTCTGACATCAGATTCTATTCGAAAATAAACGAGATTTATGGTGAGTGGCTGGAAGATTCAATTCCTCCATCGAGGGCAGCTTATGCAGTGAGTGATCTACCGGTTGGGGCACTGATAGAGATAGTCTGCGAGGCTTTCCGCGGAAGTGGAACGGATGACTGATCAGGCCCTGCATGAAGATCGGTCGCTTTTCACACCAGTATTGTTAGTTGGTTGCGTAATAGTACTGGTAGGTTTCGCAATCAGAGCTTCATTCGGAGTTTTCCAAATTCCGATTCAAGAAGAGTTTGGATGGCCTAGGTCAGAGTTCAGCTTGGCGATTGCGATCCAGAACCTGGCATGGGGTTTCGGCTCTCCTTTTTTTGGAGCATTTGCAGAGAAAATAGGAGATAGGAAGGCGATAATATTAGGAGCAATACTTTACTCTCTTGGGCTTGTACTGACTGCAGGTGCGAGCAGTGCATTCGCAATACAGTTCTACGAGATCCTTGTTGGCTTTGGGGTGGCTGGAACTGGATTTGGTGTGATACTAGCTGTGGTGGGAAGGGCAAGTTCTCCGGAAAATAGAGCAATGAGTCTGGCAATTGCTACCGCGTCTGGGTCCGCAGGACAGATCGTGGGGCCAATAGTAGCAGTATTTCTACTCGAAATCATGAAGTGGCAATCCGTGTTTATAATATTCGCCATATCAATATTGTTGGTCCTCCTGCTCCTTCCCTTCATGAAAGCTCCAGAGAGAGCTTCCAAGGAAGAGATAGAGGAAAGTCTGAGTGAGATTCTTTCCATAGCGCTGAAAGATCCTTCATACATGATGATCTTCGTAGGCTTCTTTTCCTGTGGATATCAGCTTGCATTCATCACAGCTCACTTCCCAGCACTAATCACCGAGATGAGTGCACCAATCGATCCCGCTGGTTGGTGTGGCGATTTGGGGATAGAAACGACAGCGGCTTTAGGGGGATTTGCGATTTCGGTAATCGGAGCTGCTAACATAGTAGGTACATTAGCGGCGGGATGGGCTGGTAAAAGATACGGAAAGAAATGGCTGTTGTCTGGAATTTATGCTGGAAGGTCGATTGCCGCTACGTGGTTCATCTTAACGCCGATTACAGCTAATTCTGTCCTTATATTCTCATTTTCCATGGGCTTTCTATGGCTGGCTACGGTTCCTTTGACTAGTGGGCTTGTGGCTCATATCTATGGAGTGAGATACATGGCAACACTGTATGGGATTGTGTTCTTCTCCCATCAAATGGGTAGTTTCGTAGGCGTCTATCTTGGAGGGGTGTTATACGACATGTATGGAAGCTATACAACTGTGTGGTGGATAGGGATAGCAGTAGGAGTTTTCTCATCTTTGGTGCATCTTCCGGTAAAAGAAGAGCCTCTAAACAGGCCCAGTACCATCTAGAGTCGGCAACGCTTAGGTGTATAATCGTGGGGCCAAGTATGTGAGTGTGTTCAAGGCGTACGACATCAGGGGCATCTATGGGGATGAGCTGACCCCTGATTTTGCCAATGGATTAGGCAGGGCTTTAGTTTCTCATTTTGGTGCGAAATGTATTGCTGTAGGGAGGGACATACGTGATTCGGGACCAGAGTTGCATGAGTCGTTCCTGAATGGCATAATCAAATCAGGATGCGATGTGATGGATTTGGGAGTCACCACCACTGGTGTCCTATATAGAGCGTCAATAGATCTTAATGTGGATGTCTCGGTAATGATTACCGCAAGTCATAATCCACCTGAGTATAACGGCTTCAAGATATGCAAAGGTACTCTTCCGGTGGCCGGAGAAGAAATTCAGGATTTGCGGAGAACTATGGAATCTGGGAAATTCAAGCAGGGGAAGGGAAGTATTGTTCCTATGAGTGAGTTCGAAGATTCATATCTTGATGTCATAGTGTCGAATGCTGGAAAACCCAAAAGGAGGGTCAGAGTTGCTCTGGACTGCGGAAACGCGGTTCCCGGACCTTTGGCTGTGGAGGCTCTGGAAAGAATTGGTGCGGAAGTCATCCCCATACACTGTACTTGGGACAGTTCATTCCCCCATCACCCTCCTGATCCGACTAGGAAGGAGAATATGACGGACTTGTCTTCAGCAGTAATCGAAAATAGTTGCGAGTTCGGCATAGGAATGGATGGAGATGGAGACAGAATCGGTGTTGTTGACGAAAAGGGGCTTTTCATCCATCCTGACAGACTAATGTCGATATTTGTCAAGGATCTGTTGACATCCGTAGATTTGGATTCCGAAGAGGAGGCTAGAAGGGTCTTCTATGATGTCAAGTGTAGCATGGCACTTGAAGAGTGCATTAGGGAGTCAGGAGGAATACCCGTGATGGTTAGGACGGGTCACTCCTTCATGAAAAAGACACTTAAGGATAATCCATTATCCCCTATGGCAGGAGAGATGTCAGGACATTTCTTCCTTAATGACAGGTGGCCAGGATTTGATGACTCAATTTACAACGCTTCTAGACTTCTAGAGATTGTAGGCAGGGACCCATCGCCTAGCAGGGGAGGATTGAAATTTTCTGAGAGATTCGATGATTTACCAAATTATCCTTCGACAGATGAAGTAAAAATATCCCTAAATGGTGACAGAGATGATATAATGAGGGAAATTATAGATTCATTTTCTGATATGGAATATTCAGAGGTGGATGGAATCAGGGTTCGTTACGAGAATGGGTGGTATCTTTGTCGTCCAAGTAACACAGAGCCGATACTGGTAATGAGGGCCGAGGGGCGGAGTCGGAAAGCTCTAGAGATGATACTCGCTGATGTAGATTCAAGAATTGGACATATGTTGGATTTGAATAAGCTAATACCAGGAGCAGACCTTTCTTGAGTCTACAGAATACCAGAGAGCTTCCATAACACTATACCGAGAAGTGCAATAATAATCCCCATATCCATCAATAACTTCAGAGTTGTCAGAATCTTACCTATTCGTTTTAGAATAGGTGAGGTGTTCAGCCCGTCTATATTCCTCATTGCCTCTCTATACCCCTCAATGTATTTGGTGAAAAAAAACACAGAATATCACCGCCTGTGAGTTTCAAAGTGGCCCTTGGTAGTTCACCTTAGTTCAGGATGGTCTCATTCTAGATCGTTACCAGATGCGAGTAGTGGGACAGCTACCAAGAGTCCGCATATTGCCGAGCAGACGATAGACATGACGACCCCAACACCAGCAACAAGTGCCCCCAATCCTTCTACCTCGGCCTCGCCTGTTGAGTCTAAAAATTGTTGAACGATGTCCCCTGTAATGGCTGTATCTCCGAGAGACAAGATGAATCCAAAAGCAACAGCTCCTAGTCCTATCATGACCCCTCTTCTCTTGTAGTTGAAAGTCTCATACCCTCCGTATGCCACGGCTCCTGAAACAATGAGACCACTGCCGATTGCAGAGATGTAGAACCAAGCAGTCTGGAGTCCTGATATTTCTATTCCGGCGTTTTCATAATCACTGATTACCCCCCCAGTTCCAATAACTCCTATGATTCCGAACAAGCCAACAATTACCCCATAAATCATCATAAAAGCTCCGAAAACCTTTGGGATTTGTGACTTCTGTCTTACGTAAACTACGTTCTGTCCAAAGGCATTCTGATCGTTTTGTTGTGGGGCGTTGGTTGTTGTTCCTTCCAAAGTTCCGGAATTGGGAACATCGTCTTGGGGCTGTTCATCCATGTTCTCCCATCGAGGTACCAGACTTAGTGTTGTCTACGGCTTCTGTGAAATGAGTACGATTGATGGCCAGACTCTGAAACCGATTCTCTTATTCACATCTGTCATCTGGATGTGCCGAAGCCACTGTAGCTTAGCCTGGTAGAGCATCTGATTCGTAATCAGAAGGCCGGGAGTTCAAATCTCCCCAGTGGCTCCATTGTTACTCCTTGCTAATTCCAAGTGACCGAAGAAGTGGCCTGAACTTATTTTCAGAGACCTCTAGGGATTCAAAAACTGGCATAATACCACCAGAAAGCATCGTCAGCACAGATCCTCCGCCAGTGCTGTTGTGACTAACCTGATTTGACTTCCCCCTCTGATTGAATAGAGCACTTGTGTGTCCACCTCCTACGATCGTTACTCCGGTTGCCTCGGTGAACATATTCATTATCTCAACCGTCCCATATGCGAATTCTGACTTCTCAAAGTAGGATGCTGGGCCATTCCAAAGCAGGCAATTTGCTTCCATTATTAGGGGCCTCAGCCTCATCATAGTGTCTATGCCTATGTCATAAATGGGAAAATTGGTTGGTAGATCATCAAGCCCTATGGTCTTCCTTGTACCATCGTCTTCTATGGCTAAATCAGAGGGAAGGAAAAGGAGGGACCGATATTCGGATACTAGTTTTTGGGAGTCTTGCCAAGTTTCCTCGAAAGCTTCTCCCAGGGAATTTCTGATGAATTCTCTATTTCCTTCTCCTATGTCATGTCCCGATGCCCACAGCATTAGATTTCCAACCACGCCAACCATTGCGATTCTATCAATCGAGCCGTTCTGAATTAGATTTCTTGCTACTCTGAGTGAGTCATCGCACTTGATTCCTCCTAAAATCGCTACATATGGCCTAGGAGGGTCATAAACCGCGGTCCAGAGAGCATTAATTTCTCTCTTCATCAATCTTCCAGCTATACAGGGAATCTCATTAGTAAACCCAGTGAGTGATGGAGAGCTTCTGTGAGCCGTAGCGAATGCATCTGTGACGTATGCGTCTGCAACTGAGGATAGTTCTCTCACGATCTCAGATTTGGCGAGTTCTTGTTGGCTTGCCTTTTTCATTGTGTTCTCTTCATCCAGCATTCTGACATTATTTAGGAATAGGATATCTCCATCATTCATGGATTTTATGGCTTGAATTGCTGTCTCTCCGCAGACATCGGGAACGAAATCAACCTTCCTTCCTGTTAGTCTAGACAGCAATTTGGAGTGAGGTTCCGTTGATGTGAAATCTAACTTCCCAGGCCTTGACTGATGAGAAATAATCACAACCTTAGACGAAGACAAGTCATCTAGAGTGGGCAGAAATTCAGTGAATCTACGATCATCCAGGAATTCCATGTTCTCCGGATTCATCGGGGAATTAACATCCACCCTAAGCAGTACAACCTTACCGTTCAGGGAGACATCATCAAGCGACAGAACTCCTGTCACATTGGGTCCCAGAGCACTCTCACCTATGGCCATTGGGGTTCAACTTCATGTTCATCATCCCAAATACCTTTGATGAGGGGGCCCGGAAGAGGCACATGGAGTGGGACGTTGGTTCGATATCCGGCCCGGATGGCCAGGATTGGAGAGTTCCTGTCTCTGAGTTATCAAACCGCCAAGAAAGGCTCTCAAAAGCTCTTGCTGAAAATGGAATCAAGAGCGCTATGATCGACGATCCAGTAGAGCTGTACTGGCTAACTGGAGGTAGGCAGAATGGGATCTTCTTGGTTGGGGCGGATGGTTCTGGTATTGAAAATACTCATTGGGTCAGGCGATCACTTGATAGGGCCAAGTATGAATCTGGTGGAAGTGCCTCTCCTCATCAAATAACAAAACAGCCCAGAATGAGTGAGCTAGAAGATTCTTTGAGAAGATGCGGCAATACAGAAAAACCTGCGATGCTTCTGGGTAAGGTTCCAATGGAAAGATGGTCATTCATTAACAACAAGATATCCTTGATGGAGGGGGATATTAGGGACTGTACGCAAATACTGTATTCCCTTAGAGAAGAGAAATCGAAGTGGGAGATTGAGATGCTAAAGAAGAGTGGGGACATAAACAAGAGAATGTTCCAAGCTGTTGAGGATTACGGGGGGCTCGGCAGAACCGAACTTGAGATTGCATCTGTTGCAGACAGTATTAGTAGGGATTTGGGTTTTGGAGGTAGGATAAGGATGAGAAAATGGCCTATGGACTGCGATAGAGTTGTCATCGCCTCTGGTCCGGCGGGTTCTGTCCCTTCATATTTCGACTCTGCCATTGGCGGACTTGGTGCCAGCCCAATCTCATCCCTTGGAGCTGGTTTCAGAAAAATTAGGGAGAATGAGCCGGTGTTAGTCGATATCGTCCACCTCCACAGGGGGTATGTATCTGATTGTACGAGAATTTTCAGTGCCGGAAATATTAGTGAGCTTTGGCATTCTAGGTTAGATGACATGGTTGAGGTACGGAAAGCGGTGGTTTCCTCACTGGGGAAGGGAGATAATTGCTCAAAGGCATGGGAAATTGGTTACTCTCTTGCCAGTGAAATGGGTCACTCTGAGAATCTAATGGGGATGGGGAGTGATCAGTCTAGCTTCCTTGGGCATTCAGTTGGACTAGAGCTTGATGAGACTCCTGTTGTAGCTAAAGGCTTCGATAGGCCATTGCCCAAACGCGGGACGATGGCTGTTGAGCCCAAGGTTATCCACCCAGAAGGATCGATTGGGAACGAAGATACATGGTTCAGATCCTCTGAAGGAATGGAGTGCCTGACTGCGGGTGATTCCTTCCCAGTTTACACGGAGTGGTAAGATGACAAAGGCACGAGAAGTCGCACAGAGGAGAGTTGCCAGAGTACTCCGGGGGAGGAAGGAACCCCACGGAAAGGAGATGACAGATGAGTCGATTCTAAGAGGGGTCGACGTAGATGAGTCGGGGATTGTACAATTATGGATTCAGCCTACGCACCCACATTGTCCTTGCTGCATTGATGACCTGATTTCTCTGAGGGAGTTAATTGGCGGTCAGAGTGGTGTTCTTGCCTGTCACATAGAGGTTGTTGGAATTCCTCATTCTGATAGGTGGACAGCTGCGGTGAATGAATGAGGGGCTTGGGTTCAATTTCTCTTCCTGCTCTTTCTATCCTCTACTTCCTGTAGCTTTGACTTCAGCTTCCTTGAAATCCACCAGATGGCGATTGATAATGCTACCACATCGAATATCAAGAAGGCCAGAAACCTAGTATCTGTGAAATCAGCCATTCTTTCACCTAAATTGGAGGAGTGATATCAATTTCACACGATGTAGTCGGGAATAGGCAGCAAGAAAGTATCCCTCCCTCGTTATTCAAGTACTCATCAAGACCGGGGAGTATCTCGTCCGGAATTGGGACAGTCCCACTAGTCAGGCTGACGATAGAGGTCCCACATGTCCCTGAAGTACGATTTCTCGGGATTTCTAACCCTGCATCCTCAGCTAGATCCAAAATAGCACGATTTTCAATAATTGTTGTATTGACGATCTCAGACTTTGCTCTGAAAACTCTAATTGACAGTGTTTCACCGGTCATGCGATTCCTCAGAAGTCGCCTCTGGACCACCTGCCAGTCTGCTTATTGAAGCGCAAACCAGCTTTCTTCATCCACTTGTTAAATTTGGTCGCACCAGCCCCCGTAGCGATTATGAAATCTTCACGATCCTCTTGTGCCTGGATGTATCCCTTGGCCGCCAAAGTCTGGTCTATCCAATCATCTATGTCCATTAATCCACCTGAAAGCTTGCTTGATTCTACTGCCGCCTCGAGCTCTTCTGCGGAAGCCCCTGTTGACTCTAGGTCCCTCATCATTAGCTCAACAACTGATGATTCATCGATTTTCTTGGGTGGCTTGACGACAGGTAATCTTGGCTTAATTCTAGGATTGATGGAGATTCTAGAACCATTTGAAAGCTGATGTTCCACTGATTCTGCCATGGGGGATCTGAATTCTTCTTCACACTCCCAACAGATGAAAACGTAGTCTGACATATCATCCATTAGATTACCTCCCCTAGGATCCATCTCCTCTCCACAGCTGGGGCATGCATACATGCATAACACAGGTGCTACTTTTCTCCTGAAGTCGACTATATCCTGAGGGGTTCCAACTAGCTCCAGCATTTCATGATCCCTAGCAGCCTCGAGGCCCCTTGTCTCTAATTGGTCCCTTATCTTGGAGCGTTGCTCATCCTTTGATTCGTCATCGAATGTATTTTCGAGCTTCACAATCAACTCGATTGTTTTTCCTAGTCGGTTCATAACAAGCTTCTTGTTTCTGAAGGCCTCTACTCTGGCCATCCTCAGTTGCTCTTTCTTCTCCAGTAATTCAGCCAGCAAATCCTTCTGCTCACGCTTGAATCTCTGCTCCTCGATCTTGTCCACTTTCTCTTGTCCATCCTTGGACAGAACATCTGCTAGGAATCTCTGCTTACTGGATGTTCTGGGACCAGACTTTACGGCTTCGATTACTGATGTAGCTATATCTTTCTTCAACCCGTAATTGTTCATCAGGGTGTCTTCGTCCATTTTCTTTAGGTCTCCGACCTTGATGCCTCCATCAGATAGAATCTGAGCTGTATTCTCATCGATTCCTCTCCTCAAGAGAGCCAAATAAGTGTCCTTCTTTGCCATTGTTTTGACCTCAAATGCCTACGGGACTGGTAACAGGCCGTGCCCACCCGAGAGGGGGGAGAGATATCAAGGCGATGACTAGAGTATCAATTTTCTTGGTTCAATGAACAGAAGTAATCGCATAGAGACGGCCATTCCTCGATTAACAAGTCATCTGGTCTGAATTCGAGCCAGCCATCCCTCATTCCATCAACTGGATTACTGGAAACTTGTACAATCGCTTCCTCCCACCTAGACTTGTGCCAGCCCTTAATCCTGCTAATCCTTTTAGGTGGCTTGGAAAGTAAGGTACGCATCTTTCTCCTTCTATTCGCAAAACAGTGTTTTGTGATCATTTTGAAGAGTCTCCTGTCAGTTACCCTTGGTTCTCCATTTCTAGGCTCCAACATGATCAGTCTTGAGTTCACTCTGGGAGGAGGAGAAAATGCTCCAGGATGGACCTTCGAACCTGTGTGGATATCGAAGTCCATCCAAAGAGATAGTCCCAGTGGCCCAATACTCCGTGGTCCACCATTCATTGACATTCTCTCCGAGAACTCTTCTTGGACTAACAGGACCACTGCCTCGAATGGATTTTTCTGATGATGAGTCTGAATTCTATCTAGAATAGGGCTTGAGATACCATAAGGAATGTTCGCGATTACATGTGTTATGTCTTTTGGCCATTCGGCCAACAGTGCATCAACATGGGATACCGAAAGTCTTTGTTCCAGTCCGGTGAATACCCTCCCAAGGTGTATTACTGCCTGCTGATCAATCTCAAGGGCGGTTACCCTCGCACCTGTTTTGAGTATTTCTAGAGTAAGTGAGCCAGGTCCCGGGCCGATTTCAAGAACATGTGATTCTTTAGTTACTTCTCTGTCTATGTCATTGCACATTGAGACGGCTTCAAAAATAACTTTCTCATCAAGAATAAAGTGTTGTCCCAAATTCCTATCTGGGCTTATCCTGTCCCTAAGTAAGTCGACTAGCATCCTAGCATCCAGATTTTCCAAGAAGATTCCTCCTTCTAAATCCCGGAGCGGACTAGAAGTTCCAACAGACTTGGAGATTCTGAAGGGTCCTGCATCTCTCCAACATATCTCTCCGCGAGGAGCTTGGCTGAATCTATGCCACAGGATTTGTCTATTTGACCAAAATCTGACCATCCTGAACCTCCTCTTTCCTTTACCATTTGCATAGCTTTAGAGTTCCCTATTCCCGGAAGGAGTTGAAAGGCGTGATATTTCAATGAGAGGTTATTTGCCCTATTGTAGAATCCTAAATGTCTATCAGGATCTGAGTTAACTGAATCTAGGACAGCATCGATGATTGATGACGAAGATTGCGCCGTCAAATCCTTGAATCTAATCTCAGACAGTGCCCCTATAGATCCGGAATTTGTTTCAATATTGACACCGGGTGAGTTGATTTTGTCATCATCTATTCTTGCTCTAACTAGGTACATTGAGGGAGATGAAAGTCCCTGAAGCTCGAATCCTGAGGGATTCCTATCAAGGATATCTAGTACTAACACTGACGTCTCACCAGAAAGACGATCTTCATCGGGTAATTTGTTACCGATTGGTCCTTCGGCGGGCATATTTCTCAATTAGTGGAAGGGGTTCCCCCTCATCAATGGTTTAGTCGATGAACAGAGGCTGAAAATAACGTTCAGAGGACATTTTGTCTGACGATTTCGATGATTTCCTCAATCTCAGATGTGTCCATAGGAACTCTCTTACTCGCAATAATCACTCTGACTCCAGAAACATCCATTGGAGTAAGTTCTGCTATTTTAGCACAGATATCGGGATTTTCGGCTAGCTTATCATTCTCCATGAGCTTGGAGAAGAGTTTTGCGAAAACTTCCGGATCAGTCTTTATTCCGCCTCTATTGGTGCTAGCTGCCCAAGTTGCGTGTTGCAATGCCATCATCTGCTCGTAGGACAGTTCGCCCCTTCTTTCGTTCGCTGCCTCTAGAAGATCCCTTACTGTTGAAAAATCTATGAATTCTCGGTTCGACATGAAATCACTCCTATGCTGGCCTCAGGTGCTCAGGTCTGGCCACGACTGTCTTTCGCATATTTCCTTGCACAACACTGACTACGAAAGCGTTCCCTTGAGACTTGACTATAGAGCCCGTCAATCCATGGAATCTCCTGTGTGGCATTCCCTTTTGTTGTGACCCGTCAAGAACGATTGATACCTTGTCGCCTTCCTTGTACGGGTGAAGAGCGCGGTTGATGAAGAGTCTTCCTTTCTGCGTCTTCTTCTTCTTGAGGATTGACCTCGTTCCCTGTCTAGTACCATGGGTTCTCGTTGCCATTCTACCACCTTCGACCTAGGTCGTGGAAGCGCTCGACCAAAGGCGTATTATTAAGTGCGTCGGATTGTTATATTTGTCAATCAGCGTGTATTTCATCCACATCCAGCCACAATACCACGCATTCTCTTTCAATGACAGAGCTGACAGATGGGGTAGTACGGCCCTCATCGGAATGAACCAGCTCTTTCACGTAGGTTCCGGCTTCACACCGGAGAGAGAACTGAATCTCATCTTCTTCAACTAATATATTTGATATTGAAGTGACTCTTCTTTTCCTTGTCTTTGCTGCTCTCCTGTGAGAGACTCTCTTTGGAGTCTCCTGCTCAAGAGTGACACCTGAAAGGGCCTCTATTGATTTGACTGCTTCCTGCTCAGATATCGGATTATCGATCTTGAATCTGATAGTATAGGATTTCTCAGACCTGGTCTCCTTCACCCTACTTACATCCTTCTTAGTACACCATTTGAGTGAGTTTACCCTCACCTTTTCTGGTTCATTTGAGTTTATTTTTTTCTCTATTTCAGATAGTTCGAATTCCCTCAATCTGGGATTCTTTATTTCCAAGACGAAAGGCCTTCCAGATCCTAGGCACCTAACATCTATGTCCTCCCTCCCCATTCCATGGAATGATGTGTCTAAGGCCCCCAGAATTTGCTTTACTGGTTCTCCAATTATGTCCTGAACAGATTCACTGTACTGAAGTCCTGTTCCCTCACAGCTTTCACATCCATCCCCTCGTCCTCTGCAGGAACGACATGGCCATCTGGTCTGGGGTATTCCTCTGACCAGCTTCTCATATCTCCCATAAATGAAAACCGGTCGAACATCAGTGTCCACTCTTAGAGTAAGGGTGTCAACTGTTACCATGATATCGGGATAGTCCTTGACGAATGATATACCAGGTGAGTTTAGTAACATCTCATTTTGAATAGCCGTTGCGAAGGATGTCTTGAGTGGTCTTGATCCTTGTGAGCCATGTTTAGTCCTAATCGTGTCTTCACTCTGAAGGAGATCCTTGGGTAGGTGGATTCCGAGTTGCATAGTTTTGAATTCTATCCCATTTAATGACTCAGTTATTCTTTCGGCGATATTTCCAACATCATCGAATAGGTTCTCACAGAGCGGACATATTTCGGGTATTTGTGGCCTTGAAAGCTCAGAATCTCTCGCATGGGCCTCGCTTCTCAATTCGGCGCCTCCTTCAAAACCTTGGGACTGGGTCTTCCTGCCACTGATTCTATGTAGGCAATAATCACAGACCCCTATCTTGATGACGTGAGCAATTCCCAGTGGGGC